>NZ_JBEPFL010000012.1:0-197462 GCF_040301925.1 Streptomyces sp. NPDC000075
TCCACCCCGAAGGGCTTCATCGTTCGACTTGCATGTGTTAAGCACGCCGCCAGCGTTCGTCCTGAGCCAGGATCAAACTCTCCATGAATGTTTACCGGTAATCCGGTGCACACGCACGAAAGAGCGGGTCAGCCTTGGTCGGAATATGACCGACTGACCACAACGTCCTCGCTGTGTTTGTCGCCTGCCAGTGCCCGAAGGCCCGACAGGTCTTTTCAAAGGAACCTCATCCACCGGAGTGGACGGGGTATCAACTTCTGGCGTTGATTTTTGGCACGCTGTTGAGTTCTCAAGGAACGGACGCTTCCTTTGTACTCACCCTCAGCGACATTTGCTGGGGCTTTCCTCCGGGCTTTCGTTCTTGCGATTCAGACTCTATCAGAATCTTTCTCGCTCGCTTTCCAGGTCCTTCGCTTTCGCGTTTTCCCTTTCCGGCGTTTCCGACTCTATCAGTGCTTTTCCTTCTCTCCGACCACCCTCCGTCGCGCCGAAAGGGCGCGTCGAAAAGGAGTGGAGATCGAGATCGTCACTGCTTGAGGAGGAGTCCCGTCCATCGACTGTTCGCGAGATGTTCACGCAACACGTCTCGGCGGGAGTCACGACAGTACAGGCCCCGAGGGGCGCAGGCAAATCCATTCACGCGTATGGTCTAGTCCACCGGTCTAGTCCACTAGTCTCCGTGTCGACGGGTCCACCCGGGTCGGGAACCGGCATCGGGCGAACCCGTACAAGCTGTGCAATATCCTTCACACGAAGAAGCCCCACCCCCTGGGAGGCCCCCATGACCAGCGTGACGTCCCCACTTGCCGGACGCGCCATCGGACTCGCGGCAGTGCCCGACCCGGTGTTCTCCGGCGCGATGGTGGGTCCCGGCACCGCCATCGATCCCGTGCGTGAGCCCTCCGCGGCGGTGTCCCCCGTCGACGGTGTGGTCGTCTCCCTGCACCCGCACGCGTACGTCGTCGTCGACGCCGAGGGCCACGGTGTGCTGACGCACCTCGGGATCGACACCGTGCAGCTGAATGGCGAGGGCTTCGAGCTGCTCGTCAACAAGGGCGACACGGTGGTCCGTGGCCAGGAGGTCATCCGCTGGGACCCGGCTGCCGTCGAGGCGGCCGGCAAGTCCCCCGTGTGCCCCGTCGTGGCGCTCGAGGCGACGGCCGACTCGCTCTCCGGCGTGGTCGAGTCCGGGGACGTCAAGACCGACGACGTCCTGTTCGGCTGGCAGTAAGACCTCAAGGCGTCCGCCTGCTCCCGCGGGCGAGTCGGACATCCACCGCGGCGGCTGCGCCCGCCGCTCAATCGGAGACGGGTGAAATGGAGACAACGCTGCGAGGCGTCGGCGTGAGCCACGGTGTGGCGATCGGCGAGGTGCGGCACATGGGTACGGCCGTACTGGAGCCGCCGGCGAAGCAGATCGCCGCGGACGAGGCGGAGCGCGAACAGGGGCGCGCCCGTCAGGCCGTGGAAGCCGTGTCGGCCGACCTGATGGCGCGCGGCCAGCTGGCCGGTGGTGAGGCCCAGCACGTGCTGGAGGCCCAGGCGATGATCGCCACGGACCCCGAGCTGATGTCGGACGTGGACCGGCGGATCGTCGTCGGCAGCACCGCCGAGCGCGCCGTCTACGACGCGTTCGCCTCCTACCGCGACCTGCTCGCGGGGGCCGGCGAGTACATGGCCGGGCGGGTGGCCGACCTGGACGACGTGCGCAACCGGATCGTGGCGCGCCTGCTGGGCGTGCCGATGCCGGGTGTGCCCGACAGCGACGAGCCGTACGTGCTGATCGCGCGGGACCTGGCCCCCGCGGACACCGCGCTGCTGGACCCCGCGCTCGTGCTCGGCTTCGTGACCGAGGAGGGCGGGCCGACCAGCCACAGCGCGATCCTCGCGCGGGCGCTGGGCGTGCCGGCCATCGTGGCGCTGCCGGGTGCCGGGGAGATCGCCGAGGGCACGGTGATCGCCGTGGACGGCAGCACCGGTGACCTGTTCGTCGAGCCGACGGCCGAGAAGCGGGCCGAGCTGGAGGCCGCGGCGGCCGAGCGGAAGGCGGCGCTGGCCGCCTCCTCCGGTCCGGGTGCCACCTCCGACGGGCACAAGGTGCCGCTGCTGGCGAACGTGGGCGGGCCGTCCGACGTGCCGGCCGCGGTGGAGGCCGGTGCCGAGGGCGTGGGCCTGTTCCGCACCGAGTTCCTCTTCCTGGACGACAGCAAGAAGGCGCCGTCCGAGGAGAAGCAGATCGAGTCGTACCGCAAGGTGCTCGAGGCCTTCCCCGAGGGCCGTGTGGTCGTGCGCGTCCTGGACGCGGGCGCGGACAAGCCGCTGGACTTCCTGACGCCGGCGGACGAGCCGAACCCGGCGCTGGGCGTACGCGGTCTGCGGACGCTGCTGGACCACCCGGAGGTGCTGCGGACGCAGCTCACGGCGCTGGCGAAGGCAGCCGAGGGGCTGCCGGTCTACCTCGAGGTCATGGCCCCGATGGTGGCGGACCGGATCGACGCCAAGGCGTTCGCGGACGCCTGCCGCGAGGCGGGTCTGGTGGCGAAGTTCGGTGCGATGGTGGAGATCCCCTCCGCCGCGCTGCGGGCGCGCTCGATCCTGCAGGAGGTCGAGTTCCTGTCGCTGGGCACGAACGACCTCGCGCAGTACGCCTTCGCCGCCGACCGTCAGGTGGGTGCGGTGTCGCGGCTCCAGGACCCCTGGCAGCCCGCGCTGCTCGACCTGATCGCCATGTCGGCCGAGGCCGCCAAGGCGGAGGGCAAGAGCTGCGGTGTCTGTGGTGAGGCCGCTTCGGACCCGCTGCTGGCCTGTGTGCTGACCGGTCTGGGTGTGACCTCCCTGTCGATGGGTTCCGCCTCGATCCCGTACGTGCGGGCGACGCTCGCGAAGTACACCCTCGCGCAGTGCGAGCGCGCGGCCGCGGCGGCGCGGGCGGCGGACAGCGCCGAGGAGGCGCGGGTGGCCGCGCAGGCGGTGCTGTCGGGCGAGTAGCCGGGCGCGTGCCGGAGCGATCGAGGGGCCTTCGCCGTGGGCGGGGGCCCCTCGGTCGTCTCCGTGTGCGTGTCCGTATCCGTGCCCGGCTCCGTGTTCCGGGGCGGGTCAGGTCGGGGCGGGTCGGGGTCAGTCGTGGGGGCCGGGGCTGTCCACCTCGTAGCCGGGGCAGTATTCGACGCCCGGTTCGGGGGCGACGGGGTCGCCGGTGTCGGCGTCCGTGCAGTAGGCGTCGAACACGGCGGCGGCGGAGAGGGCCAGCAGGCGGCCGCGGTCCAGGCGCCAGCCGTGGACGCGGTCCTGGAAGCCCTCGGTGGTGCTGCGCAGGACGAGCCCGCCGGGGCCGCCGAGGGCGAGGCCGGCGGCCAGGACGGTCACGAAGTCGAGGTGGTCACGGCCGTCCGTGCGGGGCGGTCCGCCGGGGTCGGCGGGTGCCTCGGCGTGCAGGACCGCGATGAGCTGTTCCTCCTCACCGGGGACGCTGCAGACGAGGTGGTGCCGGCCGGGTCCGGCTCCTTCGAGGAGGCGGAGCAGGAGGGCGGAGGCCCGTTCGAAGGAGGCGCGGCCGATGTCCTCGCCGCAGTCCGCGCATTCCCCGACGCCGGTGAGCAGGGCGCCGGCGTACTCCCGGGTGGCCTGGCGGACGGCCGCGTCGACGAGGAGGGGGACCAGTTCCTCCACGGGCTGGCCGGTGTAGGGCAGGGCCGGGCCGCAGGCCAGTTCGGCGGTGAAGCGGGTGCGGGCCGGGGCGCTGTCGGGGTCCAGGCCGTGGTCGGCGCAGTAGTCGGCGTACTCGTCGGGGTCGAAGAGGGCGACGGTGGTGTGGATGCCCTGGGCCGCGAGGGAGCGGAGCAGGGCATCGACGTGGCGCAGGTAGCCGGCGTAGTCGTCGCGGTGGCCGAAGGCGAAGCTGGGGTAGTCCCGCATGGCCGCGAAGTCCCGGGCGTCGGCGAGGACGCCGACGGTGCTGGGGACTTCGCGGCGCAGCTCACGGCGGAGGCGGGAGGTGGCGCTCCGGGTGCGTGACGGGCGGGGCCGCGAGGTGTCCGGTCGTGAGGTGTCGGGTGTGGTGTTCATGGTTCCCCCTGAGTGGTGCGCCGGTGGGCGCGACGGCTTGCTCACTCACGGTAACCATGACCACTGACAGTCACTTCCGGCTGCGGCCGAGCTCCTCGTAGAAGGCGAGCAGGTCCGGGTTGTCGACGGAGCCCGGGTTGACCGCCTTGGCCAGCGGGGTGCCCTGGAGGAGACGCTTGACGGGGACCTCGATGCGCTTGCCGGTCAGGGTGTGCGGGACGGCCGGGACCTCGATGACCTCGTCGGGGACGTGGCGCGGGGAGAGCTGTTCGCGGATGGTGGCGGCGATCTTCTTGCGCAGGGCCTCGTCGAGGACGGCTCCGGGGGCGAGGTGGACGAAGAGCGGCATCCAGTAGCCGCCGTTCGGCTCCTCCAGGCCGATGACCAGGGACTCCTTGATCTCGGGGAGGCGTTCGACGGCCTCGTAGATGTCGGCGGAGCCCATCCGGACGCCCTGCCGGTTGAGGGTGGAGTCGGAGCGGCCGTGGATGACGACGGAGCCGTGGTCGGTGAGGGTGATCCAGTCCCCGTGGCGCCAGACGCCGGGGAACATCTCGAAGTAGCTGTCGCGGTAGCGGCTGCCGTCGGCGTCGTTCCAGAAGTGGATCGGCATGGAGGGCATGGGGGCCGTGACGACCAGTTCGCCGACCTCGCCGGTCAGGGGCTTGCCGGCCGGGTCCCAGGACTGGAGGTCCGTACCGAGGCAGGCGGCCTGGAGTTCGCCGATGTGGACCGGGAGGGTGGGGACGGCGCCGGCGAAGCAGCTGCACACGTCGGTTCCGCCGCTGACGGAGGCGATCCACAGGTCCTCGGCGACCTCGTCGTGGAGCCAGCGGAAGCCGTCGGGCGGGAGCGGGGAGCCGGTGGTGGCCACGCACCTGACGGAGGAGAGGTCGAAGTCGCGGGCCGGGTGCACCTCGGCCTTCTTGCAGGCCATGACGTAGGCGGCGGAGGTGCCGTAGAGGGTGGCCCGGGTGCGTTCGGCGATGCGCCACTGGGCGCCGGTGTCGGGGAAGCCGGGGCTGCCGTCGTAGAGGACGACGGTGGTGCCGGTGAGCAGGCCGGAGACGAGGAAGTTCCACATCATCCAGCCGGTGGAGGTGTACCAGAAGAACCGGTCCTCGGGCCCGAGGTCGCAGTGCAGGCCGAGCTGCTTGAGGTGTTCCAGGAGGATCCCGCCCTGGGACTGGACGATCGCCTTGGGCGCGCCCGTGGTGCCGGAGGAGTAGAGGATCCACAGCGGGTGGTCGAAGGGGACGGCCTCGAAGACGGGTTCGACGTCCGCGGAGGTCAGCTCCGACCAGGCGCGGGTGCCCTCGGGGGCGGGGGTGCCCAGGAGCGGGATGTGGACGACGGCGCGCAGCGACGGCAGGCCCGCGCGCAGCTCGGCCACGGTGTCGCGGCGGTCGTGCTGCTTGCCACCGTAGCGGTAGCCGTCGACGGTGAACAGGACGACGGGTTCGACCTGCTCGAAGCGGTCGAGGACGCTGCGGGCGCCGAAGTCGGGGGCGCAGGAGGTCCAGACGCCGCCGACGGCGGCGGTGGCGAGGAGGGCGACGACGGCTTCGGGGATGTTGGGGAGGTAGCCGCTGACGCGGTCGCCGGGGCGTACGCCGAGGGCGCGGAGCTCGGCGGCGAGGGAGCCGACCTGGCGGCGGAGCTCGGCCCAGGTGACGGGGGCCGGCTCGTGGGTCTCGTCGACGTGGAGGAGGGCGGGGTCGGCGGCCCGGTCCGGGTCCTCGGCGGCGCGCAGGGCGTGCTCGGCGTAGTTGAGGGTGGAGCCGGTGAACCAGCGGGCGCCGGGCATGGTGCGGTCGGCGAGGACGCTCTCGTAGGGGGTGGTGAACCGTACGTCGAACCACTCGGCGACGGCCTGCCAGAAGGTGTCGAGCTCGTCGACGGACCAGCGGTGCAGCGCGGGGTAGCCGCCGTCGGCGGGGGCGTCGAAGCGTTCGGCCGCCCAGGCCTGGAAGGCGGTGACGCGGGCGGCGGCGATCCTGTCGGGGCTCGGGGACCAGAGGGGTTCCGGCTGGGTGGCTGAGGTCATGGGTCGGCTCCCGGTCAAGTCTGTGGCTCGCGCTTCGTGTGCGTACGGTGCCACCGCTGCGTCGGTGTGCGCGCGGCGGCTCACAGGGACGATGCCATGTGATCGACATCCGCACCAGAGCCGTCCCCGGCGGCCCGGGTTTCCTTCGCGGGTGAACGGCGGCTGAACGCCGCCCGCTCGGCGGGGGGCCGGTGGCAGGGTGACCGTCATGGACGGTCGTGAGCTGGTGCGTGCGGTGAAAGAGATCGGTACGGCGCGCGGGCGGCGCGCCTGGCGTGCGGCGCTGCGCCACCGCCGGACGGACGCGGAGGGGCTGCTTCCGCGGGGGCCGGAGCGGGCCCGGGTGCCGGGGCTGCTGGAGGGTACGGAGCCCCGGCCGGGCGGGGGCGTGCTGAGGTTCGCGCGCAGTGAGCTGACGGTGCGGATCGGCATGGGCGGCGTGGTGTTCTGGGGCTGGGACGGGGCCGGGCCGGAACCCTCGTACGCGGTACTGGGCGGGGGGCCGGAGCCCGATCCCCGGGCGTCGCTGGAGCCGGACACGGGGGGCGGCTGGCGGGTGGTGTCGGAACGGGTGACGGTGGCGGTGTCCCGGCACGGCGCGGTGGAGGTGCGGACCCCGGGCGGGGCGGTGCTGCGGCGGGAGCTGCCGCCGCGCTGGTGGGATCCGGCGGAGGGGGCGGCCGCAGGCGGCTCGCGGTGGCTCCAGCGGGCCGAGGTGGCGGCGGACGCCCGGTTCTTCGGGCTGGGCGGGCGGGCGCGGGGGCCTCGGCTGCGGGACGGGGAGTACCGGCTGTGGAACACCGACCCGAAGGGCGGGTTCGGGCCGGGCACCGATCCGCTGTACATCACGATGCCGGTGCAGGTGGTGGTGGCGGACGCGGGGACGCACCTGGCGTTCTACGACAACACCTGGGACGGGCGGTTCGTGCTGCGGGAGGGCGAGGAGGGTGCCGGTTCGGGGGCGGACCGGCCCGGGACGAGCGAGCTGCGGCTGGAGGGCGGTCCGGCCCGGTGCTGGGTGCTGCCGGGGACGCCGGCGCGGGTGGCGCAGGGGTGGGCGGGGCTGACGGGGGCACCGGCCGTGCCGCCGGAGTGGGCGCTGGGGTACCAGCACGCGCGCTGGGGGTTCGGGAGCGGGGCGGAGGTGCGGCGGGTGGTGGCCGGGTACGCGGAGCGGGGGCTGGCGCTGTCCGCCGTGCACCTGGACATCGACCACTACGACGGGCACCGGGTGTTCACGGTGGACCGGGAGGCGTTCCCGGATCTGCCAGGGCTGGCCGGGGAGCTGGGCGGGGCCGGGGTGCGGCTGGTGTCGATCGTGGACCCGGCGGTGAAGGCGGGGGACGCGGTGCACGCGGCGGGGCTGGAGGTCGGGCCGCACGGGGCGTTCGTACGGGACGGGCGCGGGCGGGAGGTGCGGGGGGAGGTCTGGCCGGGCGAGTGCGCCTATCCGGACTTCACGGATCCGGCGGTGCGCGAGTGGTGGGGCGGGCTGTACGCGGAGCGGCTCGCGCAGGGTTTCTCCGGGTTCTGGCACGACATGAACGAACCGGTGTCGTTCGCGCCGTGGGGGGACGCGACGCTGCCCCGGTCGGCGCGGCACGTGCTGGAGGGGGCGGGCGGGGACCACCGGGAGGGGCACAACGTGTACGCGCTGGGGATGGCGCGGGCGGGGTGGGAGGGGCTGGTGCGGCTGCGGCCGGCGGAGCGGCCGTTCCTGTTCTCCCGGTCGGGGTGGGCGGGGATGCAGCGGTACGGGGGCACGTGGTCCGGTGACGTGGAGAGCAGCTGGGACGGGCTGCGGGCGTCGCTGGCGCTGGTGCTGGGGCTCGGGCTGTGCGGGGTGCCGTACTCGGGACCGGACGTGGGGGGTTTCGGCGGGAGGCCGTCGCCGGAGCTGTACCTGCGGTGGCTGGAGCTGGGGGCGTACCTGCCGCTGTTCCGGACGCACTCGGCGATCTGGGCGGGGCCCCGGGAGCCGTGGGAGTTCGGGCCGCGGGTGGCGGAGGGCGCGGGGCGGGTGCTGGCGGAGCGGGAGCGGCTGCGGCCGTACTTCGTGACGCTGGCGCACCTGGCGCGGCGGACGGGGGCGCCGTACGTGCGGCCGCTGTGGTGGGGGGCGCCGGAGGACCGGCGGCTGCGGGACTGCGAGGACGCGTTCCTGCTGGGGGACGCGCTGCTGGTGGCGCCGGTGCTGGAGTGCGGGGCGGACCGGCGTGCGGTGCGGCTGCCGCGGGGGCGCTGGTACGACACGGCGACGGGGGCGGCGCACGAGGGGCCGGGCCAGGTGCTGCTGGACGCCCCGCTCGGGCGTACGCCGGTGCTGGCGCGGGCGGGGTCGGTGCTGCCGGTGCGGCGCGCGGACGGCTCGGTGGGCCTGGAGGCGTGGGCCCCGGCGCGGGGGCGGACCGGGGGCGGGGTGGTGATCCGGGACCCGGGGGCGGGGTTCGAGCCGGGCGAGGTGGAGCGGTACACCGTGCGGTGGGCCGGGGAGGCGGTGGTGGTGGAGGACGAGGCGGGCGGAGCGGTGAGCGGGGTGGAGGTACGGGGGGTGTAGCGCCGGCCACCCTGCGCGGGGCCGGGGGGCCGGGGGGGCCGGGGGTGGGGGCCCTGGGCGGGGCCGGCGGCCGGATCCGGGGCGTCGGCGGGGCCCGGGGGGGCGGTGGCTGGTGGCTGGTGGGCGGGGTTCGGTGGGCGGTGGGCGGGACCCGGAGCCCGGGGTGTCGGCGGTACCCGGTCGGCGGGGTCCGGTGGGCGGGGTTCGGTGGGCGCGGGCCGGTGGGCGGGGTCCGGGGGGTGGGCCGATGGGCGCGGGCCGACGGGCGGGGTCCGGGGGGCCGGGAAGCTGGGCGGGATCCGGGGGGCCGGGAAGCTGGGCGGTCGGGGGGCCGGCTGCGGGTGGCCGGGCCGTCCCCGCCGCCGGGTCCGGCAAGCCAGGAGGCTACGGGGAGGGCGGCTGCGGGTGGCCGGGGAGTTTCCGGGTGTGGGGGCGTCGGGGTGGGCTTGGGCGTGCGGTGCTTCGGGGCCGGGCGGTGCGTGGCGGTCGGGGGGGCTCGCGAGCGTCCGCCGGAAGGTCGAAGGGGGCCCCACGCCGACGGCGCCGGTTCCGGAGGAGGTGTGGGCTTCGCGCGTGACGGGTGGTGCCACCGATCGGGGCCAAGGCCGGGGTGGTCGGCGTGGTGCGGGCCGGTCACGAGGCTCCGGCCGCGATCATTTCGTCGCAAGGTCAGACCGCACCTCGCCCCCGCCGGGGCGGGAGCCTCGTGGTCGTCGCCCTGTCCCACACGGCCGACGGGGCGCACCGGCGACCTGTGACCGCCCACGCCCCGGGACTCCAGGGAAGGCACGCATGACAGGGATGGACGATGCCGCCGGCCGGGTGATCGCCGGGCGCTACCGGCTCCAGCGCAAGCTCGGCGCCGGCGGCATGGGGCGGGTCTGGCTCGCCCACGACCGGGAACTGGCGTGTGACGTCGCCATCAAGGAGATCGCCTTCCCGCCCGGCACCCCCAGGGCGGAGCTGGAATCCCGGATCACCAGGGCCCGCGGCGAGGCACGGCACTCGGCGCGGCTGCGCGGCAACCCCCACGTGGTCACGGTGTACGACGTCGTCGAGGAGGAGGGCCTCCCCTGGATCGTCATGGAGTACGTGCCCGGCGCGAGCGATCTGGGCCAGGTGGTGGACGAGCACGGTCCGCTGTCGCCGGCCGAGACCGCGCGGATCGGTCTGGCCGTGCTCGACGCCCTGTCCCAGGGCCACCGGCTCGGCATCCTCCACCGGGACGTCAAGCCCGCCAACATCCTGCTGACCGGTCCCGTCACCCAGGGCTCGTCCACCGGGGACGGCGGGCGCGTCATGCTGGCCGACTACGGGATCGCGCTCCAGCAGGACTCCGGTGAGCCCCGGCTCACCTCGACGGCCGGAGTGATCGGAACCCCCCGCTACCTCGCCCCGGAGCGCGCCCGCGGATCGGCGCCGACGCCGGCGGCGGACCTGTTCTCGCTCGGTGCCACGCTGTACTTCGCGGTCGAGGGCCACGGTCCCTTCGACCGGGATTCCGACGTGTCCAGCCTCACCGCGCTGCTCTTCGAGGAACCCTCACCCCCACGGCACGCCGCGGATCTGGCACCCGTCCTGCTGGGGCTCCTGTCGAAGGATCCCGGGCAGCGGCTGGACGGAGACACGGCGACGCGTCGTCTCACCCCGCTCGCCACAGAGCCCCGGCGCGCCCCCGCACCGCCCCCGCAGGAGCCCCCCACCCGTGACGTCCCGCCGCCCGCCCAGGAGCCGACGCGCACCGCTCCCCCTCGGCCGCCGGCCCGGACGGAGCCCGCGCCGCCCGTCCCGCCCGAGACGGAGAAGTCCTGGCCCCGACCACCCGCAGAACCACTCCCGACGCGCCGGAACGGGCCGGGCAAACCCGGTGGGCGTCTGTCCCTCAAGGTCCGGTTGATCGTCACCCTGACGGCTGCGGCGGTGGTGATGCTGATCGCCGGCATTCTGTGGGTGAACCTCCCCTTCGTCAAAGACGCGGTGAATCCCTCGAACACCACCAGTCCGGCCGACGGCGGCGTGAATGCCTGGGCCAAGAGGTTTTGCGACCCGGCCCGGCCCCAGCTTCAGAAGATCAGCGACGCCAACGCCGCGATGCAGCGCATGAGCGGAGCGGGCGACAAGCCGGCAGACGTCAAAAGGACCGACTCCCAGGCGTTCCAGCAGCTGTCGGAGGGGTACGGGGCGCTGAGCACCGCACTCCGGAACGCGGGCGCCCCGCCCGTCAAGGACGGCGTGGCGACCCAGCAGGGCGTCGTCAAGGCGTACCAGGACAAAGCCGCCGCCTACGCGGACGCGAAAAGGAAGATCGACGCACTCGACACGGATGACCAGGTGAAGTTCGCGGACGGTCTCCGGGCGATCGCGGGCCAGTTGGACGGTGTCGGCACGTCGAATGACAGCGCCGAGCGGAAGCTCACGTCCGGAGAGACCGGCGCGGCGATCTCCGCCCAGCCCGGCTGTCAGGTGTAGGCGCCCGCGAACCAGGAGGCGGCGGCCTGGGTGTGGAGGGGGAAGGCCAGTTCCGTCGGGGTGTGCAGGAGGTGCCAGCCCGTCGTCTCGTCGGTGGGCTTCGAGGGCGGGAGGGCGGAGGCCGGGCGGGTGGGCAGGAGGCCGAAGACGAGGAGGTGGCCGTGCGGGGAGCTGAGGACGTCGGCGAGGGCCACCTCGGAGGCCCGGGCCTCGATGCCGGTCTCCTCGCGGAGTTCGCGGGCCACGGCCTCGCGCCAGTCCTCGCCGAAGTCGACGAACCCGCCCGGCAGGGCGACGCCGCCCCTGGCCGGTTCGATGGTGCGGGTGATGACCACCAGGCCGGTGCCGGAGGCGTCCTCGACGGGGAGCAGGGCCACCGCCACCGGGAGCGGGTTGCGGTAGGCGACGGTGGCGCACGCGGGGCACGCGCGGGGCCAGTCGGTGGTGTCGAACGGCGCTCCGCAGGTGGAGCAGTGCGAGTCCCTCAGCTGTGCCGGCATGGGGTGATCGTATGCCAAGGGCCTCCGGGGCGCGGCCGGTTGGGGCCCCTTCCCGCTGTGCGGCCGGCGTTCGGCGTGGCAGACTTCTGACGGATCGTCAGGTTCGGGTTTCGGGAGGGGTCTTGGCACGCACACGTACACCCGTGGTCGGGGGTTGGTTCGCCGATACGCCCGGCGGCTTCCGCCTGCTCGGTACGCGGTGTTCCGCCTGCACGGCGGTGTTCTTCCCGCGGGAGGACGCGTACTGCCGCAATCCGCACTGCCCCGGCGGCGGTGCGCTCGCGGAGGTGCCGCTGTCGCCGCGCGGCCGCGTCTGGTCCTACACCGACGGGCGCTACCGGCCGCCGGCCCCCTACGTGTCCGACCCGGACGCGCCCTGGGAGCCGTACACGCTGGTCGCCGTGGAGCTGGAGGCCGAGCGGATGGTGGTGCTCGGGCAGGCGGCGCCCGGGGTGACCGTGGCCGACCTGGCGGTCGGCATGGAGGTGGAGGTGGTCGGCGGGGTGCTCGACGAGGACGCCGGAACCACCTGGACGACCTGGCGGTTCAAGCCGGTGGAGGGGGCGCTGTGAGCGGGGACGTGGCCATACTGGGGGCCGGTATGCACCCGTGGGGCAAGTGGGGCCGGAGTTTCGTCGAGTACGGGCGGGCGGCCGCCGCGGCCGCGCTCGCCGACGCCGGGCTCGACTGGACCGGCGTGCAGTCCGTGGTGGGCGCCGACACCGTGCGCGGCGGGTACCCGGGCTACGTCGCCGGGGCCACCTTCGCGCGGGCGCTCGGCTGGCAGGGGGCCCGGGTGACCAGCGTGTACGCCGCCTGTGCCTCCGGGGCCCAGGCCATCGGGACGGCCCGGGCGCAGATCCTGGCCGGGCTGGCGGAGGTGGTGCTGGTGGTGGGCGCGGACGCCGCGCCGAAGGGGTTCTTCGCCCCGGCCGGGGGCGACCGGCCGGACGATCCCGACTGGCTGCGGTTCCGGGTGCTCGGGGCGACGAACCCGGCGTACTTCGCGCTGTACGCGCGGCGCCGGATGGCCCTGTACGGGGACACCGGGGAGGACTTCGCGCAGGTCAAGGTGAAGAACTCGGCGGCGGGGGCGCTCAATCCGAACGCCCGCTACCGCAAGGCGGTGACGGCCGGGGAGGTGGCGGCGTCCGCGGTGGTCGCCGATCCGCTGCGGCTGCTGGACGTCTGCGCGACCTCCGACGGGGGCGCGGCGCTGGTGCTGAGCAGCCTGGACTTCGCCCGGTCGCGCGGGGTGGCCGACCCGGTGCGGATCCGGGCGGTGTCGACGGTGACGCCCACGTACCCGCGTACCGTGCTGGACCTGCCGGACATCGCGACCGATTCGGCGGTGGCGGTACGGCCGGCGGAGGGCTCCTTCCGGGCCTCGATCGCCCGGGCCGCGTACGAGGAGGCGGGGCTGGGGCCGGAGGACCTGTCGCTGGCCGAGGTGTACGACCTGTCGACCGCGCTGGAGCTGGAGTGGTACGAGGACATCGGCCTGTGCGGTGAGGGCGAGGGCGCCAAGCTCCTGCGGGAGGGGGCGACCGCGCTGGGCGGGCGGGTGCCCGTCAACGCGAGCGGCGGGCTGGCCTCCTTCGGGGAGGCGGTGCCGGCGCAGGCGATCGCCCAGGTGTGCGAGCTGACCTGGCAGCTGCGGGGGACGGCCGGGGCCCGGCAGGTGCCGGGGGCCCGGGTGGGGATCACGGCGAACCAGGGCCTGTTCGGGCACGGTTCGGCCGTGGTGGCGGTGCGCTGAGGCGGGGCGGCGGAAGCTGGCGGGGTGCCCCGACCACGGGGTGGGGCGGGGTCGTCACAAGTGCCGTCGCCGGGGTGCTTGACGCTCCCCGGTGGCGGGTTCACACTCTCCCCACGGTCCCGCGCCACGGCCCCCGGGACCCCCCGCAGCCCCCCATGAGAGCCGCGGCCCGTACCCCAGTCGGCGGGGGTACGGGCCGCCTCCACGCGCGGCGCCGGTCAGGCTCCGGCCGTCAGGCCGGCCCGGCGGGCCCGGGCCAGTGACATGGCGTGTTCCACGACTCCCACGAGCACGTCCTTGACCGACTCGCGGTCGCGGGCGTCGCAGAGCAGCACCGGTACCTCGGGGTCGAGGTCGAGCGCTTCGCGGATGGTCACCACGGGGTGGCGTTCCGCCCCGTCGAAGCAGTTCACCGCGATCAGGAAGGGCAGGCCGCGCCGCTCGAAGTAGTCGATGGCGGCGAAGCAGTCCGCGAGGCGGCGGGTGTCGGCGAGCACGACGGCACCGAGGGAGCCCTGCGAGAGCTCGTCCCACAGGAACCAGAAGCGGTCCTGCCCCGGTGTCCCGAAGAGGTACAGCACCAGGTCGTCGCGCAGGGTGATGCGGCCGAAGTCCATGGCCACGGTCGTGGTGCTCTTCTGCTCCACTCCCCCGGTGTCGTCGATGCCGACGCCGGGTTCGGAGAGCGTCTCCTCCGTCCGCAGGGGACGGATCTCGCTCACCGCACTGACCAGGGTGGTCTTCCCCACCCCGAAGCCTCCCGCGACCAGGATCTTCAGAGTCAGCGGTTCGACCGGCGAGACGGCATGCATCGCACCGGTGCGGCTAGAGCGCCCGAAGGCCATCGATCACCTCACGCAGAATGGATTCGTCGGGCAGTTCGGCCGGCGGTACCGGCCTGGTCACATGGACCAGCGCGTCGTCGACGAGGTCACCGATGAGGACCCGGACGACGCCGATGGCGAGGTCGAGGTCCGCGGCGAGCTCGGCGACGGACTGGGGGCGTTCCCGGCACAGCCCGAGGATGTGGGAGTGCTCCGGGGACAGGGTCAGGTCCCAGACCGGATCGTCGGCCGCCGGTTCGGCGACGACGAGGGCGATCAGGTCGAGGCGGTGCTGCGCGGCGGCGCGCGTCCGGCCGCGGGTCATGGCGTACGGGCGTACGACGGGCCCGGCTTCGTCGTCGAACCAGTGCGGGTGGCCGCTCCCGTGCGCCGTCGCGGGGGTGCCCGCGGACTCCGGGGAGGCCGGGAGGTGTTCGTGGCCTGGATCGCTCATACGGTCCGACTCACCCTCCGGCTGGCAGCCCGGTGCGCGGGGCGGTCGCCAGGTGGTCGCCGACGCGCTTGACCATGAGGGTCATCTCGTACGCGACCTGGCCCACGTCGGAGTCGGAGTCGGAGAGCACGGCCAGGCAGCTGCCGTCGCCGGCGGCCATGACGAACAGGAAGGCCTCGTCCAGCTCGACGACGGTCTGGCGGACCCGGCCGGAGTCGAAGTGCCGGCCGACGCCCTTGGCCAGGCTGTGGAAGCCGGAGGCCACGGCGGCCAGGTGCTCGCTGTCCTCGCGGGTCAGGTCCTTGGAGCTGCCCGTCGGCAGGCCGTCGCCGGAGAGCACCACCGCCTTGCGGATGCTGGCGACCTTGTCGACGAGTTCGTCGAGGAGCCAGTTGAGCGGGCCGGGGCCGCGGCCCCTGCTGTCGTTTCCGTTCTGCGGTGCGGTCATCGACCGTCCCCTTCGTTCTCGTGCGCGGGACCGGTGGCGGCGGGGGTGCCGGCCGTGGTCTCGGACTGCTGCGGTGCGTCGTGCTGCTGGGCTTGGCGTTCGGCGTGCTCCTTGCGCCCCGCCGTCCAGCCCCGCTGGAGGGCGGACATGCGGGCGCGTACGTCCTCCGCGTCGCGGTCGGTCGGAGGCGGCACGGGGGCTTCCTGCTCGGCAGGGGCCGGAGCGTCCTTCAGCTGGGGCGCGAGGCTGGCCTGGCGGACCCGGCGCGGCAGCCCGCCCGGGCCGGTCTGCGGCCGCTCCGGGGCCTTCACCCCGGCGGGGCGGGGGTCCACCCGGCGGCCGTGCTCGGCGACCAGGGTCGGGGTGGTGCGCCGGCGGGGCAGCGGGACCGTTCCGGAGCGGGGGCCGTCGGGGCGGACCGCGTCCAGGTGCGGGCGCTCGGCGCGGACGGGGCCGGTGGGCGTCTGGGGCTCCCGCTCGGCGCCCCGGGGACGGTCGGCGCCACCGCGGGGGCGGGTCCGGCCGGTGCCGGTCTCCGGGTCGGTGTCGCGGGCCCGGCCCCAGTCGCGGTGGCGGTCGGCGCCGTCGATCCGGTCGCCCTTCCAGGTGCCGCGCTCGGCGCCGCGCCGGTCGTCGGGGCGGCCCGCGGAGCCCAGGCCCAGCAGGGCGCTGCGCGGGGTGCCGCCGGGCGGGGTCTCGTCGTCGAGGGTGGCCATGGGCGGGCGGCCGCCGGCCCCGGCGATGCCGGTGATGGTGTCGTCGAGGCCGCCGAGGCCGTCGAGGCCCTCGGGCCCCTCCAGGCCGAGGAGGCCGAGCGGGCCCTCCAGCTCGACCGGGCCGTTGAGTACGCCCGCGGGGAGCGGGCGGGCCGAGGCGGCGCGGTCGAGGGAGGTGTGCGCGGGGCGGCCGGAACCCCTGGCGCCCTGGGCGGCCTTGACGCCCTTGACCGCGACGGGGCCCTTGGCGGCCCGTACGGCGTCGAGGCGGATGCCGCTGCCGTTGGTGTCGGGGGCCTCGGTGAGGAGATCGGCCGGGAGGAAGACCACCGCGGTGGTGCCCCCGTACGGGCTGTGCTGGAGCGCCACCTTGATGCCGTGGCGGCGCGCGAGGCGGCTGACCACGAAGAGGCCGAGGCGGTCGGTGTCGGAGAGCTCGAACTCGGGGGTCTCGGCCAGCCGGAGGTTCGCGTCGAGCAGGGCCTCCGGGTTCATGCCGAGGCCGCGGTCGTGGATCTCCAGGGTGAAGCCGTTGGCGACGCGTTCGCCGTGGACCTGGACGGCGGTGTGCGGGGGCGAGAACACCGTGGCGTTCTCCAGGAGTTCGGCGACGAGGTGGGTGACGTCGGCGACGGCCGGGCCTTCGATGCCGATGCGCGGCAGCCGGCGCACCTCGATGCGCTCGTAGTCCTCGACCTCGGCGACGGCGGCCCGTACGACGTCCATCAGCTGGACGGGCTTGCGCCACTGGCGGGAGGGGGCGGCGCCGGAGAGGATGACGAGGCCCTCGGCGTGGCGGCGCATGCGGGTGGTCATGTGGTCGAGGCGGAAGAGGTCGGCGAGCTCTTCGGCGTCCTCGGTGCGCCGCTCCATGGTGTCGAGCAGGGTCAGCTGACGGTGCAGCAGCACCTGGTTGCGGCGGGCGAGGTTGACGAACACCTCGGAGACCCCGCGGCGGAGCTCGGCCTGCTTGACGGCGGCCTCGACGGCGGCGCGCTGGAGGCTGTTGAGGGCCAGGCCGACCTGGCCGACCTCGTCCTTCTCGAACTCCAGGCGGGGCGCCTCGGTCTCCACGTCCACGGTCTCGCCGGCGGCGAGGCGGCGCATGACGCTGGGCAGGCGGACGCCGGAGGCCTCGTGGGCGTCCTTCCGCAGCTGCGAGAGGTCGCGGATCAGGTCGCGGCCGACGCGGACGGACAGGACGAGGGAGACGGCGAGGGCGATGAAGCCGAGGACGCCCGCGACGGCGGCCTGGACGAGGACGCCCTTCGCGACGGGTTCGACGCGCTTCTGGTAGCGGTCGCCGGCGGCGGTGCCCATGGTGGCGAGGTCGTCGAGGACCTTGCGGGAGGCCTCGTCCCACTGGGCGGCGGTGACGGTGCGCGGGTTCTTCCCGGCGCCGGCGGCGATGAACCGTTCCTCCGTGTCGCGCAGCGCCTTGCTGTCGGGGCCGTTCCAGTACTGCTCGAAGAGCTTGCGGTCGTCGGCCGGGAGGATCGCAAGGTTGAACTCGTACAGCAGGGAGCGGTTGGCGACGAAGGTGGAGACGTGGCGGACGTCGCCGGGGGTGACGTTGCCGGCGGCGAGGGCGGCGGCGATCACCGCGTCCTCGCGGGAGAGGGTCTCGCGGGCGCGGGTGATGCCGACGAGGGCGCGGCCCTGCTTGTCCATCTCCACGTTCTCCAGGGCGTGGAGGTTCATGAGGAAGTCGTAGCAGGGGTCGACGAGACGGCTGTAGAGGTCGAGGGCCTGGGCGGGGTCGAGGCTGCCGGCGTCGACGGAGCGGCGCAGGGCGGCGATGCCGTGGAAGGCGTCGAGGATCGAGCGCAGGCGCTGCCTGGCGCTGGAGCTGAGCTCCTCCAGGACCTCGGGGTCGGTCGCGTTCGCGGTGAACTTGCGGACCATCTCGTCGGTCGCGGTGCGGCTGCGGGTGAGCTCGGCGGTGGCCGCGGCGCCGCGGGGGTCGCCGACGACGACGAGGGTCTGGCGGCGCTCCTTCTGGATGACGCGGACGACGTCCTCGATGGGATAGCCGACCTTGTCGATGACGTACGCGACGTCGAGTAGCTGTACGGCCTCGCGGCCGGTGATCACCGTCGAGAAGCCCCAGAGGGCGGTCAGGGAGACGAGCGGCACCAGGAGCAACGCCACGATCTTCCGGCGGATCGACTTCCCGCGAAAGCGCATGGCCTCCCCAGCCTCCCCCAGCTCAACCCCCTTGCGAGGGGTCGGTGTTCCGTCGTTTAAACGGCGTGAGCCTACTACTGCCGGGGGGCGGGCTCGAAGGCGTGTCCGGACGTTTTCGGCCTGACCCCTGGACGAAGATCACGAGTTGTCCGATACTTCCGGTCAAGTCCGGCCCGATATGTGGCAGATGACACTCGGTGGGGTGTCGGTTCCCGGGACGGGAGGGATGGCTGGAACTCTCCGATCCGCAACGCGCGGGGGGCGGTGGCCCGTCCGGGATGCGGGAATCTCCCGGCGGGGCCGCTCGTTGGGCTCGGGGGGCGTGAGCGGAGCGGACCATGAGGATGTACGACGAAGAGGACGGATCGGTGTCCGAGGCGGCGGGGCGGGGCCTGTGGGTGGAGGAGCCGGCGCGGCGGCGGCGCCTGCCGGATCCGGTGCGGGCGTCGGCGGTGCGGGCGGTGCTGATCGTGGCGGTGACGCTGACGGAGGCGTCGGTCACGTTCTTCCTGGCCCTGACGGGGTCGTGGCTGGCGCTGCCGATGGTGATCCTGGGGATAGCGGGGACGGTGGTGGCCACGTGGGCCGTCCTGGACGTGTGGATCACGCGGCAGATGTGGCGTCAGCGGTACGGGGTGGTGTCGGAGCCGAGCAGCGCGGCCCGGGGGGACGAGGGGCGGTAGCCCTCCGGCGGGGCCGTGAACGGCCCCGCCGGCGCTGGTGGACCTCCGTCAGGCGGAAACCCCGCTGCGGCGGTACATGCGGGTCGCCGTGATCTCGCCGTGGATGGCTTCCGGCTCCTGGGTGGGCTGCGGGAGGCCCGGGCGGAGGTGTTCCTCCACGCTGATGTACTTCAGGCCCGCCCTCAGGTCCGCGTCGTTGCGCAGACGGATGACGAGGGGGAACTCCGCGAGGGCCGTCGTGTCGAAGAGGCCCGTCGTGTACAGGAGCTGGACGCCGAGGGCGTCGGAGACCGCCCGCTGGAGCTCCAGCAGGTACGTGGCGTTGGCGCGCCCGATCGGGTTGTCGAGGAACAGCGTGCCCGCGTGGCGGTGCTTGTCGCGGCCGCGGTCGTTGCTGCGGAGGGCCGCCATCGTGCAGTAGAGGGCGATGGCCGCGGTGAGCAGCTGGCCGCCGGAGAAGACGTCGCCCATCTGGCCGACCGGGACGCGTTCGGCACGCAGGACCGCGTCCGGCTTGAGGATCTCGACCGCGATGCCCTTGGGCTCCAGAGCGGCCTGGACGCCCCGCAGGAGCAGGGACATGCCGTCCCGGCGGCCTTCGCCGAAGGCGGCGTTCTTCCTGACGGCCGTGCGGGTGGCCTCGTCGATGACCTCGCCGAGCCGTTCGGTGAGGGTGGCCTGGTCCGGTTCCTCGAAGCGGATGCGCAGGAACTCCTGGCCCGACCACTCCCCGAGGCCCTCGGGGAGCTGGGACAGGCGCTGGGCGGAGCGGAGGGTGGCCAGGGCGGATTCGACGAGGCCGCGCAGGCGGTCGACGATGCTGTCCCGGTTGCGCTCCAGCTGCGCCAGCTCGTCCGTGAGGACGCGCAGCCGGGGCGCGAAGGCGGCCGCCCAGGCCGCGGCGTGCTCCGGGAGGGCGGAGGCGGGCAGCTCGCGGATCTGCTGGCGCGCGGGGGTGCGCACCTGCTCGTAGCGGTTGGCGTTGGCGTGCCGGACCAGGACGTCGCTCGCCTCGCGGACGGCGGCCTCGGCGGCCGAGAGGTCGGCGGCGCAGGCGCGCAGCGAGCGGCGGGTGTCGGTGGCGGACTGGCGGGCCTCCTCCAGGGTGCCCCGGTGGGCCGTCGGCTCCTGCTCGTCCTCGGGGTGGGTGTGGTCGCGCAGCAGGTCCCGCAGGAGGGCGGCGGTCTCGTCGAAGCCGCCGGCTCCCTCCTCGGCGGTGCGGTGGGCGCGCAGCAGGTCGGCGTGGGCGGCCCGGGCGCTCTCCACGGCGGCCGAGTGCGCGGCGAGCCGCGCGGTGGCGGCGCGCAGCAGGCCCTGGGCCTGTTCCACGTCGGCCGGGACCAGTTCCTCGGGCAGCTCGGTGTGCGCCTCGCCGTCGGCGGGGGCGTGCCGTTCGGCCTCGCCCCGCAGCCGGCCGAGCTGCTCGCTCGCGGCGGAGGCACGGGACTCCAGCATCTGGACGAGGGCCTCGGCGCGGGCGGCGGCGGCCTGCCGGGAGGGGCCGTCGGCGCCGTCGGTGCCTTCGAGGAGCTGGGCGGCGCGGGTGCGGACCTTGTTGGTGAGCCGGTCGAGCTCGGCGAGGGCGGCGCTCTCGTCGCTCTCGGCGCGGGCCTGTTCGGCGCGCAGGTCCGCGCCGACGCCGACCTTCTCGTACACCCGGGAGGCGGTGCGGTAGGCCTCGCGGAGGTCGGGCAGGGGCGCGCGCGGGCCCTCGCCCTCGGGGAGCTGGTCGGGGGCTCCGGCGATCTCGGCGCGTTCGGCGCGCAGGGCGCGGGCGGTGCGGCGGGCGTCGTCGGCGGCGCGCTGGGCGGCGCGGCGGTCCTCGTCGGCGGCGCGGGCCCGGTCCAGGCAGGCTTCGGCGCGGGCCTCGGACTCGGCGGCCTCGTCGGCGAGTTCGCGGACCCTGGCCTGCCAGCCGGAGCGCTCGCGCAGCCGGTGGGCGAGGCCGGCGAGGGCGTCGGCGGCGCGGCGGGCGCGCTGGGCGGTCTCCTGGCGTTCGTCGCGGACCCGGGCCGCATCGGCGGCGGCCTCGTCGGCCTCGGCGCGTACGGTACGGGCCTCGGCGAGCTCGGCGTCGGTCTCCTCGGCGAACGCGCGGGCGGCGGCGGCGTGTCCGGCCAGCTCGGCGAGGCGGCCGGGCGGGCAGCCGGTGCGCCAGGAGGCGAGGCGGGCGGCGAGTTCGCGGTCGCCGGCGAGCCGGGCGGCCAGCTCGCGGATCTCGGTGTCGCGGGCGGTGGCGCGGGCGCGCAGGGCCTGGCGTTCCTCGTCGGCGGCGTGCTCGTCGTGCATGGCCGGGTTCGGCGGGACGAGGAAGACCGCGTCGGAGCCGTCGGCCGGCGGTACGGGTGCCAGCAGGGCGGCGGCGGTGCCGACGGCCACGGTGGAGCGCGGCAGCAGGGCGGCGCCGGAGAGCACCTCGCGGGCCCGGCTGTGGGTGTCGGGGTCGGTGATGACGACGCCGTCGACGAGCTCGGGGCGGGCGGCGAGGACGGCGGCGTGGTCGGCCGGGGCCACGGACTGGGCCAGGTAGCGCCAGCCGGGAAGGGCCGGGATGCCGTGTTCGCCGAGGTACTCGACGGTGGCGAGGACGTCCGGGCCGGGCGGGAGCAGGCCGCCGTCGCCGAGGGCGCCGAGGATGCGGGCGTCGTCGGCGGCGGCGGTGCGCAGCTCGAACAGCTGGCGTTCGGCCGAGCCGACGGTGCCGGCCAGGAGTTCGGCGAGGGTGTCGGCGTTGCGGTCGAGGTCCTCGGCGGTGAGCCGTCCGGCGGTCTCGGGGTGGCCGGGCGCGGCGGATCCGCCGGGGCCGCCGGCGGCCTGCGTGGCCGTGCCCGGCGCCCCGGCCCGCGCGGCGGCGCCGGAGCCGGCGCCGTCGCCCGTGGCCGTCCCGGCCGTGCCGTGGGCCGCCGGTCCGGCCGCGTGCCGGGCTCCGGCCGGCGTGCCGGAACCTGCGGGTGCGGCGGCGGATCCGGCGGCCCGGCCCTCGCGCGGGTGCGGGAGGAAGGTCTCGGGGACCGACGGGAGGCCCAGGAGCTCCGCGAGGCGCGGGGAGGCGGCCAGGGAGGCGGCGGCGCGCTCCTCCGCCGCGTGGGCGGCCTCGGCCGCGTCGGCGGCGTCGGCGGCGCGGGCGGCGGTGAGCTCGGCGCGGGATTCGGCGGCGGCGGCCTCGCGGGCGGCTTCGGCGGCGGAGCGGGCGGCCTCGCGGGACTCGTCCCAGGCGGCCACGGCGGTCTTCTCGGCGTCGCTGGCGGCGAGCGCGGCGCGGGCCGGGTCGGCGTCGGGGGCGGTGTCGTCGAGCCAGCCGGCGCGGACGGCGTCGGCGGTCTCCTGCTCGACCTCGGCGAGGCGGGCGCGCAGGTGCTCGGCCTCGCTGCGGGCGCGCTGGGCGGCGGTGGCGGCGGAGGTGGCGTCGCGGTGGGCGGTCTCGCCGAGGGCCTGGAGCTCGGCGGAACGCTCCTCCTCCTCGTTGGCGGCCTGCTCGCCCTGCTCGGCGGCGGTGTGCAGGGCCCGTACCAGCTCGGCGGCGGCGGTGGCGCGGGCGGCCAGCGCGGGGGCGGCGTCCCGTTCCGCCTCGCGGATCGCGGCGGCGACGCGGGCGGAGCGGTCGGCTGCGGCGCGGTGGCGCAGGACGGTCTCGGCGGCCTGCCAGGCGGAGTGCAGGGTGCGGGCTTCGAGGAGTTCGCGGCGCTGGGCGGCGGCGGCCTTGTCGGCGACGGTCAGGGCCAGCGAGGCGTGCCGGTAGGCGAGTTCGGCGGAGACGGCGGCGCTGCGGGCGCGCTGCTCCTCGGCGGCGGTGACGGCGTGGGCGGCGCCGGTGACCTGCTGGGCGAGGTCGGCGGCGCGGCCGCGTTCCTCGGCGGCGCGGGCGGAGAGCCGGCGGGCGAGGGTACGGGTGCGGCGTTCGGCGCCGGCGTGGACGTCGCGCAGCCGGGCGCGGGTCTCGGCGGCCTCCACGATCCGGGTGAGGAGGTCGACGGAGCCGGCGGTGAAGTCGCGTTCGGCCATGAGCTCGGCACGGCGGCCGAGCTTGTTGCCGAAGCCGTGGACCAGGTCGGCGAGGCCGTCGGTGTCGCGGGTGTCGGTGACGGCGCGCAGCAGCAGGTCGGTGAAGTCGGAGTCCTTCTTGACCGCGAAGAGTCCGGCGGCCTCGCCCTCGTCGGCGTTCATCTCACGCTGGTAGCGGAAGAGTTCGGGGTCGAGGCCGAGTTCGGTGAGGTGCTCGTTCCAGCGGTCGTGGATCTCCTCCCAGGACACCTCCAGGTGCGGGTAGGCCTTGCCGGCCTCGGTGATCGCGTCGCGGAAGCCCTTCATGGTGCGGCGGCGGCCCTGGGCCCCGGAGGCGCCCTCGACGGGCGGGCGGACGGAGGTGGCCTCGGCGACGGGGAGGCTGTCCAGGCTCAGGCCGGGGCCGGGCCGGAAGGAGTACCAGGCCTCGGCGAACTTGCGGGGGTCGTTGGAGACCTGGCGGCCGCGCCATTCGCTGACCTTGCCGACGACCACGCACTCGCCGGTCTGGGTGTGCTGCCACTCCAGGGCGACGTGGCCGCAGTCGTCGGCGAGCAGGAACTTGCGGAGCACACCGGAGCTGGCGCCGCCGAGGGTGTTGCGGTGGCCGGGGAGCATGACCGAGAAGATCAGCTTGAGGAGGACGGACTTGCCGCCGCCGTTCTCCAGGAAGAGCACGCCGGCGGGCGCCGGGCGGCGGGGCGGGCCGGTGGGCTCGTCCTCGAAGAACTCCGCCTGGGTGGGCGCCGGGTGGGGTACCGGCTCGCCCACTCCGCGCAGGTCGAGCACGGTGTCGGCGTAGCGTGCGCCGGCGGGCCCGATGGAGTAGAGGCGGATCCGGGACAGCTCGTACATGGCGGCGGACTCTCGTTGCTTCTCGGTGTGTCTCAGTACGGGGGCGCGTGGGGCTCAGGCGTGGAACGGCAGGCCGGCGTCGGCGGCGAGTTCCAGGTCGTCGCCCTCGGGCGGCGGCAGGAGGGTGGCGGAGCCGTCGCTGACGGGTACCACGCCGAGTTCCAGGAGTTCGGCCATGGCCGCGCTGCCCGCCATGTCGCGGACCTGGAGCTGGTAGCGGGGGGTGGTGCGGTAGGTGCCGCCGGCGTCGTCGCCGGTGCGCTGGAGGAAGCCGGACTCGGTGAGGAAGGCGGCGGCCTTGCCGACGATGCCGGTGGTGGAGCCGGCGAGGCGGCGGGCGTCCTTGGTGGCGCCGGTCGCGCTGCGGCGGGCGTAGACGCGCCAGGCGGCCTCCAGGCCGGGGGCGTCGGAGGCGGGGTCGGTGTTCTCGCCGAGTTCCTCGGCGCGCTCCTCCAGGCGGCGGCAGGTCTGCCGGACGAAGGCGTCGACGCCGTTGACGGTGATCCGGCCGATGTAGCCGTCGTCGGCGAGGTCCTCGGGGCGGGGGAAGGCGAGGGCGGCGACGGCGAGGTGGGCGAGGCCGTGGAGGAAGCGGTCGCCGCCGTCGGCGGCGGTGCGGCGGGCGTAGTCGCCCATACGGACGGCGAAGACGGAGTCCTCGCCGGCGGCGACGGCCATACCGGCGCGCGGGGAGACCTCCAGGACGACGAGGCCGAGGCCGGTGGCGACGGCGTCGGTGAGCCGGCCGAAGCCGGGGTCCTCGCGGTAGCGGCGCAGCAGTTCGGCGTACTCGGCGTCGCGGGCGGGGAGCAGCTTGGGCTGGAGCCCGAACGCGACGAGGCGCGCCGCGTCGGCGGCGTCGGCCGGCGTCAGGGCGGCGGCCGGCGCGGGCGCGGCGGGGACCGACGTGCCGTCGGGCTCGCTCCACGCGGGGTGCTCGGCGTGGTGGTCGCTCACGGGTGGGTCTCCTCGGCGGTGCGGGTGTTCCGGGTACGGGTGCGGGTGCGGGTGAGGCGCGCGGCGGTGGCTCCGGCCGCGCCCGGCGCGAGCGCCACGGCGAAGCCGGCGGGCCCCGGCTGCGGGTGGGGGGCCGGGGTGGGGTGGGTCATGAGGGTTCCGCGCGGTCCGCGGCCATGCCCGCCGCGTCCAGGAGGGCCGTGCCGACGATCAGGTCGGCGCCGCCGAACTCGGGGTCCTCCAGCGGGGTGCCGTCGTCCACCGCGAACAGCAGCCGCTCCTCGCCCTGGCGGTACGCCGTGCCCACGGCCGGGCTGGCCGCGTGGACGGCGAGCAGGGCCACCAGGTACGGCAGGTCGGGGTCACTGAGGCGGGCCTCGGCGAGCAGGCCCGACAGCCGGCGCGGGGCGTCGTGCGGCAGTTCCAGGAGGCGGGTCGCGGCCGCGAGCTGCTCCTCGCTGAAGCGGCTGTCGTCCGGGGTCGCGATGAGGTCGGGCTCCGGCATCTCCACGCCGAGGTGCTCCCGCTCCAGCGGCGGGGTCAGCAGGATCTCCACCAGGTCGGCGACGCGTACCGAGACGGGGCTGCGCAGGCCGGTGCCGGCGGCGAAGAAGGCGTCGGTGACCCGGGTGGCCGCGGCCACGGGCAGCGGCAGCAGCGGAGCGACCAGCTGCCCGTACAGGTCGATCCCGGAGCGCGCGGCGGGCGCGGCGAAGGCCTGGCGGTCCTGTTCGGCGCGGAAGAGCGGGCCGGCGTCGAGGAGCCGGGACTGGAGCTGGGTGTGGCGGCGGATGCAGTCCTTGACGATGTCGACGAGCTCGGCGGCGCGCCGCTTGTTCTCGGGGTCCTCGGCCTCGTCGCGCGCCTTGCGGATGTTGGTGAGGATCGCGTTCTCGTGCCGGTAGCGGTCGGCGACGTGGTCGAGGGCCTCCTCGATCATGTCGGGCACGGACTCCAGCCAGTCGACCGCGCGGACGTTGCGCCGGGTGGCGTCCAGGGTGCGGCGCAGGGTCTCGGCGTACTGGACGGTCCGGTAGCGGGCCTGCTCGGCGGCGAGCTGGGCGTCGGCGAGGCGGCCCCGGCTGATCAGGACCTCCAGCTTGACCTCGGCGGCGATCTGCGCGCTGGTGACGTCGGTGTCGAGGGCGCCGACCAGGACGTTCACGGCCTCGTCGGTGGTGCGCAGGTACACGGCGCCGCCGTGGCCGGGGACCTCCTCGATCAGCTTGAAGTCGTAGTCGCGGCGGACGTAGACCCCGTCGGCGCCGAACGTGCCGTAGATCGCGCGGAAGCCCCGGTCGACGCTGCCGACGTTGATCAGGTTCTCCAGCACCCAGCGGGCGACCCGCTCGTGCTCGGCGGCCGGCCGGCCGGGGGTCTGGGCGGCGACGCGGGGCAGCAGCCTGGCCACTATCTGCTCGTGGTCGGCGCCCGTGTCGAAGTCCATGTTCAGCGTGACCAGGTCGATCGCGGACAGCGCGACCTCCGCCATCGCGTAGACCCCGTACTCGCCGGCCAGATTGGCCTTGCGTACGTCGAGGTCGTGCAGCGGGGCGGTGCAGGCGAGGGCGCGCAGCCGCCGGGCCAGGCCCTCGTCGGCGGCCGGGCCCGGCGCCGGGGACGGGAGGGTCTTCGCCGGGGCAGGGAGAGTCACGTCGAAAAGATTAGGCGGTGTCACGGACAACATCCCAAACGGCATGGTTCGGCCGGATCGTCCCCGGCTCCGCGGAAGGCCGCGGAAGGCCTCTGCGGCACGCGGCGCACGCGCTGTTCTACGCTCGCCGCATGGCTTCCATGATCACATCCCCAGCGGCCGCGATCGACCTCAACGCCGACCTCGGCGAGGGCTTCGGGCGGTGGGCGCTCACGGACGACGAGGCCCTCCTCTCGGTGGTCACCAGCGCCAACGTGGCCTGCGGCTTCCACGCGGGCGACCCGTCGATCATGCGGCGGGTGTGCGAGCTGGCCGCCGCGCGGGGCGTACGGATCGGCGCGCAGGTCTCGTACCGGGACCTGGCGGGCTTCGGGCGGCGGGCGATGGACGTGCCGGCGCCGGAGCTGGCGGCCGAGGTGGCGTACCAGATCGGGGCGCTGGAGGTGTTCGCTCGGGCGGCCGGGTCGAGGGTGTCGTACGTGAAACCGCACGGCGCGCTGTACAACCGGACGGTCCACGACGCGGACCAGGCCGGCGCGGTGGTGGCCGGGATCCGGCTGGCGGCCGGGGAGGCCGGGCTGCCGGTGCTGGGCCTGCCCGGGTCGCTGCTGCTGGAAGCGGCGCGGGAGGCCGGGCTGGAGCCCGTGGCGGAGGCCTTCGCCGACCGGGCCTACACCCCGCAGGGCACGCTGGTGCCGCGCGGGACGCCGGGGGCGGTGGTGCACGACCCGGACGCGGTGGTGGCGCGGGCCGTCCGGATGGCCGCCGAGCGGGAGGTCACCTCCTGCGACGGCTCGCCGGTACGGGTGGACGCGCGCTCGCTGTGCCTGCACGGGGACACCCCGGGGGCGGCGGGGCTCGCGGTGCGGGTCCGGGAGGCGCTGGGGGCGGCGGGCGTGCGGGTGGAGGCGTTCGCGTGAGGGCCCTGGTGGTGGGCCGGGAGGCGCTGCTGCTGGAGGCGGACTCGGCCGGGGAGGTGGCCGCCCTCCACGCCGAGCTGCTGCGGCGGCGCGACGCGGGCGAGCTGGGCGCCGTACGGGAGGTGGTGCCGGCGGCGCGGACGGTGCTGCTGGACGGGGTGCGGGAGCCGGCGGCGCTGGGCGCGCGGATCGCGCGCTGGGCGGTGCCCCCGCTCGCGGAGGCCGAGGGCCCGCTGGTCACCGTGCCGGTGCGGTACGACGGGCCGGACCTCGCGGAGGTGGCCGGCGCGTGGGGCGTCGGCGAGGGGGAGGTGGCCGCTCTGGTCGGGGGGATCGAGTTCCGGGTGGCGTTCTGCGGGTTCGCGCCCGGCTTCGGGTATCTGACGGGGCTCCCGGAGCGGCTGTGGCTGCCCCGGCGGGCCACGCCCCGTACGGCGGTCCCGGCGGGGTCCCTGGCGCTGGCCGGGGAGTACGCGGGGGTCTACCCGCGCTCCTCCCCCGGCGGCTGGCAGCTGATCGGCTCCACCGACGCGGTCTTGTGGGACCCCTCCCGGGAGCCGGCGGCGCTGTTCGCGCCGGGCGTGCGGGTGCGGTTCGAGGAGGCGGGGGCGTGAGCGGGCCGCCGGCGGGGCGGGGCGCGGGTGCGAGTGCGCGGCGGGGAGGGGCGGGCGTGAGCCGGAGTGGGCTGCTGGTGGTGCGGGCCGGGGCGCGGGTGCGCGACCGGAGCGTGAGCGGGCTCCCGGTGGCGCGGGCCGGGGCGCGGGAGCGGGACCGGAGCGGGGAGGTGCGGGCGTGAGCGGGCTGTTGGTGGTGCGGGCCGGGGCGCTGAGCACCGTGCAGGACCGGGGGCGGCCGGGGTACGCGCACCTGGGCGTGCCCCGGTCGGGGGCGCTGGACACGGCCGCGCACGCCCTGGCCAACCGGCTCGTGGGCAATCCGGCGGGGGCCGCCGCCCTGGAGACCACCCTGGACGGGGTCCGGCTGCGCGCCCTGGCCCCGGTGACGGTGGCGGTGACGGGCGCGCCGTGCGCGGTACGGGTCTCGGGGCGCCCGGCGGCGTGGGGTGCGCCGGTGTGGCTGCGGGCGGGGGCGGAGCTGGACGTGGGCCGGGCGGAGACCGGGCTGCGGAGCTATGTCGCCGTGCGGGGCGGGTTCGCCGCGCCGGCGGTGCTGGGGAGCCGTTCGACGGACCTGCTGTCGGGGCTGGGGCCGCCGGTCCTGGCGGACGGGACGGTGCTGGACGTCGGGCCCCCGGGGCCGGCCCCCGCGTCCGGGGCGGACGCCCTGCGGGTGCCGGGGCCGCCGGTGGCGGAACTGGTGCTGCCGCTGCGCCCCGGGCCCCGGGCGGACTGGTTCACGGGGGCTTCGGTGGCGCGGCTGCTGTCGTCGCCGTACCGGGTGTCGGCGGCTTCGAACCGGATCGGCCTGCGGACGGAGGCGGGGCCGCCGCTGGAACGGGCCCGGGCCGGGGAGCTGCCGAGTGAGGGCATGGTCCTGGGGGCGGTGCAGGTGCCGCCGGACGGGCTGCCGGTGGTGTTCCTGGCGGACCACCCGGTGACCGGGGGGTATCCGGTGGTCGGGGTGGTCCCGCCGGGCCCCGCCCTGGACGCCGCCGCGCAGGCCCGGCCGGGTCTGGCGGTCCGGTTCATCCGGACGTGAGGGGGCGGCGGGGGCCGCTGCGCGGGGCAGAGTCCCCTACCCTCCCCCAGACTCCGTCCGGGGGGACCCCCACTTCGCCCGTTCCCAGGGGCTCCGCCCCTGCCCCCGCGCCTCAATCGCCGGCGGGGCTGAAAGACCCGGGGTCGGCCCCGGGGAACGGAGGAAGGGCGGGGCGGGGAGACGGCCCCCCGCCCCCTGCGGAGCTACACGGCCGACTCGGGGGCGATGCGGCTACGGACCGCCGACTGGACGTCCTCTTCCTCCGCCGGGTCCGCCGCCAGGCGGCGCAGGCGCGGGGCGACGCGGGCGTCGGCCGTTTCGGCGTGGCGGGCCGCCACCTCGCGGGTGGTCTCCTCGCAGTCCCAGAGGCATTCGACCGCGAAGCCCGCCCCGAAGGAGGGGTCCGTGCTGGCCAGGGCGCGGGCGGCGCGGCCGCGCAGGTGGGAGGAGGAGGTCTCGCGGTAGATGTGGCGCAGTACCGGTGCGGCGCAGCCGATGGAGAGCCGGCCCGCGCCGTCCACCAGGGTGAAGAGCCGGGCGGAGTCCGGGCCGCAGCCGCGGACGGTGTTGCGGAGGGCCCCGAGCACCAGACCCGCGTCGTCGGCTCCGCCGCAGGCCGCCAGGAGGGCCGCGGCGGCCGCTCCGAGGGCGTCGGGGCGGTGGACCCACAGGCGGGCGCGTTCGAGGGCGGCGGGGCCGCACATGCGCTCGTAGGCGGCCACGGCCGGCTCGTCGCCGGCGGCCTCGATGAGGTCCAGGACGGCCGGGTTCTCCGGTTCGGCGAGGACCAGGTGGTGCAGGGCGGTGGCCCGGGCGGCCTCGCCCAGCGAGCCGGCGGCGGCCGCGAGGATCTCGGGGCGGTCCTCCGGCGCGGCCACGGCGGCGAGACACCGCGCGGCGGGCACGTGCAGCGGGGTGCCACGGCGCAGCCCGTCGGCGGCCCAGTCGAAGACGGCCCGCACCCCCCAGCCGGGCCGGGGGCCGCTGGGGGTGAGCTGGCGCTGCCAGCGGTCGAAGGAGCCCTGCTGGCGGGCGGCGCGCAGGCGTTGCCCGTACTGCGGCAGCTCCTCCCACAGGCTCCACGGCCGGGGCTCGTAGGCGTCGCGGACGGCGGCGGCCAGCCGCGCCCCGCCCTCGGCGGTCTCGGGGAACCGGGCGAGGACCGGGTCGGCGAGGGAGCGCAGCCCCTCGTCGTCGTCGCGCAGGGCGAGCTCGTCGAGGGCCCAGGCCCAGTTGGCTCCGGAGGCGGCGTAGCGGCGCAGCAGCATGAGCGCGTCGTCGCGGCCGTACGAGGCCAGGTGTCCGAGGACGGACAGGGCGAGCCCGGTGCGGTGGTCCTCCTCGTCGAGGAGGTCGTCGACGCCGAAGAGGTGGGCCTCGATGGCGCCGAGGGGGCCGTCGAGGTCCAGGTACAGACGTGCGTAGTACAGCGACCGGTTCTCGACCTGCCAGTCCTGCCGCGGGTCACGGGTCACGCACTCGTCCAGGGCCGCCAGGGCCTCCGGCCGGGGCGCCGCGAGGGCGTGCAGCGTGCCGTCGCCGCGGCCGCGCTGGAGGAGGCCGAGCAGGGTGCCGCTCGGCGCTATGACTGGTTCGAACATGGGAATGGCCTCATATCAAGCTGGGGACGCAACCGGGAATCGGGATTCACAGGGCCGCGTAACAGCATGTGAGGACGTTCGCCGTCATGTTCCGCTCGATGTAGACCATTGCCTTCTCACTCTCGTCGGTGCTTCGCGTCCGTGCCGGCCGGTACGGCAGGGGTGGGTGTGGACACCCGTCGTGTCCAGCCCGCTCCTGCCCGTCCGTCATGTCCGCGAATCGAATCCGACGCCATGATGACCCAGGCGGTTTGTGCGCCGCGACCACATTTAAGGGCGTCGTGACCAAGCCGTGAGGTCGCGGACCCGTCCCGGCCCGGGCCGGGCGGGGAAATAAGCGGATTACTCGGCTCCGAAGAGTTCCAGCAGGTCGGCCTTGTTGAACATGCGGGCCGTGTCCACCGCGGAGGGGGTTCCGGCGTGCGGGTCGGCCCCGCCGGCGAGCAGGGCCCGGATGACGGCCTCCTCGCCCTTGAAGACGGCTCCGGCCAGCGGGGTCTGGCCGCGGTCGTTGGCCCGGTCGGCCTCGGCGCCACGGGCCAGCAGGGCGGTGACGGCGTCGGCGTGGCCGTGGTAGGCGGCGAGCATGACGAGGGTGTCGCCGCGGTCGTTGGTGAGGTTCGCCGGGACGCCGGCGTCGAGGTAGGCGGCCAGGGTCGACGTCTCACCCTGACGGGCGAGGTCGAAGATCTTGGTGGCCAGCTCGATGACGTCCTCGTCGGGCGCGTCCTGGTGCTCGCTCATCGGTCGTACCGCCTTTCGCTCTTCTCACGTCGCATGGGGCAGGAGTCTGCCCAGGCCGGGCGGGCAGGGGGGTGCCCGGCGCTGCGTCCGTACGGGTGAATCGCCAGGGTAGCGCCCGGTCGGGGACATGCGGGGGCCAGGCCGAGGCAAGGATGTCGGTGGCCGGGGCACCCGACACCCTCGCGGGCCGACGCGCCAGCGGGGAGGGGCCGGTCAAGTGAAAAACCCGAAGGTTCACCCGTATGCACCTTTTGTCGCATTGATACTTCCTGTGAGCCTGGAACAACTGATGGTGACCTTCCCTACCGTCCCGCTACCAGGAGAACTCCCATGGTCCTGTCGATCTCAGGCGTCGTGCTGCTCGGCATCATCTGCTTCCTGTTCTTCAAGAAGGACGGGATGAAGCTGACGCACGCCGTCGTCTGCGCGCTCTTCGGCTTCTTCCTCGCCGGCTCCGCGATCGCCCCGAGCATCACCGCCAGCACGGCGAGCCTCGCGAGCCTGCTCGGCGGCATCAAGCTCTAGCCCGCCCCCGCCCCACCACCCAGGAGACGACCGTGGCCCGGCGCCCACTCCCCCGCATCCTCACCAGTGGCAGCACCTCGCTCGCCCGGGGCCGCGATCTCGCCCGCACGGCGGCCGACAACGCCACGGACGTCCTCCATCCGCTCCTGGTCATCGGGCGCGGACTGCGCGTGCTGGCCTCGGCCGGCCGCCGCAAATGGGCCGCGACCCCCAAGGACAAACGGGGACCCGCGCTGTTCCTGGGGGCCGCCTGCGTCCTCGTGGTCGCGCTCGTCCCGTACGGGCCCGTCACCGCGCTGCTCGCGCTCATGGCGGCGGCGGGCTGGCACGGGCGCGACCGCACCCCGGCGAAGACCGGGCCCAGCGACGCCGAGACCGACCGGCTGCGCTCCCTCTACGAGGCCCTCGTGCCCTACTTCTCCGCCCCGGAGGACCCGAGCCCGCTCTTCGCCCACGGCGGCGGCTTCGAGGACGCCTTCAGCGACTACGCGTTCGACGCGGAGGGCCGGGTCACCCGGCTGCGGATCCGCTACCCCGCGTACTTCACCGACGGCGAGGCGGCCTCGCGGGCCCGGATCGAGGCCCTGCTGCACGCCAAGTCGGGGCGCGGCCGGGAGTACCTCTTCGTCTGGGACGAGGAGGCCAACCGGCTCGACCTGCGCGTCCTGGAGGCTCTGCCCACCGGGATCGCCGCCCAGCCGTTCGTGACCTCGCCCGGCGAGTGCGTCCTCGGCTTCACCGACCCCGAGGGGGTCCGGCGCACCCTCCCCGTGCTGGAGGGCGACGAGCCGCGCGACCTGCCGCCCGTCGTCTGGCGGACCGGCCCCGGCTCCACCGAGCCGCACCTGCTCGCCGTGGGCCAGCCCGGCGGCGGCACGACCACCCTGCTGCGCTCGATCGCCCTCCAGGCCCTGCGCCACGGCGGCGACGTGATGATCGTGGAGGGCGGCGGCAGCAACGAGTACGCCTGCCTGGCCGGGCGTGCGGGCGTCCTGGCCGTCGAGTGCGGCCCCACCGGCGCCCTGGCCACGGTCGAGTGGGCCGCCCACGAGACCGAGCGGCGCCTGATCGCAGCGCACCGGGCCCGCGAGGCCGGGCGGCCCGCCCCCGAGGACATCCGGCGGCCGCTGTGGATCCTGCTGGACCGGCCCAGCGTGCTCGCCCACCTCGCGACCGCCGAGGGCCGGCCCGACCCCCTCGCCCAGCTCCAGGTGCCCCTGCGGCACGGCCGCGCCGCGCACGTCACGGTGGTCGTCGCCGAGAACTTCGACCACCTGGAGCTGATCGGCGACGCCGTCTGGCAGCACACCCGGGCCCGGGTCGTCCTCGGGCCCGCCCCCGTCCAGCAGCTCACCGACGTCCTCGGGCTGCCCCCGCACACCACCCCCGCCCCGCAGCTCCCGCCCGGCCGCGGCTACGCCCGGCTCGGCACCGGGCCGGTGCACCGGCTCCAGGTGCCCGCCACACCGGACCCGTACGACGACGCCACGCACCCCGCGCACCGCCACGCCGTACTGGAGCTGCTGCCCGAGCGGCAGGCGGCGGGACCCGGCGGCGGCGAGGCCCCGCCCGCGGCCCCGGGACCGCTCAAGGAGCACCCCCCGGCCCAGGCCTCGGCCTCGGCCTCGGCCCTCGACGCCGGGGAGCTCCCGGAGGTCGCGGCGGAGGCCCCGTAGCCCGGCCGGACCGGGCGTATCGGGCTCTGAGGCGTACCAGGCGTATCAGGCCACGAACGTGCGGGGCGGCTCCGCCCCGCCGCCCGCCCCCGTACCGACCAGACGGGCCGCCGACGCCAGGCGCGCGGCGGCCTCGTCGGCCACCGGCCCGCCCACGGTGAACGGCAGCCGGACGTAGCCCTCGAAGGCCCCGTCCACCCCGAACCGGGGGCCCGAGGGGACGCGGACGCCGACCCGCTCCCCCACCTCCGCCAGCCGCGACCCGGACAGCCCGCCGGCCCGGGCCCACAGGGTGAGCCCCCCGGCCGGCACCGCGAACTCCCAGTCCGGCAGCTCCCTGCGCACCGCGGCGACCAGCGCGTCCCGGTTCTCCCTGGCCTGCACGCGGCGCATCCCGACGGCCTCCTCCCAGCCGCCGGTGCGCATCAGCCAGTTCACCGCGAGCTGCTCCAGCACCGGGGTACCGAGGTCGGCGTAGGCGCGCGCCGCGACCAGGCTGCGGATGACGTCGGGGGCCGCCCGGACCCAGCCGATCCGCATGCCCGCCCAGAAGGCCTTGCTGGCGGAGCCCACGGTGATCACCGTGGAGCCGGCCGGGTCGAAGGAGCACACGGGGCGCGGCATCGCGGGCTCCGGGTCCAGCCGGAGCTCGGCCATGGTCTCGTCGGCGATCAGGACGGTGCCGGCGGAGCGGGCGGCCTCGACCATGGCCCGGCGCTGCTCCTCGGAGGCCAGGGCCCCGGTCGGGTTGTGGAAGTCGGCGACGACGTACGCCAGGCGCGGGGCCGCGTCGCGCAGCACCTGCCGCCAGACGTCCATGTCCCAGCCGCTCAGCCCCGCGCCCATGGCGACGGGCACCAGGCGGACCCCGGCGGCGCGCATCAGCTGGAGGATGTTGGCGTAGGAGGGGGACTCGACGGCGATCCGCTCGCCCCGGCCGGCGAAGAGGCTGCAGATGGCGTCTATGGCGCCCATCGCGCCGGTGGTGACCATGATCTGCTCGGGCATGGTCGGGATGCCGCGCTCGGTGTAGCGGTCGGCGAGCATCCGGCGCAGCGCGGGCAGGCCGGCCGGGTAGTCGCCGTGGGTGTGGGCGTACGGCGGGAGTTCCTCCAGGGCGCCCTGGACGGCCTTGGTGAGCCAGGGCTCGGGGGCCGGGAGGGCGGCGCAGCCCAGGTCGATCATGGAGCCGAGGGATTCGGGCGGGAGGGGTTCCAGGCCGCGGGCCGGGAGCGGGTTCCCGGCCGGTACGGCCGTCCAGCTGCCGGCGCCCCGGCGGGACTCCAGGAAGCCCTCGCCGCGCAGGGCCTCGTAGGCGGCGGCGACGGTGGTGCGGCTGAGGGAGAGGGCGACGGCCAGTTCGCGCTCGGCGGGCAGCCGGGCGGCGACGGGGACGCGGCCCTCCAGGACGAGCAGCCGGATCCCGTCGGCGAGCGTGCGGTACGCGGGCGCCTTGCGGGCGCCGGACACGGCGGGCCGCTCCTGCTGCGAGGTGATCAGCCGGGCGAGCTGTGCGGTGCCGACCGCTGAGGTCCACTGAGCCATGGCGTCCGGTCCACCTTCATCGGATTGGCCCCGGCCGGCCGGGGCCGGGGCCGGGATTGGATTGGTTCCGCGGCCCCCAGGGTGTCATGGTGCGGTCCACCCGGGCCAGACGGGGGCCGGTCCGGCCGCCCCGGCCCGGCGGGCGGCCGGCTGCGTTCACCGTCCGTCCACGCGGGCGCTCCCGTCCCGGGGGACCCAGCGTGCATACTGCGGCCGTGACCCACGTACGTCTTCGCCATCCCTATCTGGACCACCCGGCCCCGATCCCCTTCGCCCACCGGGGCGGGGCCGCGGACGGGCTGGAGAACACCGCCGCCGCCTTCCGCCGGGCGGCCCGGGCGGGCTACCGGTACTTCGAGACCGATGTGCACGCGACCGCGGACGGAAAGCTGGTGGCCTTCCACGACGCCACCCTGGACCGGGTCACCGACGCGACGGGCCGGATCCGGGAGCTCTCCTGGAGCCGGGTGCGGGAGGCGCGGGTGGCGGGGAGCGAGCCGCTGTCGCTGTTCGAGGAGCTGCTGGAGGAGTTCCCGGACGCCCGCTGGAACGTGGACGTGAAGGACGAGTCGGCCCTGTACCCGCTGGTGAACCTGATCGCCCGGGCCGGGGTCTGGGACCGGGTGTGCGTGGGTTCCTTCTCGGAGAGCCGGGTGGCCCGGGCGCAGAGGATCGCCGGCCCCCGGCTGGCGACCTCCTACGGGGTGCGGGGCGTGCTGGGGCTGCGGCTGCGGTCGTGGGCGATCCCGGCGGCGCTGCGGGTGGGCGCGGTGGCGGCCCAGGTGCCGGAGACCCAGGCGGGCATCCGGGTGGTGGACCGGCGTTTCGTACGGACCGCGCACGAGCGGGGACTCCAGGTGCACGTCTGGACCGTGAACGAACCGGAACGTATGGAAGCTCTACTCGACCTGGGTGTCGATGGCATCATGACCGACCGGATCGACATCTTGCGCACGGTGCTGGACCGGCGCGGAGCCTGGGCCTGACGGGCCGCGGGCCCCCCGCGCCCGGTGCGGCGGCCGGCGTCCTACGGGGAACGGCAAGGGGGCGCTCATGACCGAGCGTACGGAAAACGAAGCGGAATCCGGCGCGGACGACGGCAGAGCCGCCGCCGACGGGGCCGCCGCGCGCAGGCGCGAACAGCACGGCTGGTACTTCTACGACTTCGCCTGCTCGGTCTACTCGACGAGCGTGCTCACCGTCTTCCTCGGGCCGTACCTGACGGCGGTGGCCAAGGCCGCCGCCGACGCCGAGGGCTACGTGCACCCGCTGGGCATACCGGTGCGGGCCGGGTCCTTCTTCGCGTACGCGGTGTCGCTGTCGGTGATCCTGGCCGTGCTGGTCATGCCGCTGGCGGGCGCGGCGGCGGACCGCAGCGGCCGCAAGAAGCCGCTGCTGGCGGCGGCCGCGTACACGGGGGCGGCGGCGACGGCCGGGATGTTCTTCCTGGACGGGGACCGCTACCTGCTGGGCGGTTTCCTGCTGGTCGTCGCGAACGCCTCGCTGGCGGTCTCGATGGTGCTCTACAACGCCTTCCTGCCGCAGATCTCGACCCCGGACGAGCGCGACACCGTCTCCTCCCGGGGCTGGGCCTTCGGCTACACCTCGGGCGCGTTCGTGCTGGTGCTGAACCTGGTGCTGTTCCAGGGGCACGACTCCTTCGGGCTCTCCGAGGGGACCGCCGTCCGGATCTGCCTGGCCTCGGCGGGCCTGTGGTGGGGGGCCTTCGCGGTCATCCCGCTGCGCCGGCTGCGGGACCGGGCGGTGGTCCGGGAGGCGGGTGCGGCCCCGGCCGTCAGCGGCTGGCGGCAGCTGGTGGCCACGCTGAAGGACATGCGGCGCTACCCGCTGACCCTGTCGTTCCTGCTGGCGTACCTGGTCTACAACGACGGCGTGCAGACCGTGATCTCCCAGGCCTCGGTGTACGGCTCGGAGGAGCTGGAGCTGGAGCAGTCCACGCTGATCGTGGCCGTGCTGCTGGTCCAGGTCCTCGCCGTGGTCGGCGCGCTGGCGATGGGCCGGCTGGCGGCCTCGTACGGGGCGAAGCGGACGATCCTCGGCTCGCTGGCGGCCTGGGCGCTGACGCTGGGGGCCGGGTACTTCCTTCCGGCCAGGACCCCGGTGTGGTTCTTCGCGCTCGCCGCGATGATCGGGCTGGTGCTGGGCGGGAGCCAGGCGCTGTCGCGCTCGCTGTTCTCGCACCTGGTGCCGGCGGGCAAGGAGGCGGAGTACTTCTCCGCGTACGAGATGAGCGACCGCGGGCTGAGCTGGGTGGGGCCGCTGGTCTTCGGGCTGACGTACCAGGTCACGGGCAGCTACCGGGACGCGATCATCTCGCTGGTGGTCTTCTTCGCACTGGGTTTCGCCCTGCTGGCGCGAGTGCCGGTGCGGCGTGCGGTGGAGGCGGCGGGGAATCCTGTTCCGGTGCGCGTCTGAACCGGGATCCGTCCGGACTCGTGAACGAGTTCCGAACGGATTTCGACGTTATGGCAATCGGCCGGTAGTGTACGCCTTTGGCCTGCCAGGCGGACCGTTACTGCGCGTTCATGAAATAGAGACGTTGGGTGACATCTGCTGCCAGATGTGACAAAACGGGCACTGGTGGGTACAACAAGGGGCGGCACGACGGGCGACGCATGACCCGGAGCGGGAATCTATACCGCCGACCGGACGTTGACCGGATGACGACGACAGCGACACCTGTCCTGTGGGCGACAAGCCCGGGAGGCACGATTCATGAGTGAGCGAGCTCTCCGCGGTACGCGGCTCGTGGTTACCAGCTACGAGACGGACCGCGGCATCGATCTGGCCCCGCGCCAGGCGGTGGAGTACGCATGCCAGAACGGACATCGATTTGAGATGCCGTTCTCGGTTGAGGCAGAGATTCCGCCGGAGTGGGAGTGCAAGGCGTGCGGCGCCATGGCACTCCTCGTGGACGGGGACGGGCCCGAAGAGAAGAAGGGCAAGCCTGCGCGAACGCACTGGGACATGCTCATGGAGCGACGCACTCGCGAGGAGCTCGAGGAGGTGCTGGCCGAACGGCTGGCCGTCCTGCGCTCCGGCGCCATGAACATCGCCGTGCATCCGCGGGACAGCCGCAAGTCCGCCTGACCGCGGGCGTGAGCACAAGCCGAGGGGCCCCGCCACTGACGTGGCGGGGCCCCTCGGCTTGTTCCGTTCCGTTCCGGCCGCGAGCCGCGCCCTCCGGCTACGGGGTCAGCGGCGGGCGGTACGTCGTATCGGGTCCGGCCGGGGAGCCGTCCTCGCGGATCACCTCGCCCTGGACCACCTTGCCGTCGGGGAAGTGGATCCGGGCCTGCGTGTAGGCGTCGCCGAAACCGCCCGGGGTGCCCGCAGCCATCTTCCGCTCCAGCGAGCGCCCGGCCAGACGGCCGGCGAGGGCCCGTACCGGAGGCAGCAGCAGGAGCAGGCCGGCCACGTCGGAGAGCAGCCCGGGCAGGATCAGCAGGAGACCGGCCAGCATGGTCATGCCGTTGCCGGAGCCCCGGGCGGGCTGCGGGGCCGTCGGGGTCCCGCCCGCCATCGCCTGTTCCTGCGCCTGCTGGAAGGTCCGCGTCAGGTTCTTGAAGGCCCGCCGCCCGGCGCGCTTGATGACCACCACGCCCAGCACCAGCCCGCCCGCGAGCAGCGCGGCCACGGTGAACCCGCCGGCCGCCCCGGCGACCAGGCTGAGCAGCCAGATCTCCAGGATCAGCCAGCCGGCCACCGCCAGCGGGAGGAACGTACGGGCGCGCGAACGCTGCCGGGGGGCCGTGGCCGTCGGTGTACCGCTACTCATACCACCCAGTGTGCCCGGGCGGGCGTAAAAGCGACCTCAGCCGGAGGTACCGGACAGCCCCTAGGGGACGGTGGGAGGGCGCTCCCCCGGCTACCGGCGGGGGCTGCCCCCGGTGAGCTTGGCCAGGCGCTCGCCGAGGCCCCAGCGGGTGACCCGCCACAGGGCCTCGACCACGATGTCCCTGCTCATCTTGCTGTCGCCGAGCTCGCGCTCCACGAAGGTGATGGGCACCTCGACCACGCGGAAGCCCCTGCGGACCGCCCGGCGGGCCAGGTCGACCTGGAAGCAGTAGCCGGCCGAGGCGACCTCGTCCAGGCCGAGCCCCTCCAGCGTCTCGCGGCGGAAGGCGCGGTAGCCGCCGGTGACGTCCCGGATGGGGACGTCCAGCATCAGGCGGGAGTAGGTGGATCCGCCACGGGAGAGGAACTCCCGGCTCTTGGGCCAGTTCACGACCCGGCCGCCCGGCACCCAGCGGGAGCCGAGGACGAGGTCCGCGCCGGCCAGCGCGGTGAGCAGGCGCGGCAGCTCCTCCGGCTGGTGGGAGCCGTCGGCGTCCATCTCCACGAGGACCCCGTAGCCGTGCTCCAGGCCCCAGGCGAAGCCCGCCAGGTAGGCGGCGCCGAGCCCCTCCTTGCCCTTGCGGTGCAGGACGTGGACGTGGTCGTCCCCGGCCGCCAGCTCGTCGGCGAGCTTGCCGGTGCCGTCGGGGCTGTTGTCGTCCGCGACGAGCACGTGCGCCTCGGGGACCGCCGCACGGACCCGGCCCACGATCCGGCCGATGTTCTCCGCCTCGTTGTAGGTCGGAATGATCACCAGCGTGGTGCCGAGCGGCCCGAAGGTCCGCTGTCCGCCGTTGCTCACCGGTTCCCCTTGCGTGTCTTTCGTGGAGTCGGACCACTGCGGGGCACCCTCGTCCGGCCCGTCACAGCAGGATGATTTTAGAACAGCGATCGGGGCCCGGCGGCCCTTCGGGCCGGACCGGGGCCCGCTGGCTGCGGGCCGCCCTGACCGTTGTCTACTGGACCGCCGGGCCCGATCCGGGGCCACCCGCCGCCCCGGTGAAACCTTCCGTCGCCCCCGAGGCTCGGGTGCGCTGAACGGTCGGCTCCCTCCGGTCGGGCGTCCTGCCGGTGGACCCGGGCGAACCTATCCGGGCGGGGCCGCCGGTACCGAGCCGATGCCCGGTGGATCACCCCTGTGGCCGTACGAATACCTCCCGGCCGCCCACGACCGTCTTCAGGCACACGGGCAGTTCCCCGCCCGGGCTCAGGTCGGGCAGGCCGGGGGTGCCGGAGCGGGGGTCGGTGGACCAGCGGGCCACCCGGTCGTCGGGGGCCTGGACCACCAGCGCGCCGGTCTCCCAGACCGCGTAGTCGGCGGGCGCGCCGGGCACCAGGATGCCCGCGTCGTCGCGGCCCAGCGCCCGCCAGCCGCCCCGGGTGTGGGCGGCGAAGGCGGCCCGTACGGAGATCCGGTGCTCGGGGGTGCGGTGGAAGGCGGCGGCGCGGACCGTGCCCCAGGGGTCGAGCGGGGTCACCGGCGCGTCGGAGCCGAAGGCCAGCGGGACGCCGGCCTTGAGCATGGCCGCGTACGGGTTGAGGGTGCGGGCGCGCTCGGCGCCGAGCCGGTCGGCGTACATGCCGTCCTCGCCGCCCCAGGCGGCGTCGAAGGCGGGCTGCACCGAGGCGGTGAGGCCGAGCTCCGCGAAGGCGGCGATGGTGGCGGGGGTCATCATCTCCGCGTGCTCGACGCGGTGGCGGGCGGCCCTGATCCGGTCCAGGCCCACCTTCTCGGCGGCCGCGCGGACCCCCTCGACGACGGCGGTGACGGCGGCGTCGCCGATGGCGTGGAACCCGGCCTGGAGGCCCGCCTCGGTACAGGCGGCCACGTGCCCGGCGATCTCGGCGGCGTCCAGGTAGCCGGTGCCGGTGTGCGCGGCGTCCGCGTACGGGGCGTGCAGGCAGGCCGTGTGCGAACCGAGGGCTCCGTCCACGAAGAGGTCGCCGGCGGCGCCGACCGCGCCGAGCTCGCGGGCCAGGTCGAGGTCGCGGTCGGCCCAGTAGCCGTGGACCCGGGGCCCGGGGCGTTCGGCGGCCAGGGCCAGCAGGCCCGCGAAGTCCTCGGCGGAGGAGATGTCGGGGCCGCCGCACTCGTGTACGGAGCCGATGCCGAGGGAGGCGGCCCGGTCGAGGGCGGCCCGCTGGGCCTCGGCGCGCTGGGCCGGGGCGAGGGCGGCGAGCGCGGCGCGGCGGACGGCGTGGTGGTCGTCCTTGGTGAGCGGTTCGCCGTCACCGTGCGGGTGTACCCGGGGGACGAGGTCGAGGAGGGCGGTGGTGACGACCGCGGAGTGGACGTCGATGCGGCTGAGGTAGAGCGGGCGGCCCCCGGTGGCCTCGTCGAGCTCGGAGCGGCGCGGGGCCCGGCGCTCGGGCCAGCGGGCGGCGTCCCAGCCGTGGCCGAGGAGCACCCGGTCGGCGGGGCGGCGCGCGGCGTACGCCCGGACGAGGCCCAGGGCCTCGGTGAGGGAACGGGTGGTGGTGAGGTCGAGGCCGGTGAGGGCCAGGCCGGTGGAGGTGGCGTGGACGTGGGCGTCGGTGAAGGCGGGGGTGACGAGTGCCCCGCCGAGGTCGACGACCTCGTCCACGCCCTGCGCGAAGGCGTCGGCGGCGCCTTCGGAGCCGACCCAGGCGATGTGGCCGCGCTCGACGACCATCGCCGTCGCGAAGGGGTCGGCGGGGCTGTGCACCTCGCCTCCGCGGAGGAGGAGCGTGCGGGGTGCTCCGGCGGCTTCGGCGGAGGGGGCGGTGCGGTCTGTCATGGGGACCAGTTTCGCCCCTGCGGGGGGCGGGATTTTCCCCCGCCCCGCCCTTTCACCGTTTCCCGGGGGCTCCGCCCCCGGACCCCCGCGCCTCAAACGCCGGCGAGGCTGTAAATGGCCCCGGGAGGCTAGACCCGCGGTGGACGGGCTTCGTAGGGGGTGCTGAGGACCACTGTGGTGCGGGTGGAGACGTGGGCCAGGGCTCTGAGGCGGCCCAGGAGGTCCTCCAGTTCCAGCGGGGTGGCCACGCGGACCTTCAGGATGTAGTTCTCGTCGCCCGCGACGCTGTGGCAGGCCTCGATCTCGGGTACGCCCGCCAGCCGCTCCGCGATGTCGTCCGGCGCGCTCGGGTCGAACGGCTTGACCGAGATGAAGGCCGTGAGGGGGAGCCCGACGGCCTCGGGGTCGACCACGGCCGCGTAGCCGCGGATCACTCCGCGCTGTTCCAGGCGGCGTACTCGCTGGTGGACGGCCGATGTGGACAGTCCGGTGGCCTTGCCCAGATCCGTGTAGCTCATCCGCCCGTCCCGCACGAGCAGATCCACGATCTGGCGGTCCAGCTCCTCCATTGCGCTCATAGCCGCTCAACCTAAGGCCCAGGACCGCTCCAGGCCCAGCGGTGTCCACGCAGAAGTGGCACCTGCGGCGGGCATGTGACCAAAGCCACAGACGTGTACGGGCGTACATCCCGCTCTCGTGGTTACTCGTGCCGCTCGACGGGAAGTGCTTGCTGTGGCCGTGGCCGAAGAAAGTGCCCGCCCGGCCCACCCAAGGGGGAGTACATCCATGCTGAACACCAAGCGCGCCGGTCGCACCGAACCGGAGCCCCTGGAACCGCTCGCCGCCGAGTACGCGGACGACGACGACTACCTCGATTCCGCCGACGCCGAGGGGTTCGAGATCCACCACGCGATCTGCCCCGACTGCGGGCAGTCGATCGCCCTCGTGGCGGACGAGGAGCACCTCCCGGAGCACGCCCTGTGCCTGACCCCGTGGAACCCGTTCGGGCTCACGGTGTGCGCGGGTACGGGCCGGCCGGTTTCCGACGCGCTGGCGACGGTGGGGCTGCTCCAGTCGGAGCAGCCGGAGCTGGACGTCGTACACCTCACGCTGCCGCAGGGCCTCGACTGGCGGACGCAGCCCTTCTCGCACGTCGGCGGTCCGGGCTCGCGTCCGGTGCGGCCGGCGACGGCCCCGCTGCCGGAGAAGCGCCAGCACGCGCAGGCCGCCTGACCCGCGCTACCAGTAGGTTCCCTGCACCATGGCGGCGAGGCTGCCGTGGTGCAGGATCAGCCCGTCGGGGTCGGCGGGCACCTCGACCTCCCCGAAGTACGCCTGCCGGTAGGCGATGCGCAGCATCACGATGCCGTGCCGCAGGGCGGCGTAGAGGGTGTGGAACTCCATGTCCCGCGGGGTGTGCCCGGTGAGCTCGGCGTACCGGCGTTCCAGGTCCTCGCGGCGCAGGAAGTCCGGCAGGCCGGGCTGGCCGAAGCTCACGGTCAGGTCCTGGAAGAAGCGGTGGAGGTAGACGGTCCAGCCGAGGTCGACCTCGCGCGGGGCGCAGCCGGCCATCTCCCAGTCGAGGACCGCCGCCGGCCGGAAGCCGTCGTAGACCACGTTGCCGATGCGGGCGTCGCCCCAGTTGAGGACGGGATCCCCCTCGTCGGCGGGCCAGAGTTCCTCCAGCCGGTCGAAGGCGCGTTCCAGGAGGGGCGAGCGGGCCAGGCCGTCCACCACCCACGCGTAGTAGGCGCGCTGGGCGTCGACGTGGCGGCGCAGCGGGCTCCCCTCGCCGGGCGGGAGCAGGAACGCGGCCTCCTCGGCCGGTACCTGGTCGTGCAGGCGCGCGAGCAGGGAGATGCTCTGCTCCTGGAGCTCGGCGCGTTCGGCGTCGGTCGCGGAGTGCAGCCAGTTGCCCTCGTAGGTGTAAGGCATGACGTCGGGCGGTACGCGGCCCTCGGCGCGGGCCATCACGAAGAACGGCGAGCCCAGCGGGGCGGGGTCCTCCTCCAGCCAGAGCACGCGCGGCACGGGTAGGTCGGTGTGCTCGGCGACCAGGGCCATCACGCGGTGCTGGCGGGGCATGTCGTAGGAGGGGAAGACGGTGTAGGCGGCCGGGTCGGCGGCCAGGCGCAGGGCGCAGGCGCGGACGGGGGCGTCGGGGTGGTCGACGTCGAAGAGCAGGGTCTCGCTGGACATGCCGTTGGAGCCGGGCACGGAGGTGTTGGTGACCTTGGCGCCGGGCAGCCGGCGGTCGAGCCAGGCCGTGAGGCGGCGGCCGAGTTCCTCGGGTTCGCGGGTGGAGGTGCGGGGGCGCGGTGCCGTCATGTGGTGCTCCTCTCCGGATCGGGGCTGGTCAGGGGGCTACCGAGGTGTAGTCGGCGAAGCCGCTGGGGTCGTGGCGGCCGAAGCTGCCGTGTTCGAAGATGCCGAAGCCGGTGCGGCCGTCGAGGGTGAAGCGGGCCGAGTGGTCGGTGACCCCGAAGGCGGCCATGGGGTGGGCGCCGGGGTCGGAGAGGTCGTAGGCGCGGCGGTCGGTCCAGCCGCGGCCCTGCCAGCTGCCGTGCTGCCAGTCGGCGGCGGGCGGGTAGCCGGCGCCCACGGCGAGCGGGGAGGAGTTCAGGATCTCCACGCCGAGTTCGAGGGGTTTGCGGGAGGGGTCGGTGAGGTGGACGACGGCCCGTTCGGGGTGGCGGCTGCCGGGGCGGTAGCGGATCTCGGTGTGGGGCCAGCCGAGCTGGACGTCGTGACGGCCGGCGGCCTCGGGGAAGACCTGGACGGCCTCGTTCAGGGTGCGGTGGCCGTCGGCGTCCTCCTGGGCGATGACCATGACGAAGCGGTCCTCGAAGCGGACGGGGATCCAGAGCCAGTGGAAGCCCTCGGGGCGCATCTCCTCGGCGGCGCGGCCGCCGTCCTCGCCGGGTATCGGGCGCACCCCCCAGCTGCGGTCGCGGGTGCCGGTCCACTCCCCCGGGTTCAGGGTGAACTCCTCGCCGCGGGCCCGGATCGTGCCGGTGACGCCGCCGGCCTGGACGAAGCGGCGGCCCTCCAGCATGAGGCGGTCGCCGCGCCGCTGGATGTGGTGGGGCTCCCAGACGGCGGGGAACCCGGCGGTCCAGGTGACGTCGTACGAGAGTCCGCGCGGGTCACCGGGGTCGGGTTCGCAGCGCAGGGTGAGCCGCTGGAGCGGGACGTCCACGGTGATCGACAGGGGCCCGACGGAGAGGTTCATGCGGTCGTCGGTCAGGGCGTCGGAGGCGCGGACGGCGAGGAGTTCGTCGCCCAGGCGCAGGGTGGCGTACGCGTCGATGACCCCGGCGTTGGGGTAGACGCCGAGGCCGAGGATGAGGACGGCGCGGCCGGCGTGGTCGAAGACGTGGAAGATGCAGCGGTCGTAGGCGTTGCGGTCGCCCGTGACCAGGTGCTTCATCGAGAGCGGGGCCTGGTGGACGGGGTACTCGTCGAGGGGCACGGGACGGTCGGCGGGCATGGGCGAACCTCCTGGGCGCGGGTGCCGGCGCGGCGCCGGCCGAGCGGATATGACGGTACGTCAGATATCGCGCCCGCGGCCAGAGGCGTGGCACACCCTGACAGCACGGCACTCCTGGCCACCGTCGCGCACGTGGGACGGCTCGAACGGATGGGCGCGCGGGGGTGGCGGTTACCCGTGTGTCGGGTCCCGCGTTGGCCCTGCATGACCACCCTCGAAACGCCCTCGCCGAGAGCGGGACGCAGGCGGCGTCCCACCCCGCCGGGCTACGAAGAATCGGTTCAGCAGGCGGGTCCACAGGCGGCTCCGCAGGCGGTTCAGCAGACGGGCCCGCAGGTCGGCGCGCCGGGCGTGCGGCGCCCCGCGCCCGAGCAGCCCCGGTCGGGGGCGCAGGGGCACCGGGGGCTGCCGGACCCGCCGATCTACACGGCCCTGGTCGCCCGCTGGGCCGCCGACGGCAGGACCCTGCCGGGCCGGCACGACCCGGACTGGTCCCGCATCGCCGCGACCCCGATCTGGCCGTCCGGTCCGCTCTTCGGCTGAGGGAACGCCGAAGGGGCCGCCCCGGCTCCCCGCCGGTGCGGCCCCTTCCGTCGTCGTCAGCGGGTCTCGGGGCCGGCCAGGTGGCGGGCGATGACCATGCGCTGGATCTGGTTGGTGCCCTCCACGATCTGGAGCACCTTCGCCTCGCGCATCAGGCGCTCCACCGGGAAGTCCGCGGTGTAGCCGTAGCCGCCGAGGATCTGGACCGCGTCGGTGGTGACGGCCATCGCCGCGTCCGTGCAGAACAGCTTGGCCATCGCCGCCTGCCGGGAGAACGGCTTGCCCGCGTCGCGCAGCCGCGCGGCCGCGAGGTAGAGCGCCCGGCCCGCCTCGATCTTGGTGGCCATGTCGGCCAGCATGAAGCGCAGCCCCTGGAAGTCGGCGATCGGGTGCCCGAACTGCTTGCGGCCGAGCGCGTAGGAGACGGCCTCGTCCAGGGCGGCCTGGGCGACGCCGATGGCGCAGGCGGCGATGCCGAGGCGGCCCGCGTCGAGCGCGGCCAGGGCGATGGTGAAGCCCTGCCCCTCCTCGCCGATCCGCCGGGCGTCGGGGACGCGCACGCCGTCGAAGTGCAGCTGGGCGGTGGGCGAGCCCTTCATGCCCATCTTCTTCTCGGGCACGGCGGCGGTCAGGCCCTCGGCGTCACCGGGCACGAGGAAGGCCGTGATGCCCTTGGCGCCGGGGGCGCCGGTGCGGGCGAGGACGGTGTAGAAGTCGGCGACCCCGCCGTGGGTGATCCAGGCCTTGGTCCCGGTGATCACCCAGTCGTCGCCGTCGCGCACGGCCTTGGTGGTCAGCGAGGCGGCGTCCGAACCGGAGGCCGGCTCGGAGAGGCAGTAGGCGCCCAGCAGCCCGCCGCCGAGCATGTCGGGCAGGTGGGCGGCGCGCTGCTCCTTGGTGCCGTATCCGGCCAGGCCGTGGCAGGCCAGCGAGTGCACGCTGACGCCCAGGCCCACGGTCAGACGGGCGGCCGCGAGCTCCTCCAGGACCTGGAGGTAGACCTCGTACGGCTGGTCGCCGCCGCCGAACTCCCCCGCGTACGGGAGGCCCAGCAGCCCGGACTCGGAGAGCAGCGTGAAGACCTCGCGGGGGAAGCGTCCGGCGTCCTCCTCGTCGGCGGCGTTGGGGCGGATCTCCCTCTGGGCGATCTCGCGTACGAGCGCGAGGAGGTCCCGGGACTCCTCGGTGGGCAGCTGACGGTCCACCGGCTGCGGGGCGCGGTCGGTCATGGCGGCGCTCTCCTCCCTCGTCGGGCACGGCGGCGACGCGTGAGGTGTGGTACGCGCCACCGGATCTCGGTGCTGGCACAGCCGATGCTGCCCTCCCGGGTCGCGGAAGGGCTCGAACAGCGGCTGCGGCGGCTTGAGTATGCCCGATCAGGCGCTTTACGTCACCGGTACAGGATTGCCATGATCATCCGGGGTCCTCGAAGCCTCCTCGGGGCCGGCCGGAGGAGCGGGACATTCGGGGACGAGCTCCTCGATCACGGTGAAGGTCGCGCGCAGCTGCCGGACGAGGAGCCCGGCGAGCGCGGACCGGTCGGGCCGGCCCCCGTCCCCGGCGTCCGCTCCGGGTGAGCCGGTCCAGTCGAGGGTGGCGCCCTCCACCCCGGAGAGCCAGCCGACGAGGGCGAGCCGGGCCAGCGGCGGGACGGCGCGGCGTCCGTACGCGCCCTCGGCGATGGCGGCGAGCAGCTCCTCGCGGACGGCGTCGCGTATCGCGAGGACCTCGGCGTCGGAGCCGACCCCGCCGGTGACGATGGTGCGGTAGGCGGCGCGGTGGTGCTCGGCGTAGTGGAGGTAGCCGTCGACGGTGCGGCGCAGCCTTTCGGCGCCCGGCAGTTCGGGCTCGCCGGTGGCTCGGGCGACGAGCTGGGCGACCGAGTCCTCGACGATGGCCAGGTAGTAGCCGCGCTTGCTCTTGAAGTAGTAGTAGACGAGCCCCTTGGCGACGCCCGCGTGCTGGGCGATGTCGTCCATGGAGAGCGCGTCGTATGAGGTCTCGGCGAACAACTTCCGCCCGATCGCGATGAGTTCGGCCCTGCGGACCTGCGATCGGCCGGTCGTGCCGCGCTGTTGACTATTATTCAAATCCGGCCCTAGCCTCGAAGCCTCGAACTGTCCGCCACAGGAATTCCCGCAGTGTACGGGAGGGACCGCATGGGCAAGGACGGCACGAAGCCCGCCGAAGGCCGGGTCAACTGGAGGAAATCGGCGGCCGTGGCGCTGCCGGCGGTCGCGGCCGTCGGGGTGCTGGCCGTGGTCATGGCGCAGGGCGCTCTCGCCGCGTCCTTCGCCGTATCGGGGACGAGCTTCCAGGTCTCCTCGTCGAAGCTCAGCAGCAAGGGGCTCGCCTCGTACGTGCACACCGACCGCTCCGCCGACGGCACGGGGCACCCGGTGGCGCTGCTGGGGATCGGCGAGGCCACCCTGAGCGACATCTGCCAGTCGGCGAAGGTGGACACCCCGCTGGGCACGGTGGTGTTCAAGCTGACCGCGGGCGGCCCGGCCGGGGAGGTGACCGCCCGCAACCTGGTCATCGACGGCGAGGACCTCGTCGGGGACGCCACCTTCGGCACGGCGCAGATCGGCCGGGACGCCTCCACCCTCGACCAGGTGGACGGGGTACGGGGCGAGCCGGGCAAGTTCGGGCTCCAGGCGGGGAACATCGAGGTCGCGGGGGTGCGGTCGCACGCCTGGTCGGCCACGGGCGGCGATTTCCGGCTCAAGGGGCTGCGCCTCGGCGTCAGCCTCGGCGGGGCGCCGTGCTTCACGTAGGCGGCCTGCGGGCGCGGCTGCGGGTCTGGCGCAGGGGGCGGCCGTTCTGGGGCGGGCTGCTGCTGGTGCTGAGCGGGAGCGAGCTGCTGCTGGTCCCGCTCTCCCCGCTGACGGTGCTGGTCAGCCTGGGCCTGGGCGGGATCGCGGCCATCGGGATCGGGGCCGCGCTGATCCTCGCGGGGCTGTTCCTCTGGTACCTGCCGCAGGCCCGGGCCTACGTGTCGGCGCACGCCCTGCTGCTGTCGGTGGTGTCCGTCGTCGCGACCAACCTGGGCGGCTTCTTCGTCGGCGCCCTGCTGGGCATCGCGGGCGGCGCCCTGGCCTTCGGGTGGACCCCGCTGCCCCGGGACGGGGAGGAGGAGGGCCCCTACCGCCGGAGCCGGGACGCGCCGGTCCCCGGGGCGCCGGGTCCGCCGCGGGTGCTGGCCGCCGCGCTGCCGGTGGCGCTGCTGGCCGCGCTGGCCTCCGGGGCTCCGCCGGCGCGGGCGGAGCCGGCCGCCGGGCACGGGCCGCCGCCGGCCGCGCGCACTCCGCCCACGGTGACCACCTCGCTCTTCGCGCCGCAGGGGTTCGCCCTGGCCGGCGTCACGGAGGTGGCGACCGCGGACGGGCCGCGCCGGGTCCTCGTCCTGAAGATGGCGGCGGCCTCGCTGCGGGACTACCGGCTGCGCACCCGCGACGGGCGGGAGGAGTACGGGCTGGCCGCCCGCTCCCTGGAGCTGCGCGGGGACGTGACCCTCTACCTGACGCGGTTCAGCGGGTGCGTCGAAGGGCTGCTGTGCGTGACGTTCAGCCCGGACGGGCTGCCGGCTCCCCCGGTCATCCCGCCGTTCGTGTTCATGACCCGGGTCAGCGCCGAGCAGGCGCTGGTCACCTCGGACGTGATCGTCACCGACGGGCTGCGGCTGGAGGCCTCCTGAGCCCGGCGGAAGGGGCTACAGCCAGCCGACCTGGGTGACGAACATGGCCACGACGACCACCAGCGTCCAGCCGAGTACGTGCTCCAGCCAGGCGGAGTCCTTGGGGCCGCCGGTGCCGACGAGGCGCCGGGCGCGGGCGGAGAGGGCGGCGGTGTGTGCGGTCATGCCGTCCAATGTGCCAGCGTTCGCGGCATTCACGGTATATGGCAAGGGTCACAGGGCGGCGGCACGGGCCGTACGCCACCGGGCCCCGGCGGCCTCCGCGCTGCGGAGGACCGGCCGGGGCCCGGTGGCGTACGGGGCTCGTGTCCGGGTCAGGTGGTCGTGCGCGGGCGTCCGCCGATGGCCACCATGGCCAGGCCGAGGCACAGGGCGACCGCGCCGGTGATGACGTTGCTGACGACACTGCGGGTGGTGTCCATCGCACCGGCCATGACCCAGGGGGCCACGATGGTCCAGGCGCCGATCGCGACCGCGGTCCAGGCCATCGCGTGCGTACGCTCGTACGCCGATCCCAGGCCGCCCATGCACAGGCAGAAGGCCGCGCCGGCGATGAGGTTGTTGATGGCCAGCGGGCTCAGCGCACTGAACCCGGCGATCCACGCCGATGCCGCCAGGTAGAGGCCCGTGATCAGGGCCAGCGCCTCCACGGCCTGCGCGGCGGGAGTGGCCGTGACCCGCTCGAACCGAGTCCGCATTTCAGCGAGGTCCGGGTGGTGTTCGATGCTCGAATGGGTGGTCATGGTGGGCTGCCTCCTATGAGAAGCCTTATATGCCCTTTATGCCCAGAATCGGCCGGTTAAGCCATCCGGAGCAGCGGATGTTCGGCGGTGTTCCGGCGCCGTCGGCGGTGGCCTTCCCGTCACAGCACCCCGACCTGCCGGAGCGCGGCGATCTGGGCCGCCGTGGGCCGGGCCGGGGCGTAGAGGTAGCAGACGCCGCCGCTGCCGGAGACGGTCTTGCCCTCGGCGTTGCGGCGCTTGGTCCGCAGCCAGACGTTCTCCCACTCGCGCCGCTTGTAGACGCGGCGGACGGCGGTGTTGTCCGCCGAGTTCGGGTCGTTGGCCACCACGTCCCCGGCGGCGGTGAAGCCGATCACGGTCATCAGGTGGCCTGCGGTGCCGTAGCCGGCGCCGGTCAGCTCCTCGCGCAGGAAGGACTGGGAGGTGATGGCCGGGATCCCGGCGGCCACCAGCGTCTCCAGGTCGGTGAGGGAGCCGAGGCGGGTGACGACGCCCGCCATGTCGCGGTAGGTCGCGGCGTAGGCGGCGTTGAAGGGCCAGTTCCCGCAGCCCTTGTAGGCGGCGTCGTAGGTGGAGCGGGCGGCGTGGCAGACCTGCGGGTCGGCGTACGCCGGATCGACCCAGGCCAGGGCGGCGGCGGAGGGCTTGCGGCCCCAGTACTCGATGATCATCTGGGAGGAGGTGGGGCTGCACCAGGCCTCGCCGCCGTTGTCGTACTCCGGGTACTGGCCGGTGTGCACCTCCTGGGAGTAGCGCGGGACCTTCAGCTCGTGGGCCCTGCCCGAGGGGGTGGAGGCCGGCACGGTGAACCGGTCCGGGACGGCGGACGCCATCGCCCCGGCCAGCCAGACCGTGGGCCCGCCGTTGGTGCCGGGCCGGCGGTAGAGGGTCAGGCGCAGCTGCCAGTGCGTGATCCGCACCCCGGCCGCGGCGGCCGGGGTGCGCACGGCGAGGGTGTCCGTCCAGACGGTGGTGCGGCCGTCGCCCTGGCCGTCGACGGAGGTGCGGCGGATGTCGCCGTCCCCGGCCGCCCAGCGGCCCATCACGTACCAGGGGCCCGTCGTGCCGTCGGGGTAGGTGACGCGCAGCTCGGTCTGGATCCAGGTGCCGGCCGGGGTCCGGGCGTTCCAGGAGGCGATGGCCTCGGTGGCGGGGACGGAGGAGCGGTGCACGGGGGAGGTCCAGGCGGCGTACTCCCAGGTGGACTTCCGGCCGGTGTGCGGGTCGGTGTAGTCGGTGCGGCCGGCGGGCGCCGCGATCTCCAGGCCGGGCCGGGCGCCGTCGACGGCGGTGGTGCCGCGGTGGGTGCCGGCGCGCCAGTGGGCGTGGGTGTACCAGAAGCGGTTGTCGACGGTGCCGGTCGCCGCGGCGGTGCCGGCGGTGCCGGCCGGGGCTCCGGTGGCCGCGGCGGCCCGGCCGGCCGTGGGCAGGGTGGCCGCCGTGGCGGCGGCCACGGCGAGGGCCAGGAGGGTGCGGCGGGGTGTGGGTGCGGTCATCGGCGTGGCCCCCCAGGGGTCGGTGTGGCGGATCGGACTGATCCACCTTTCCAGTTCCCCGGGGCGGGGTGGCGAAGCCTGCGCCTCGTGTCGGGGGGCCGTCTCCCCGCCCCGCCCTTCCAGCGCTCCTCCCCCGGCCACCGCTGGGAGGTGCCCCCGGGAGGCCGGGCCTCGGATCACCGCCCGGCCAGGGCCTAGGCTGGGCGGGGTGGAAGGACACACGTCACTCGAACCGCTCGCGCGGGAGCTCGCCGCCGCGCCGCCCTCCCTCGGCCCCGTCCGCGTCATCGGGGTCGACGGGCACGCCGGCAGCGGCAAGAGCACCTTCGCCGGCCGGCTCGCCGAGGCCCTCGGCGGGGCGCCGGTGCTGCACCTGGACGACGTGGCCACCCACGCGCAGCTCTTCGACTGGTGGGGGCGGCTGCGCGCCCAGGTGGTGGAGCCGCTCGCCGCCGGTCGGCCCGCGCGCTGGGCCCCGTACGACTGGGAGCTCCGCCGTTTCGGCCCCGAGCGGGTGCTGGAGCCGGCGCCCGTGCTGCTCGTCGAGGGGGTCGGGGCCGGGCGGCGGGCGCTGCGCCCGCATCTGGCGCGGCTGCTGTGGATGGAGACCCCCCGCGAGACCTCCTGGGGGCGGGGTCGCGACCGGGACGGGCGCGAACTCTCCGGTTTCTGGGACGGATGGGAGCGCGCCGAGCTCGCGCACTTCTCGGACGACCCTTCGCGCCCCTTCGCGGACACCTTGGTGCACCAGAGCGGTACGGGATACGAGTGGACTTCCGGGGTTTCTGCGACCCCGGGAGCGCCCTCCGCGCTCACCGACGGTGACGGACTCCCCCAGGCCTGAGCAGTTCCGCTCGACTGAGCCCGGAGCGCTGCCCCGACCCGCTTGACCCGGGCCCGGATGCGGCCTTACGTTCTGAATGCGCGGTCTGCGAAGGCCGCCGCGGACGCGAAGCCCCCGGTTGTTCCCCCGTGATCGGGGGCTTCGTTCTGCCCTGAGCCGGTACCGGCCGGGCCCGGCGTGCGTCGCTCCGCCCACCACCCCTCACCCTGAGTTACCGTAGACATGCGGGGCACACCCTCGACCCGTGTGCACCGCACCCTGGGTAAGGTGCGTCACCGCAGGTACGATGCAGCCCTGATTTCATCGGCCGGGTGGACAACTCGCGCGCTCGGCGCGGGGGTTGCCGCGTGCCACGGGCAGGCTTGTGGGGGACGTGATGGACTTCGGCATGCCGGGCGGCACACACACCCCGGCCGAACTCGCCTGGCTGCGCGGGGTCGACGCCTGCACCATGGGCGCCTACCCGCAGGCCGAGGAGGAGTTCCGCACGGCCGTCAGCCTGGATCCCACGATGGCCGACGCCTGGCTGGGACTGCACGCGCTGCGCGCGGACACCACCAACGCCTTACTGCGCATGTACGCCCACCGGGACCGCTTCGGCGAGCAGCGCACCCGGCACCGGCGGACCCTGAACTCCTGGTACTGGCTGGGCTGGTGGGTCCAGCCCGTGCTGGAGAGCCGGCGCGACCTGCTGCTGGCCCACGCCTCGCACTGGCTGGACGGCCGCCACGTCCCCGAACTGGACCAGGCCCTGGCAGCGCTGCCGCCGGTGGACACCGATCCGCAGGTGCGGTTCCTGCACGCCTGCCGGGCCTACCTGGTCAAGGACTGGGAACAGCTCGTACGGCACACCGAGCCGCTGGTCCACGATCCGCTGCTGGGCATCGAGGCCGGGCTCTTCGGCGGGATGGCCCGGGTCCGGCTGGAGATGTACGGGCAGGCGGAGCCGATGCTGTCGGCGGCGCTGATGCGCTGCCGCAGCGAGCAGCCCCAGCGCAAGGAGCTGCGGTACTGGCTGGCGCGGGCCCGCGAGGGCACCGGGCGCAGTGCGGCGGCGCTGCCGCTGTACCGGGCCGTGCACCGGGTGGACCCGGCGTTCATGGACACGGCGGCCCGGCTGACGGCCATCGAGGACAGTGACGATTTCGACGGGATGGCGGACGCCGCCGGGTACGCCGGATACGGCGGCCACCTCTCCGAGGGCTTCGCCGGGCACGGGCTCTCCCCGGCCGGCGGCGACTACACGGCGGTCGCGTCGCTGGGCGGCGGCGGGCCCGTGCAGGACGTGGCCCCGGACGGGCAGGTGGAGGCCGATCCCCCGACGCCCGGGGAGCCCCCGGACCCGCGCTTCGGGCCCCCGGCCGGGACGGGCCGGCTGGAGGGCGTACGGCACAAGGTGACCGTCCCCGCGCAGGGCGCCCCCGTCGGGCTGCCGGCCGGGCCGGCCGATCCACAGGCGCTGGCGGAAGCGCTCGCGGAACTGGAGCGGATGGTCGGCCTGGAGCCGGTGAAGCGGCAGGTGAAGGCCCTCTCGGCGCAGCTGCACATGGCCCGGCTGCGGGCGGCGCAGGGGCTCCCCGTGCAGCCGCCGAAGCGGCACTTCGTCTTCTCGGGCCCCTCGGGGACCGGCAAGACCACCGTGGCCCGGATCCTGGGGCGGGTGTTCTACGCGCTGGGGCTGCTGGGCGGCGACCACCTGGTGGAGGCGCAACGGGCCGATCTGGTGGGCGAGTTCCTGGGGCAGACCGCGGTCAAGGCGAACGAGCTGATCGACTCGGCGATCGGCGGGGTGCTGTTCGTCGACGAGGCGTACAGCCTGTCCAACTCCGGCTACAGCAAGGGCGACGCGTACGGGGACGAGGCCCTCCAGGTGCTGCTCAAGCGCGCCGAGGACAACCGGGACCACCTGGTGGTGATCCTGGCGGGCTATCCGGCGGGGATGGACCGGCTGCTCGCCGCCAACCCGGGGCTGTCGTCCCGGTTCACGACGCGGGTGGACTTCCCGAGCTACCGGCCGGGGGAACTGACCGCGATCGGCGAGGTGCTGGCCGACGCCAACGGGGACGGCTGGGACGAGGAGGCCCTGGAGGAACTGCGCAGCATCAGCGGGCACGTGGTGGAGCAGGGCTGGATCGACGAGCTCGGCAACGGCCGCTTCCTGCGCACCCTGTACGAGAAGAGCTGCGCCTACCGGGACCTGAGGCTCGCGGGCTTCGCCGGGGACCCCTCGCGGGAGGACCTGGCGACGCTGCGGCTGGCGGACCTGATGCAGGCGTACGGGGAGGTCCTGTCCGGCCGGGGCCCCCAGGAACGGCCGGAGCAGCCGCCGCTGTAGCCGGGACGGGACGTCAGGGGGTCCGGGGACCGGCGCGGACGACGGCCTGGTCGCCGCGGGGGCCGAACAGGTGCAGGACCTCCGCCGCGACGCCGTCGGCCGGGCCGAACCAGTGCGGGCGCGCGGTGTCGAACTCGGCCACCTCGCCCGGGCGCAGGACGATCTCCTCGTCCCCGAGGAGCAGCCGCACCTCGCCGGCGAGGACGTAGAACCACTCGTAGCCCTCGTGGGTGACGAGTTTCGGCTCGCGCGGGGTCAGGACCTGCTTGAACACCTGGATCCGGCCCGGGTAGCGGGTCAGCGGCACGATGACGCGCCCGTGCCGGCGGAGGGGCTCCAGATGGACCCGTGGGTCGCCGGTGGGCGGGGCGCCGACCAGGTCGTCGAGGGCGACGCGGTGGGCCCTGGCGAGCGGGAGGAGCAGCTCCAGGGTGGGGCGGCGCTTGCCGGATTCGAGGCGGGAGAGGGTGCTCACCGAGATGCCGGTGGTGGCGGCGAGGGCCTCCAGGGTGAGGCCTCGGGTGCGGCGGAGCGTGCGGAGGCGGGGGCCGATGGCGTCGAGTACCGCTTCCGTGTCCGGGTCCACGGAACCATTGTGCCGGGTGGCCTCGCGGTGCCGGGGGCCGCTGCGCTCAAACGCCGCGCGGGCTGGAATTTCGCTGTGCGAAATCCAGCCCCGCGCGGCGTACGAGGCGTTGCGGCGTCAGGCGGTCAGGGCGGGGCGCTCGCGGCGGCGGGCCGGGACGCGGTGGGCGGGGTCTCGGACCTCGCCGACGAGCATCTCCAGGACGTCCTCCAGGGCCACCAGGCCCAGCACGCGGCCCGCCGGGTCGGCGACCTGGGCCAGGTGGGTGGCGTCCCGCCGCATGACGCTGAGGGCGTCGTCGAGCGGAAGCGTCGAGCACAGGGTGGTCATCCGGCGCCACACCCGCTGCGGTACGGCCCGTTCCCGGTTCTCCAGGTCCAGGACGTCCTTGACGTGGAGGTAGCCCATGAAGGCGCCGCTGTCGGAGCGGACCGGGAAGCGCGAGTAGCCGGTGCGCACGGTCAGCTGTTCGATCTGGCGCGGGGTGACGGCCGGGCCGACGGTGACGAGCCGGCCCGGGGCCAGCAGCACGTCGGTGACCGGGCGGCTGCCCAGCTCCAGGGCGTCCTCCAGGCGCTCCTGCTCCACCGGTTCGAGGAGCCCGGCCTGCCGGGAGTCCTCGACGAGCCGGCCGAGCTGGGCGCTGGTGTAGACGGCCTCCACCTCGTCCTTCGGCTCCACCTTGAAGAGCCGCAGGACCAGCGCGGCGCAGGCGCCCAGGGCGGTGGTGACCGGCCCGCAGAGGCGGGCGAAGGCCACCAGGCCGGGGCTGAACCACAGGGCGGTCTTCTCGGGGGCGGCCATGGCGAGGTTCTTGGGGACCATCTCGCCGATCACCAGGTGCAGGAAGACCACCGCGGCCAGCGCGAAGGCGTAGCCCAGCGGGTGGATCAGCCCCTCGGGGACGTGAACGGCCTCGAAGACGGGCTCCAGCAGCCGGGCCACGGTGGGTTCGGCGACCGCGCCGAGGGTGAGGGAGCACAGGGTGATGCCGAACTGGGCGGCGGCCATCATGCGCGGCAGGTTCTCCAGGCCGTACAGCACCTGGCGGGCCCGCTTGGAGCCGGCCGCCAGGGGCTCGATCTGGCTGCGGCGGACGGAGACGAGCGCGAACTCGGCGCCGACGAAGAAACCGTTGGCCAGGACCAGGAGCAGGGCGAAGAGCAGTTGGAGGGCGTTCATCGGGCGGCGCCTTCCAGCTGCTGCTCGGTGCGCTGCCGCCCGGCGGTGCGGGCGGGCTGCGGGACGGTCTCGGCGGCGGTCTGCGCGGCGGCCGTCAGACGGACCAGCCGGACCCGCTCGGCGCGGTTGCGGCGGACCTGGCGGACCGACAGCTTCCAGCCGGGCAGCTCGGCCCGGTCCCCGGGGGCGGGGATCCGGCCCAGGAGGTCGGCGACGAGGCCGGCGACGGTCTCGTACGGGCCCTCGGGCACCTCCAGGCCTATGCGGCGCAGGGTGTGCACGCGGCAGCTGCCGTCGGCCTCCCAGGAGGGCCGGCCGTCCTCGGCGGCGACGGCGGCCAGCTCGGGGCTGTCGTCCTCGGCGAGGTCGTGCTCGTCGCGGACCTCGCCGACGAGTTCCTCCACGATGTCCTCCAGGGTGACCACGCCGGCGGTGCCGCCGTACTCGTCGACCACGACGGCCATCGGCTGTTCACTGCGCAGCCGCTCCAGCAGCGGCTGCACCGGCAGGGAGCCGGGCACCAGCAGCGGGGCGACGCAGATCCGGCCGACGGTCGTGCGGGCGCGTTCGGACTCGCGCACGGCGAGGGCGTCCTTGAGGTGGACGACCCCGGTGATCTCGTCGATGCGCTCGCGGTAGACCGGGAAGCGGGACAGGCCCGTGGCGCGGGTCAGGTTCAGCACGTCGGCCGCGGTGGCCGAGTCCTGGAGGGCGCTGACCTTCACCCGGGGGGTCATGACGTGCTGGGCGGTGAGCTCGCCCAGCGACAGGGTCCGTACGAAGAGGTCGGCGGTGTCCTGTTCGAGGGCGCCGGCCTGGGCCGAATGGCGGACCAGGGAGACCAGTTCGCCGGGGGTGCGGGCGGAGGCCATCTCCTCGGCGGGCTCGACGCCGAGCGCCCGCACGAGGCGGTTCGCTACGGAGTTGAGACCGGCGATGACGGGCCGCAGGGCCCGGGAGAAGGCCTGCTGCGGGCCGGCCACGAACCTCGCCACCTGGAGCGGCTTGGAGACCGCCCAGTTCTTCGGGACGAGCTCGCCGACGACCATCTGGACGGCGGAGGCGAGCAGCATGCCGATGAGGACGGCGGCGCCGGGGACGGCCCCCGCGGGCAGGCCCGTCGCGGCGAGCGGCTTCGACAGCAGCGCGGCCAGGGCCGGTTCGGCGAGCATGCCGACCACGAGGGAGGTGATGGTGATGCCGAGCTGGGTGCCCGAGAGCTGGAAGGACAGCTCCCGCAGGGCTTCGACCACCGTGCGGGCACGGCGGTCACCGTCGGCTGCGGCCCGTTCGGCCTCGGGCTTCTCCACCGTGACGAGGCCGAACTCGGCCGCCACGAAGAAACCGTTGGCGAGGATCAGGGCGAATGCCGCCACGAGCAGGAGTAGCGGGATGGTCATGCCGCCGCCTCCACGGGGAGGGCGGCGCGGGTACTACCGGACGATCCGTCCATTGCTGGAGGGAGTCACTCCTCTGGTCGCAGGTGCCCACGGGCCACGGGGTCCCGGGGCGGGTGGGTGGGCGCTGTGGTGCGCCGCCCCACCAGGGTAGTCATTGAGATCGCCGCCGCAATGGGACGCAGCGGACGGGTGCGGCGGGCTCAGCGGCCGGCGCCGCCGGTGCCGCGGGTCTCGGCGAGGGCGCGCAGGGCGCGGGCGTCGCCGATGGCACGGGCCTTGGCGATGCCCGGCTGGATGCCCAGGGCGGGCAGGCTGGTGCCGTCGTTCAGGTCGAGGAACACCCACGGGTCGCCGGGGCGGAGGTTGACGCGCAGGATCTGCGCCCACTCCAGGCGGCGGGTGGTGGTGAGGTTGACCACGGTCACCCCGGCCTCGTCCGCGACCACCTTGGGGCGGCTGAGCAGGACGAGGACGGAGGACAGCAGGACGGCGGTGACGACGAAGCTGACCCGCTCGCCGGGGCTGAGGTTCTCCAGCAGCAGGGCGATCGCCGTGATGGTGGCGAACATGACGGATCCGACGCCCAGCAGCACCGCCCGGGTGCGGTTCGGCCGGAAGGTGACCGGCAGTGCGGGCGGTGCGGGCTGGGCGGCGGACTCGCTCATGGTGCGGTGATGCCTTCTGGGACGGGCCGGCCGGTCAGAGGCGGCAGGCGTGGATCGAGGTGGTGAGGATCGCGCGCGCGCCGAGCTCGTACAGGTCGTCCATGATCCGCTGCGCGTCCTTGGCGGGGACCATGGCGCGGACCGCGACCCAGCCCTCGTTGTGGAGCGGGGAGATCGTCGGCGACTCCAGGCCCGGGGTGAGGGCGACCGCGCGCTCCAGGTGCTCGGCGCGGCAGTCGTAGTCCATCATCACGTAGCTGCGGGCCACCAGGACGCCCTGCAGGCGGCGCAGGAACTGCGCGGCCTTCGGGTCGTCGCCGTCGGCGCCGGTGCGGCGGATGACGGTCGCCTCGGACTTGAGGATCGGCTCGCCGATGACCTCCAGACCGGCGTTGCGCAGGCTGGTGCCGGTCTCGACGACGTCGGCGATGACCTGGGCCACGCCGAGCTCGATGGCGGTCTCGACGGCGCCGTCCAGGTGGACGACGGAGGCGTCGATGCCCAGGTCGGCGAGGTGCTTGGCGACGATGCCCTCGTAGGAGGTGGCGATCGTCATACCGCTGAAGTCCTCGGGGCCCTTCGCCGTGCCGGGCTTGGTGGCGTAGCGGAAGGTGGAGCGGCCGAAGTTCAGCGGCAGGATCTCCTCGGCGTTGGCCCCGGAGTCCAGCAGCAGGTCGCGGCCGGTGATGCCGATGTCGAGCTTGCCCGACGCGACGTAGATCGCGATGTCCTTCGGGCGGAGGTAGAAGAACTCGACCTCGTTGTCGGGGTCGACCGTGACGAGTTCCTTGGACTCCTTGCGCTGGCGGTAGCCGGCCTCATGGAGCATCTCCGACGCCGGTCCGGAGAGCGAACCCTTGTTGGGGACGGCGATGCGCAGCATGGGGCTTCCTTCGTGCGTAGGTGCGTAAGGGGGTGTGGGCGGGGGCCCGCGGTGAAGAGCTCCGGCCTAGAGGTGGGAGTAGACGTCGTCGAGGGAGATCCCGCGCGCCACCATCATCACCTGGACGTGGTAGAGCAGCTGGGAGATCTCCTCGGCGGCGGCTTCCTTGCCCTCGTACTCGGCGGCCATCCAGACCTCGGCGGCCTCCTCGACGATCTTCTTGCCGATGGCATGGACGCCCTTGCCGACGAGCTCGGCGGTGCGGGAGGTGCTGGGGTCGCCGTCGGCGGCCTTGAGCTGGAGCTCGCTGAAGAGCTCTTCGAAGGTCTTGTTCGCCATGATGCCCTTAGGGTACGGGTTCACCCGGGCCCCCCGGTGCCGGGGTTCACTCCGTGGACTACCGCCAGGGCTCGCTGACCGTGCGCAGGGTCATGGCGGTGGAGACGGCGGCGGTGACCGCTTCGTGCCCCTTGTCCTCGTTCGACCCCTCCAGGCCGGCGCGGTCCAGCGCCTGCTCGTCGTTGTCGCAGGTCAGGACGCCGAAGCCGACGGGGACCCCGGTGTCGATCGACACCTGCACCAGGCCCTGGGTGACGCCCTGGCACACGTAGTCGAAGTGCGGGGTGCCGCCGCGGATGACCACGCCGAGGGCGACGATCGCGTCGTAGCCGCGGCCGGCGAGCACCTTGGCCACGACCGGGAGCTCGAAGCTGCCGGGGACGCGCAGCAGGGTGGGCTCGTCGATGCCCAGCTCGTGCAGGGCCCGCAGGGCGCCGTCCACCAGGCCGTCCATGACCTTCTCGTGCCACTGGGCCGCGATCACGGCCACCCGGAGGTCGCCGCAGTTCTTCACGCTCAGTACGGGTGCGCCCTTGCCGCTCACAGCTCTGCTCCTCGGGGGGTTCCGGTTCGTACCGGGATTGACGGATGGGGTGGGTGGGGTGGGTGGTGCGTGGTTACTGGTTTCCGCAGGCGGAGGTGGGCACGGCCCCCTCCAGCCAGGGGAGGTCGTGGCCCATGCGGTCCCGCTTGGTGCGCAGGTACCGCAGGTTGTGCTCGCCGGCCCCGACGGGCATGGCCTCCCGTCCGGCGACGGAGATGCCGTGGTCTTCCAGGGCGGCCGCCTTGTCGGGGTTGTTGGTCAGCAGCCGGACGGTGCGTACGCCCAGGTCGGCGAGGATCTGGGCGCCGGCGCCGTAGTCGCGGGCGTCGGCGGGCAGGCCCAGTTCCAGGTTGGCGTCCAGGGTGTCGCGGCCGCGTTCCTGGAGCTCGTAGGCGCGCATCTTGGACAGCAGTCCGATGCCCCGGCCCTCGTGCCCGCGCAGGTAGACGATGATCCCGCGGCCCTCGGCCTGGACCCGGGCCATGGCGGCCTGGAGCTGGGGGCCGCAGTCGCAGCGCTGGGACTGGAAGATGTCGCCGGTCAGGCACTCGGAGTGCATCCGGACGAGGACGTCGCGGCCGTCGCCGATCTCCCCGTGGACGAGGGCGACGTGCTCGACGCCGTCGACGGTGGAGCGGTAGCCGTACGCCGTGAACTCGCCGGCGGCGGTCGGCAGGCTGACCTCGGCCTCGCGGCGGACGGTGGGCTCGGCGGAGCGGCGGTAGGCGATCAGGTCCTCGATGGAGATGATCGTCAGTCCGTGCTTGCGGGCGAAGGGGATCAGCTCGGGCAGCCGCAGCATGACCCCGTCCTCGCCGGCGATCTCCACGATGGCGCCGGCCGGGCGCAGGCCCGCGAGGCGGGCGAGGTCGACGGCGGCCTCGGTGTGGCCGTTGCGGACCAGGACGCCGCCGGGCTTGGCGCGCAGCGGGAAGATGTGGCCGGGGCGGACGAAGTCGCCGGGCCCGGAGGCGCCGTTGGCCAGCAGGCGCAGGGTGGTGGCGCGGTCGGCGGCGGAGATGCCGGTGGTGACGCCGTGGGCGGCGCTCGCGTCGACGGAGACGGTGAAGGCGGTCTTCATCGACTCGGTGTTGTGCTGGACCATCTGCGGGAGCTCCAGGCGGTCCAGCTCGGGGCCCTCCATCGGCGCGCAGATCAGGCCCCGGCACTCGCTCATCATGAACGCGATGATCTCGGGGGTGGCCTTCTCGGCGGCGATGACGAGGTCGCCCTCGTTCTCGCGGTCCTCGTCGTCGACGACGACCACGGGGCGGCCGGCGGCGATGTCGCGGATGGCCTGCTCGACGGGGTCGAGGCGGAAGGACTCCTCGGCGCCGGAGTCGGCCGGGTCGGGCACGGGCTTGAGGACGGGGGTCATGCCGTTGCTCCTTCGAGGGCCGGGGCGGGGGTGGTGCGCGAGCGCTGGTACCAGTCGTAGGCACCCCAGAGCACGAGGGCTCCGTAGATCACGTAGACGAAGGCGGAGAAGGCGTAGCCGCTGGTGAAGGCGAGGGGGACGCCGACGGCGTCGACGAGCAGCCAGGCGAACCAGAACTCGACCAGGCCCTTGGCCTGGGCGTACATGGCCACGATGGTGCCGACGAAGATGTAGGCGTCCGGCAGCGGGTTCCAGGACATCCACGGGTAGAGGGTGAACAGCCCGGTGACGGCGAGGGTGCCGGCGGCGGCGGCCCCCAGCAGCAGTCCGCGCTCGCGCCAGCTCGCGAAACGGACGGCGAGGGAGGCGTCCTGGGCCTGCCGCTTGCCGCGGGTCCACTGGGCCCAGCCCCACAGGGCGACCAGCATGACGACGACCTGCTTGCCGGCGTTGCCGGAGAGGTGGCCGGCGGCGAAGGCGACGAAGAGGATGGCGCCGGAGAGGAACTGGGTCGGCCAGGTCCATATGGAGCGCTTCCAGCCGAGGGCGAGGGCGACCAGGCCCATGGTGTTGCCGATGGCGTCGGACCAGATGATCTTCTGGCCGAAGGCGGTGAAGGCCTCGGAGTTCAGCCAGGTCAGGGCGCTCACTTCTGGGTCTCCTCGGCGTGCAGCGGGTTCACGCCGGCGGCGAGCAGGCGCTCGACGTACTTGGCGAGGACGTCGACCTCCAGGTTGACCGGGTCGCCGGGCTGCTTGATGCCCAGGGTGGTCAGCGCGAGGGTGGTGGGGATGAGGCTGATGGTGAAGTAGTCGGCGGCGGCCTCGACGACGGTGAGGCTGACGCCGTCGACCGTGATGGAGCCCTTCTCCACGACGTACCGGGCGAGGTGGCCCGGGAGCGCGACCTTGACGAGCTCCCAGTGCTCGGAGGGGGTGCGGGAGAGGATCTCGCCGGTGCCGTCGACGTGGCCCTGGACCAGGTGTCCGCCGAGCCGGCCGCCGAGGGCCATGGGGCGTTCCAGGTTGACCCGGGAGCCCGCGCCGAGGACGCCGAGGCTGGAGCGGTTGAGGGTCTCCTGCATGACGTCGGCGGTGAACTCGCCGTCGGCGGTCTCCACGACGGTCAGGCAGACGCCGTTGACGGCGATCGAGTCGCCGTGCTTGGCGCCCTCGGTGACGACCGGGCCGCGCAGGCGGAAGCGGGAGGCCTCGGCGAGCTGCTCGACGGCGGTGACCTCGCCCAGTTCTTCGACGATTCCGGTGAACACTCAGTGCTCCTTGGGGGCGTTGGCGGGAACGGCGGTGATACGCAGATCGGTGCCGCTGCGTACGGCCTCGGTGATCTCGAGGCGGACGGCGTGGGCGATGTTCGTGATGCCGGCGCCGGCGAGGGCGGCGGGGCCCGAGCCGAGGAGGGCCGGGGCGATGTAGCCGATGACGCGGTCGACGGCGCCGGCTTCGAGGAAGGCGCCCGCGAGGGTGGGCCCGCCTTCGAGGAGGACGGAGCGCACACCCCGGGCGTACAGCTCGGTGAGCAGGCGGGGTACGGGGACGCGGCCGTCGCTCAGGGGCAGCCGCAGGACGTCGGCGCCGGGCAGGTGACGGGTGTCGGCGTCCTCGCCGGTGACGATCAGGGTGGGGGCCGCGTCGTCGAGGACGCGGGCCGTGGCGGGCAGTGCGGCGCGGGTGTCGAGGGCGACGCGCAGCGGCTGGACGGCCCCGTCGATGCCGCGTACGGCCAGGTGGGGGTCGTCCGCGCGCAGGGTGCCGCCGCCGACGAGGACCGCGTCGGCCTCGGCGCGCAGCCGGTGGACGTCGGCGCGGGACTCGGCGGAGGTGATCCAGCGGCTGCTGCCGTCCTCGGCGGCGCTGCGGCCGTCGAGGGTGGCGGCGTACTTCCAGGTGACGTGGGGGCGGCCCAGGCGGACGGAGGTGAGCCAGGCGGCGTTGCCCTGCTCGGCCTCGTCGGCCAGCAGGCCCGCCCCGGTGGCGATCCCGGCGGCGCGCAGGGTGGCTCCGCCGCCGCTGGCCTGCGGGTTCGGGTCGGAGACGGCGTACACCACGCGGGCGATCCCGGCGTCGATGAGCGCCTGCGCGCAGGGTCCCGTACGACCGGTGTGGTTGCAGGGTTCGAGGGTGACGTAGGCGGTGGCGCCGCGGGCGGCCTCACCGGCCGCGCGCAGGGCGTGGACCTCGGCGTGCGGGCCGCCGGCCCGCTGGTGCCAGCCCTCGCCGACGACGGCGCCCGAGGGGTCGGTGATGACACAGCCGACGACGGGGTTGGGGCTGGTGGAGCCGAGTCCGCGGGAGGCCAGCTCGATGGCCCGGCGCATCGCGGTGACGCTCGGGTCGGGTGCTGCCTGCGCGGCGTGTGTCGCCACCGGGTCCTCCTGCCTCATCGGGCACGGACTCCGGGGCCTGTCGGGATACGACAGATGAAGCGGAACAGCACACGCGGGGACGCCGGGGGCCGGAAAACACGGTCCCTCCGACACGTATCCCTGGGGATACGCCGATGGACCGCCGGCGGCGGCGTACCGGTGACTGCCCGCCGCGCACTGCCTCCCATCCGGACTTTAACCGTCGGTCCAGGAATTTCACCTGGTCAACCGGCCGCTGGATGCGGACGGGTCGCGGACTATACCGCCGGTTCGGAATTACACCGACCCCGGAGTGCGCTGCTACTGGTACTAGGGCCAGTGTGCCACGGGGGATCGGCGGCCATGCGGGTGAACCGCTGTGGCCTGGCTCACAAGACCACCGTTCTCGAGCGCTCCTCTTGCGCCGGCCGCGTCGCGAACGCGCCGGGTCCGAGGTTGGTCCAGACCTATTGACGGGTTGGTCTAGTCCTCTTAACGTTCCCTTCATCTTCCCGGGAGCCGGGCCTGCCGACGTGCGCACGTCACAGGCCAACCAGCGCCACATCCATGCCTGTTGCCGCATTTGGCCCTGCCATCCTCCCCTCCCCAGGAGGCACCATGCCGTCCCCCACACGTACGAGAGCGATGCTCCTGGCATCCGGCGCCGCCATCGCCGGACTGCTGCTACCCGCACTATCGACGGCCTCGCATGCCGCCTGGGGGTCCCCCCGGACGGAGTCTGGGGGAGAGGGCTGTCGCCCCGACGGGCTGTACAAGACGCCCGGAGTGGACGTTCCGTACTGCTCCGTCTACGACACCGAAGGCCGCGAGAAGATGGGCGCGGACCACCAGCGCCGCGTCATCGGCTACTTCACCGGCTGGCGCACGGGCAAGGACGGCACCCCCGCCTACCTGGCCAGCAACGTCCCGTGGTCCAAGGTCACCCACCTGAACTACGCCTTCGCCCACGTCGGCTCGGACAACAGGATCTCGGTGGGCTCGGACGGCCCGAACAACGCCGCCACCGGGATGACCTGGCCGGGCGTGGCCGGCGCCGAGATGGACCCGGCCCTCCCCTACAAGGGCCACTTCAACCTGCTGAACAAGTTCAAGAAGCAGTACCCGAACGTGAAGACCCTGATCTCGGTCGGCGGCTGGGCCGAGACGGGCGGCTACTTCGGCGACGACGGCAACCGCGTGGCCTCCGGCGGCTTCTACTCGATGGCCACCAACGCCGACGGCTCCGTCAACCAGGCGGGCATCGACACCTTCGCGGACTCCTCGGTCGAGTTCATCCGCAAGTACGGCTTCAACGGCGTCGACATCGACTACGAGTACCCGACCACGATGAAGGACGCGGGCAACCCGCTGGACTGGCAGCTGTCCAACGCCCGCCGGGCAGGCCTGGTCCAGGGCTACGCGGCCCTGATGAAGTCGCTGCGCGAGAGGCTCGACCGCGCGGGCGCCGCCGACGGCAAGCACTACCTGCTGTCCGTCGCCGCCCCCTCCTCCGGCTACCTGCTGCGGGGCATGGAGACGTTCCAGATGCAGAAGTACCTGGACTACGTCAACATCATGTCCTACGACCTGCACGGCGCCTGGAACGAGTACGTCGGCCCGAACGCGTCCCTCTTCGACGACGGTAAGGACGCCGAACTGGCGGCCGCGGGCGTCTACTCCACCTCCCAGTACGGCGGCGTCGGCTACCTCAACACCGACTGGGCCTACCACTACTTCCGCGGCTCGATGCCCTCGGGCCGGATCAACATCGGCCTGCCGTACTACACCCGCGGCTTCAAGAACGTGCAGGGCGGCACCGACGGCCTGTGGGGCAAGGCGGCGGCCACCAGCTGCCCGGCGGGCGCGGGCCTGACCAAGTGCGGTGACGGCGCGGTCGGCATCGACAACCTCTGGCACGACCTCGACACCAACGGCGTCGAGTCCCCGGCGGGCTCGAACCCGATGTGGCACGCGAAGAACCTGGAGAAGGGCGTCGTCGGCGACTACGTCACCAAGTACGGCTTCCCCGCGAACACCACGCTGACCGGCACCTACGCCCGCAAGTACGACTCCACGCTGGTGGCGCCGTGGCTGTGGAACGCGCAGAAGAAGGTCTTCCTGTCCACTGAGGACGAGCAGTCCGTCGCCGCCAAGGCCGACTACGTGGTGAACAAGGGCATCGGCGGCACGATGGTCTGGGAGCTGGCCGGCGACTACGCGTACAACGCGGCCAAGGGCCAGTACGAGATGGGCGACACGCTCACCTCCCTGATGTACGACAAGTTCAAGGCGGCCTCCCCCTACGGCGCGAAGAAGGCGGGCACGGCCCTGCCCACCCAGGCGGTGGACATCAGGACGGAGTTCACGGACTTCAAGCTGGGCGACTCGAACTACCCGATCACCCCGAAGCTGAAGATCACCAACAACACGAAGAGCACCCTGCCCGGCGGCACCGAGTTCCAGTTCGACTACGGCACCTCGGCCCCGAACAACGCCTCCGACCAGTCCGGCTTCGGTACGAAGGTGATCAGCAGCGGGCACACCGGCAGCAACGTGGGCGGCCTGAAGGGCGACTTCCAGCGGGTCTCGCTGAAGCTCCCGGCCTGGCAGACGCTGGCCCCGGGCGCCACGGTCGACCTGGCGTTCAACTACTACCTGCCGGTGTCCACCCCCTCCAACTGGACGGTGAACATCTCCGGCACGACCTACGCCCTCGCCGGCGACCTGGCGCGCGGCACGACGGTGACGGAGCCGGGCGGCAGCCAGCCCCCGACCACCCCGCCGACCACGCCTCCCACCACGCCTCCCACCACCCCGCCGACCACTCCCCCGACGACGCCGCCGACCACGCCCCCGGGCGGGACCTGCGCCAACCCGGCGTACGTGGCGGGCACGGTCTACACCGGCGGGACCGTCGTCTCGCACAAGGGCCACAACTGGAAGGCCCAGTGGTGGACGCAGAACGAGGAGCCCGGCACCACCGGACAGTGGGGCGTCTGGCAGGACCTGGGCGCCTGCTGACCCCCTCCGGGTGACGTGAAGCGTGAGGACCCGGTGGCCCGGCGGCCACCGGGTCCTCGCACGTCCGCCGGAGGATCCTCCGCGCGCCGATGTCACATTCCGCGGCCCTGGTCTGTCCTGTGGGCACAGGCACTCCCACGCGGAAGGACACCCCCACCATGAGCGCGATCCTCGTGACCGGCGGCACCGGCAACCTCGGTGCCCTCGTCGTCGGCATGCTGCGGGAACAGGGCCACGAGGTCCGGGCGCTGAGCCGGAGCTCGGCCGAGTTCCCGGTCGACCTGCGCGACGGCAGCGGGCTGGACGCGGCGCTGGCGGGCGCGGAGGTCGTCGTCCACTGCGCGAGCTCCCCGCGCGGGGGCGACGACGTGGCCGCCGGGCACCTGATCGAGGCGTCCCGGCGCGCCGGGACGGTCACCAACCTCGTCTACATCTCGATCGTCGGGGTGGACGTGGTGCCGCTCGGCTACTACCGGACGAAGCTGCGGGTGGAGCGGATGCTGGAGGATTCCGGGCTCGGGGTCACCATCCTGCGCACCACCCAGTTCCACGACCTGGTGGCCCAGGTGACGGCGTCCATGGCGAAGCTGCCGCTGGTACCGGTGGTGCCGCTGCCCAAGGGCGTACGGGTGCAGCCGATCGCCGTCGAGGAGGTCGCGGACCGGCTCGCGGAGCTGGCGGTGCCGGTCCCGGCGGGGCGGGTGGCGGACATGGGCGGGCCGGAGGTGCGCACGCTGGAGGAGTGGGGGCGGGAGTACCTCGCGGCGGCCGGCAGCCGGCGGCGGGTGGTGGGCGTGCGGATGGCCGGGGCGGCGTATGCCGGGTTCCGGCGGGGCGGGAACCTGGCGCCTGACCGGGCGGTCGGCCGCATCACCTTCGGTGAGTACCTCGCGGCACGGTAGCGGTCCGGCGGTGCGGGTGGGCCGCTGCGCGGAGCCGTCTCCCCGCCCCGCCCTTCGCCCGTTCCCAGGGGGCTCCGCCCCCAGACCCTCCCCCAGCTACCGCTGGGAGGTGCCCCCAGCGCCTCAAACGCCGGCGGGGCTATAAATAGCCCCGTCGGCGTTTGAGGCGACGGGCGCGCAGCGGGCGCACGGGGGGTCAGCCGAACAGGGACGCCTGCGCCGCTTCGCGGGCCGCGAGGCGGGCACCCTCCAGGACCGCCGGGTCGCCCAGCGCGGTGGCCCGGACCTCGGTCGGGACCGGGTTCAGGGCGGCGAGGCGGCGGGCCACCCGGGCGGCCAGAGGATCGCCGCCCGCCCGGCCCAGGCCCCCGCCGAGGACCACGCAGCCCGGGTCCAGCACCGAGGCGACGGCCGCCGCCCCGAGGGCGAGCCGCTCGGCGACGGCCTCCAGGAAGGCCTCCCCGCCGGCCCCGGCGAGCGCCTCCTCCACCGGTCCGCCGAAGCCGTGTTCCACGGCCAGCGCCGCCACCGCCGCCGCGCCGGCCAGGGCGTGGAAGCCCCCGCCGCAGTCGGTGGCCGAGGGCAGTCCGGCCGTACCCGGCACCGGCAGGAAGCCGATCTCGCCCGCCCCGCCGGAGGCGCCCCGTCTCAGGCGGCCGTCGAGCACCACCGCGGCCCCGACCCCCGCGCCGAGCCACAGCAGTACGAAGGAGTCCACGTCCCGCGCGGCGCCGACCCGCTGTTCGGCCAGGGCCGCGAGGTTGGTCTCGTTCTCCACCACCACCCGGGCGGGCAGCCTGCGCTGGAGCGCGGCCACCAGGTCCCGGTGCCAGGCGGGCAGGCCCGAGGTGCCGCGCAGTTCGCCCGAGGCCGGGGCGACCAGGCCGGGCGCGCCGACGACCACCGTGTGCAGCGCCTCCGCGCCGGCCTCCCGGGCCAGGGCCTCCAGCCGGTCCACGGCCTCGTCCACGGCGTCGACGGGGAGCTCCGCCCGGGCGAGCGGCTCGCCGAGCAGGTCGGTGACCACCGCCGTCGCGCTGTCGGTCCGGACGTCCAGGGCGGCCAGGTGGGCCCGGCGGGCCACGATCCCGTAGAGACGGGCGTTGGGGCCGCGCCGCTGGGCCCCGGACTCCCCCACGACCTCGACCAGTCCGGCCGCGCCGAGCCGTTCGAGCAGGTCGGCGACGGACGGGCGGGAGAGCCCGGTGAGCTGCTTGAGCTGGGTCGCCGTCAGCGGCCCGCGCGCCTGGAGGAGTTCCAGCGCGAGGCGGTCGTTCATGGCCCGGGCCGTGCTCGGCGAGGCGGGCGAGGGCGCCGGGGCGGCGGGCGGGGCGGAAACGGCGGGGGACATCGCCTTCACAGGGGTCACGGACCCATCCTAAGGAAAAGGCCTTAATTATCAGGCAGCCTCCCTGATAGTTTCCTCCCATGACGACCGTGACGCCCGGGGAACCCGGCACCGGCCCGGCGCGGCTGCGCCGTGCCCGCTTCGCGATAGCCGCCGTCTTCTGCGCCCACGGCGCCGTGACCGGCTCCTTCGCCACCCGCATCCCGTGGATCCAGGAGCACGCCCAGATCGGCGCCGGCACCCTGGGCCTAGCCCTCGCCTTCCCCGCCCTCGGCGCGGCCCTCGCCATGCCGCTGGCCGGGCGGGTCAACCACCGCTTCGGCGCCCGCGCCGCGCTGCGCGGGCTGCTGTCGCTGTGGACCCTGTCCCTCGTCCTGCCGGGCCTCGCCCCGAATCCGGTCACCCTCTGCTGCGCCCTCTTCGCCTACGGGGCCGCCGCCGGCATGTCGGACGTCGCCATGAACGCGCTCGGGGTGGAGACCGAGAACCGGCTCGGCCGTTCGATCATGTCCTCGCTGCACGGGATGTGGAGCGTGGGCGCCCTGCTCGGTTCGGCCGCCGGGACCGTCGCCGCGCACACCGGGACGGACGCCCGGGTGCACCACCTGATCGCCGCCCTGGCCCTGACCGCGGCCGGGCTGGTCGCCGCACGCGGGGTGCTGGACCTGCGCAGCGAGCCCGGGCAGGAGGCGCCGCCCCGGTTCGCCCGGCCCCCGAAGGCGGCCGTGCTGATCGGGGCCGTCGGGTTCTGCGCGGTGTTCGCGGAGGGCGCGAGCCTGGACTGGTCGGCGGTGTTCCTGCGGGACGTACTGGACACCGGGGCCGGTACGGCGGCCGCCTCCACCACCGCGTTCGCGCTGACCATGGCGGTGGCCCGGCTGGCCGGGGACCGGGCCGTGGACCGGTTCGGGGCGGTGCGCACGGTGCGGGCGGGCGGGGTGCTGGCCACGGCGGGCGGGCTGCTCGTGGTGACGGTGCGCCAGCCGGCGGCGGTCATGGCCGGGTTCGGGATGATCGGGCTGGGCATCGCGGTGGTCGTGCCGCTGGCCTTCGCGGCGGCGGCGCGCAGTGGGCCCGCCCCGGCGCAGGCGATCGCCGGGGTGGCGACGATCACGTACACCTCGGGGCTGATCGCCCCGTCGGCGATCGGGGCGGTGGCGGACGCGACCTCGCTGGTGGTGTCGTTCGGCCTGGTGACGCTCCTGGCGTGCGCGCTGGTCGCGGGGGCGGCGGTGCTGCGGCCGAAGGCCGGGCCGTCGGGCGGCGCGCAGGCCGCGAACCGGGACGAACCCGCTGCTATCCGGCCGTAATATATCGCTGGCCGCCCTGCGGTCATGATCCTTGACCTCTCGGCGGAACGGAAGTGGTGGAACATGGGCTTCGGCCTGCGCTGGACCCTGCACGGAGACGGGCGGACCCCGGCCCCCGGCGCGGTGGTCCGGCCGGACGAGCGGCTGTCGTGGCCGCGCACCGCCGGGCTCGGCGCCCAGCACGTGGTCGCCATGTTCGGGGCGAGCTTCGTCTCCCCGGTGCTCATGGGCCTGGACCCGAACCTGGCCATCATGATGTCGGGCATCGCCACCGCCGTCTTCCTGCTCGCGACGCGCGGGCGGGTCCCCTCGTACCTGGGCTGTTCGCTCTCCTTCGTGGGCGTGGCGGCGGCGATCCGGGCCGGCGGCGGGGACAGCGCCGTGGTCACGGGCGCGGTGTTCGTGGTCGGCGCGGCGCTGTTCCTGGCGGGTCTGGCCGTGCAGCGGTTCGGGGCGCGGATCATCCACGCGGCGATGCCGCCGGTGGTGACGGGCGCCGTCGTGATGCTGATCGGGTTCAACCTGGCGCCGGTGACGGCGGCCACGTACTGGCCGCAGGACCAGTGGACGGCGCTGCTGACCATGCTGTTCACCGGGCTGGCCGTGGTGTGCCTGCGCGGTTTCTGGTCGCGGATCGCGATCTTCCTGGGCCTGGTCTTCGGGTACGGGATCTCGTGGGTCTTCGACCTGCTCTTCGGCAAGATCCACTCCACGGCCGGCGGTACCGAGGCCGTGGACCACTGGCGGCTCGACCTCTCGGGGGTGGGCAAGGCCGACTGGATCGGCCTGCCGTCCCTCCACGGGCCGTCCTTCGAGTGGTCGGCGATCCTGATCGCCCTGCCGGTCGTGATCGCGCTGATCGCCGAGAACGCCGGGCACATCAAGGCGGTCGGCGAGATGACGGGCGACCCGCTCGACGACAAGCTCGGCACGGCGATCGCCGCCGACGGCGCCGCGTCCATGCTGTCCACGGCGGTGGGCGGCCCGCCGAACACCACGTACTCCGAGAACATCGGGGTCATGGCCGCCACCCGGGTCTACTCCACGGCGGCCTACTGGGCTGCGGCCGGCTTCGCGCTGCTCTTCGGCCTGTGCCCGAAGTTCGGCGCGGTCGTCGCCGCGATCCCCGGTGGGGTGCTGGGCGGCATCACCGTGATCCTGTACGGCATGATCGGCCTGCTCGGCGCGCAGATCTGGCTGAACGGGCGGGTGGACCTGCGCAATCCGCTGAACCTGGTCCCGGCCGCCGCGGGCATCATCATCGGCGTCGGCGGCGTCAAGCTGCACTTCAGCGACAGCTTCGAGCTGGGCGGCATCGCGCTCGGCACGATCGTGGTGATCACCGGGTACCACGCGCTGCGCTACTTCGCGCCGGAGCACCTCAAGCGGCAGGAGCCGCTGCTGGACTCGGGCACCTCCGCCTACGACGAGGGCGCCGGGGAGCCCCGGGACAAGCGGGGTTGACGGTCCTTCGCCCGAACCGGCGAAGCCTGCGGCCAAGTTCCCCGCCCCCGGCGCCGGGGCTGTGACGCTGTCCTCCATGGAAGCGGTACTCGCGCGGATGCGCGTCCTCGACGAGCGGCTGCCGGCGCAGGACGGCGTGGCCGTCTTCAACCGGGTGTACCTGACCGTGACGCAGACCCTGCACGAGCGGATCGAGCACGGGGACTTCCCCCGGCCCCGGCGGGCCGAGGCGCTGAGCGTGCGGTTCGCGGAGCGGTACCTGACGGCGGTGGAGTCGGAGCGGGCGCCGGCCTGCTGGCGCCCGCTCCTGCAGTACCGCCGCCACCCCGGGGTGCGCCCGCTCCAGCACGCGCTGGCCGGGATCAACGCCCACATCGGGCACGACCTGGCCCTGGCGGTGGTGTCCACCTGCCGGGTGCTGGACTGCGCCCCGGCGGCCCTGGAGGCCGACTTCCACCGGGTCGGCGACACCCTGGTGGCCCTGGAGGAACGCATCCGGGAGGACCTGATGCCGGGCCCGGACCTGCTGGAGATCGCCGACCCCCTGACGCACCTCCTGGGCTCCTGGAGCCTGGAACGCGCCCGCGCCGGCGCCTGGGCGGCGGCCCGCCTCCTGTGGACCCTGCGCCGCTCCCCCGGCCTGGCGGAAGAGTTCGAGGAATCCCTGGACGCGGGCGTCGGCCTGGTCGGCCGCTGCCTCCTGACCCCCGTCCGGGCATGAGAACGGGCCGCCGCCGCGTGGGGACGCGGGGGCGGCCCGTGGTCACGGGGCCGGGGGTACCGCCTGGGTACTAGTCCTCCGGGAGTTCGACCGGGGCGATCTCGTCGTAGACGTCGCCCGGGCCCGGGTTGGTGGCGTCCGTGGAGCCGCCGAGGTGGTGCATGACGCCCCAGACCGCGTTCAGGGCGGTCTGGACGGCGCCCTCGGCCCAGCCGGCCGTCCAGGAGATGTCGTCGCCCGCGAGGAAGATGCCGCGCTTGTCCTCGGGGAGGCGGTCCTGCATGAAGTGGGTGAACAGGCGCCGCTGGTAGCGGTAGTGGCCCGGGAGGTTGGCCTTGAACGCGCCCATGAAGTAGGGCTCGTCCTCCCAGGAGACGGTGACCGGGTTGCCGATGATGTGACGGCGGATGTCGACCTTGGGGTAGATCTCGCCGAGGGACTTCAGCATGACCTCCATCCGCTCGTTCGCGGACAGCGGCAGCCACTTCAGGCTGTCGTCGCACCACGTGTACGAGAGGCAGATGACGGCGGGCTTGTCCGGGCCGTTGTCCAGCAGGTAGGTGCCGCGGGTCATACGGTCGGTCAGCGTCATCGACATGACGTCGCGGCCGGTCTCCTCGTCCTTGTCCAGCCAGAACGGCCGGTCGACGGGGACGAACAGCTTGGACGACTCCATGTAGTGGGTGCGCTCGATCGCCGTCCAGTGGTCGATCGGGAACAGCGTGTCGTCGCACTCGATCTTCGACAGGAGCATCCAGGACTGGGCCGTGAAGATCGCGGCGCGGTAGGTGCGGATGTCGCCCGAGGCGTCGGTGACCGTGATGCGGTTGCCGGCCGTGCGGTGCAGGCGGGTCACCGCCGGGCGCGGGGTGCCCTCGTGCAGGGTGGACAGCGAGGTGCCCTGGGCCCAGTGGACGATCTTCTCGGGCTCGCGCTCCCACAGGCGCAGCGGCAGCTGCTGCGAGCCGCCGACGATGCCGCGGTGGTGGTCGTCGGCCTCGGTGTAGACGACGCGCAGGATCTCCAGGATGGAGTTCGGGAAGTCGGTGTCCCAGCCGCCCGTGCCGAAGCCGACCTGGCCGAAGATCTCGCGCTTGCGGAAGGACTTGAAGGCCTCCGACTTGCAGAGGAAGCCGTAGAAGGTCTCGTCGTCGAGCTTCTCGACGAGCTTGGCCCAGATCTCGCGGATGCGCGGGACGTCCCGCTCGCGCATCGCGGTGTTCATGTCCGAGAAGTCGGCGCCCTCGTCGAGGCAGGCGTTCCACGCGGCGGACACGTCGCGGTAGATCTGCGGGAGGTCCGCGATCGTCTCGGCGTAGTGCGTCTCGCCCTTCAGGTCGACGACCGTCGAGGGGGTGGACTCGGCGAGCGGGTTCGGGAAGGGCTCCGTGACCAGGCCGACGAGGTCGATGTAGTGCTGCAGGGCCGTGGAGGAGGGCGGGAAGCGCATGGCGCCCATCTCGGCGGTGAGGCCCTCGGTCTCGGCACCCTCGAAGCCGACGGTGCGCAGGCGGCCGCCGATCTGGTCGGCCTCGTAGACGACGGGCTTGAGGCCCATCTTCATCAGCTCGTAGGCGGAGATGATGCCGGACAGGCCGCCGCCGATGACGGCGACCTCGGTGCCGAACTCGGTCGCCGGTATCTGGCCCAGGCCCGCCGGGTGGGCGAGGAAGTCGTCGTACGCGTACGGGAAGTCCGGTCCGAACATGGTGATCGGCGGGAGCTGTCCGTCGCCGTGCGGGACGGCGGTGGTGGGCACCGTGGACGTCATGGGGGTACGTCTCCTTGCGGCTGAGCAGGCAGGGCGGGGGCGGGGTGGTGAAGGGGGGCGGGCGGGCCTCAGACGAGGGAGGCGTAGAGCCCGGGGCGGCGGTCGCGCAGGTACGGGTTGGTCTCGCGCGAGGCGCGGAGCAGCTCGGGGTCGACCTCGCCCTGGACCAGCTCCTCGCCGCGGCCGGCGCGGGTGCGGGTGACCCCGTCCGGGCCGGCGAGGCAGCTGAGGCCGACGAACTCGAACTCGCCCTCGGGGCCGGTCCGGTTGACGTACGCGATGTACATCTGGTTCTCGAAGGCCCGTACCGGGACCAGCTGTTCGGCGACGAACTGGAACGGGTGCATCTGCGCGGTCGGGACCAGGAGGAGGTCGGTCCCGGCCAGCGCGTGCGCCCGTACGTTCTCCGGGAACTCCACGTCGTAGCAGATCATGATGCCGACGCGGAGGCCGTTCAGGTCGGCCTGGACGACGGGGACGTCGCCGGGGGTGAAGGCCTCCTGCTCGAAGCAGCCGAACAGGTGGGTCTTGCGGTAGTTCGCCAGCCGGGTCCCGTCGGGGCCGACGAGCTGGGCCGAGTTGTAGACGGTGTCGCCGTCGCGCTCGGGGTAGCCGTACAGGACCGCGATCCCGTGGCGGCGGGCGATGCCCCCGATGGCGTGGGCGGACTCGCCGTCGGCCGGCTCGGCCAGGCCCGCGACGTCCCCGACCTCCAGCGCGTAGCCGGTCAGGTACATCTCCGAGGTCACGAGGAGCCCGGCCCCGCCCTGTGCGGCGCGCGCCGCGGCCTCGTCGAGCCGCTTCAGGTTCTCGGCGGTGTCGCCGAGCCGTCCGGAGCTCTGGAGGAGTGCGGTGCGCAGCGGGGGCATGGGCGAACCTCTGTGACAGGTGGGGTGGGGGTCGTAAAACGGTACGTTCGGGCGTTCGACCGGGACAAGCCGTCAGCGTTGCGCTGGCCTCATCGATTCGTTGCGCGTTCCGCCCCGGGTGCGGCGAATCGTTGCGTGGGGCCTTTCCGGCGGGCGGAGCGGGGCGGATGGGGGGCGGATGGGGGGCGCGGCCGTAATTCCGCTGCTCCCGGGGGCCGCGGCGGCGTACCCTGCGGCCGTCGCCGCAGTCCCGTGCCGCCGCGCGGGGGTCCGGAAGGCGGCCGCCTCCAGGGAAGGATCCCGCACCGCATGTCCACCGAGAACCCCGCCGCCCCGCTGGACAACCCGGTGTGGGCCGCGCTGACCGGTCCGCACCGGGCCTTCGCCGAGTACTCCGGGCGGGGGGCCGCCCGCTACCTCCCGGCGGCGAACCCGTTCGCCGCCGTCGCCGACCCGGCCGACCCGGCCGCCTGGGCGGACCTGGCCGCGCTGGTGGGGCCGGGCCGGGAGGTGTGGCTGACCGGCCTGCCGACGCCGCCGCCCGACTGGGGGACCGTGCGCGTCATCCCGGGCGTGCAGCTGGAGGGGCGGGCGGTGCGGGCCGAGGCCGCGCCGGAGGCGGTGCGGCTGGGGCCGGCCGACGTCGCCGAGATGACGGCCCTGGTGGAGCTGACCGAGCCGGGCCCCTTCCTGCCGCGCACCATCGAGCTGGGCGCCTACCTGGGGATCCGCCGCGAGGGCCGGCTGGTGGCGATGGCCGGGGAGCGGATGCGGCCGCCGGGCTGGACGGAGATCAGCGCGGTGTGCACCCATCCGGACCACCGCGGGCAGGGCCTGGCCGCGCTGCTGGTCCGGGCGGTGGCGGCCGGCATCCGCGAGCGCGGGGACGTGCCGTTCCTGCACGCGGCGGCGGACAACACGAACGCGATCCGGCTGTACGAGTCGATGGGCTTCGCCCTGCGCCGGGAGCCGGTCTTCATCGGGCTGCGTACGCCCGGGACCCCGCACGACCGGCCCTGACCCGGTTTAACACGGGGTTCATTGAGTCGGCCCGGGGCCTCCCGTAGCGTCGGTGCCACGAAGGGGGCCCGGGCAGGGGGCCGGACGGCCGGGCGATGAACACGCGGATCAGCGGCCGCCCGGCCCTCCGCCCGGCCCCCTTCCCCCGTTCCCGGCCCATGGCGGCACCCGCCCGTGACGGCCTCCCCCGCGGATACGACGACGCCCCCGCCGGGTGAGGGCGGGGGCGTGGCCGTTACGCGGGCGCTCCGGAGGTGAAGCGGCGCAGCAGGGGCGACAGGACGAGGACGGATTTGGTCCGTTCCACGAAGGGCTCGCCCGCGATGCGTTCCAGGACCCGCTCGAAGTGGCGCATGTCGGAGGCGAAGACCTGGACGAGGGCGTCCGCGTCGCCGGTGACGGTCGACGCGGACACCACCTCGGGGTACCGCTCCAGTCCCCGCCGGATGTCGTCCGGCGAGGTGTTGTGGCGGCAGTAGATCTCGATGAAGCCCTCGGTCTCCCAGCCCATGGCCGCCGGGTCCACGCGGACGGTGAACCCGGTGATGGCGCCTTCGGCGCGCAGCCGGTCCACGCGGCGTTTGACGGCGGGGGCGGAGAGGCCGACCTCGGAGCCGATGTCGGCGTAGGAGCGTCGGGCGTCCTCGGCGAGGGCGTGCACGATGCGTTCGTCGAGATCGTTCAGTCGCACTGCGGATGGATCACATTTCTGCTGGAGCCACTTCTTCCGTGGCCAGTCGGGAGCGGCGGATGCCGTACACGAAGTAGAACACGAGGCCCACGATCATCCAGCCACCGAAGACCATCCAGGTCGCGCTGTCGAGCTCGAACATCATGTAGCCGCAGGCGATGGCGCCGAGGATCGGGGTGACGGGGAAGAGCGCCACCTTGAAGGTGCGCGGCATGTCCGGGCGGGTCCGGCGCAGGATGATGACGGCGACGTTGACCAGGCCGAAGGCGAAGAGGGTGCCGATGCTGGTGGCGTCGGCGAGCTTGCCCAGCGGGATGAAGGCGGCGAGGACGCCGCAGAAGAGGGAGACGATGACGACGTTGGCGCGGGGGGCGCCGGTCTTCTCGTCGACCTTGGCGAAGACCTTGGGGACGAGGCCGTCGCGGGACATCGCGAAGAGGATGCGGGTCTGGCCGTAGAGGACGGCGAAGACGACGGAGAAGATCGCGACGATGGCGCCGGCGGCGAGGACGACGCCCCAGACGCTGGTGCCGGTGACGTCGGTCATGATCTGGGCCAGCGCGGCCTCGGCGCCCTCGAAGTCCTTCCACGGCATGGCGCCGACGGCGACGAAGGCGACGAGCACGTAGAGGACGGTGACGATGGCCAGCGACAGCATGATCGCGCGCGGCAGGTCCTTCTTCGGGTCCTTGGCCTCCTCACCGGCGGTGGAGGCGGCGTCGAAGCCGATGTAGGAGAAGAAGAGGGTGGAGGCGCCGGCCGCGATGCCGCTCATGCCCAGCGGGGCGAGCGGGGTGTAGTTGCCGGCCTTGATCCCCATGACGCCGATGCCGATGAAGAGCAGCAGGGTGACGATCTTCACCGCGACCATGATCGAGTTGACGGTGGCGCTCTCCTTGGCGCCGCGCATCAGGAAGACCATCGAGAGCAGGACGACGACCAGGGCCGGCAGGTTGATGAACCCGCCGTCGCCGTACGGCTGGGAGATGGCCTCGGGGACGGTGACGCCTATGGTCCCGTCGAGGAACTCGTTGAGGTACTGGCCCCAGCCGACGGCGACGGCCGCCACGGAGACGGCGTACTCCAGGACCAGGCACCAGCCGCAGATCCAGGCGATGAGCTCGCCCATGGTGGCGTACGCGTAGGAGTACGAGGAGCCGGAGACCGGGACGGAGCCGGCGAGCTCGGCGTAGGAGAGGGCCGAGAACAGGGCGGTGAGGCCCGCGAGGATGAAGGAGATCGTCACGGCGGGGCCGGCCTTGGGGGCGGCGGTGCCGAGGACGACGAAGATGCCGGTGCCCAGGGTGGCGCCGATGCTGATCATGGTCAGCTGCCACATGGTGAGCGAGCGGCGCAGCGTGCCGCCCTCGCCCTGCCCGCCCTCGGAGATGAGCCGCTCGACCGGCTTGCGCCGCATGAGCGGGTTCACGGGCTTGCGCGTCTCGGGGGAGAGCGGGGGTGCCTGGCCCTGATCGAGCACGGGGGGACTCCTTTGACACTGCGGGATGGGGACGGGTCGGGCGTCGACCGCAGCGGTCCGGAGCAGTTGACAGACGGGTGGGCCCGTCTGGGCATGAGAGGACCGCCGAGCAGGCGGTCCGCGCCACTCCACGTACAGGGGGTGAGCCTACGAGCTGAGGGATACCGCCCGTAATGCACCATCCTTGCACATTGGCGCACGATCGTTGCGCGGATCTGTCCTGGATGGTCCTTTGTTGCACGCGGATGATCGATCAGTGCGCGGCCTCCACCGCCTCCCGTTCTTGACAGCCCGTCAGAATTGCCGCAGCGTGCCGCCATGGACGCAGACGGAACGGCCACGGCCTGGCTCGATCCGGGCCCCTTCCTGCGCGGGGTCGCCTGGCTGGACGGGAACCGGCCCGTACGGGCCGACCCGGCCGACACCGAGCGGCTGCCCTGGGACACGGGCGAACGGGCCACCCTGCCGATCGGGGTCCGCCTGGAGTTCCTCGCCCACGGGGCGCGGGCGGTGGAGATCCGCTACCGGGCCGCCGTCCCCGGCCCCACGGACGCCCTGCGCGACCTCGCGCACGGCTTCTCCCTGTGGGACCGCCACGGGCCGGTCCGCGAGGTCTTCACCGACCCCGCCACGGAGGCCGTCGTGCGCATCGGCCTGCCCGGCGGCCCCGGCCCCTTCACCGTCCACCCGCCCGAGGCGCAGTCCCCCCTGGTCCTGGGCGTGCGCGGGGTCGGCGGGGCCCTCGCCCCCGCCCCGCCCGCCCCACGCTGGGTGGTGCACGGCGACTCGATCACCGAGGGCTGGTGGTCCACCCGCCCCGCCCACGGCTGGCCCGCCGTCGCCGGGCGGGCGCTCGGATGGAACACCGTGAACCTCGGGTACGCGGGAGCCGCGCGCGGGGAGCTGGCCACCGCCGAACAGCTCGCGGCGCTCCCCGCCGACGCCCTCACCCTCGCCTTCGGCACCAACTGCTGGACCCGCGTCCCCTACACGGCCGCCCTGCTGTACGAGACCACCCGCGTCTTCCTCGACCTGGTCCGCCAGGGCCACCCCCGCACCCCGCTGCTGCTGGTCTCCCCCGTGCTGCGCCCCGACGCCGAACGCACCCCGAACCGCCTCGGCGCCACCCTGGGGGCCCTGCGCGACGCCATGGAGCGGGCCGCCCGCGAGCGGACCGCCGCCGGGGACGACCGGCTCGCCCTGCTGCCGGGCCGGGACCTGCTCGGGCCCGAGCACCTCGCGGACGGGCTGCACCCGAACGACGCCGGGCACCGGATCCTCGGCCTCGCTGTGGCCACGGCCCTGCGGCGGGCCGGGTTCGACGGCGGGTGAGTGAAACACGCCATACCGCCCCCGGTGAACAGGAGGCTCCCCCGGCGCCGTGTTCCGCACGAGTTGACGGGTACGGCGGGCGAACAGCCCCCGGACCCGGCGGAACACACACGGGAGAGATCACCATGGGCATCAAGCGCGGAACCACCCTGGCCGCGGTCGCGGTCGTCGTCGTGCTGGCGGCGACCGCCTGCAACGGGGACGACAAGGCCGGCAAGGCCGACGCGGCCAAGCCGGCCGGGGCCACCGCGGCCGCGCCCGCCGCCGACCCCTACGCCGGGGACAAGCCCGCCGGGGAGGCCGGTGCCAAGCCCGCCGGCGCGCTCGTCGTCTCCACCACCGACAAGCTCGGGCCGGTGCTCACCGACAGCGCCGGGTTCACCCTGTACCGCTTCGACAAGGACACCGCCAAGCCCCCGGCCTCCAACTGCGACGGTGACTGCGCCAAGGCGTGGCCGGTGGTCCCGGCGGGCGACGCGAGCGCCGCGGCGGGCATGGACCCGTCCCTGCTGGGCGAGGTGGTCCGCAAGGACGGCAGCAAGCAGCTGACGGTGGCCGGCTGGCCCGCGTACCGCTTCGCCAAGGACACCAAGGCCGGCGACCTGAACGGCCAGGGCGTGGGCGGCACCTGGTTCGCCCTCGCGCCCGACGGCAAGAAGGCGGCCAAGGCCGCGCCGGCCGCCCCCGCCCCCGCCGGAGCGGGTCAGGCCGCCGGCGCCCTGACCGTGGCCAAGGACCCCAAGCTCGGCGACCACATCGTCGACGGCAACGGGATGACCGTCTACCGCTTCAAGCCCGACACCGCCTGGCCCATGGTCTCCAAGTGCACCGGTGACTGCCTGGCCAAGTGGCCGGCCGTCGCCCCGGCCGAGCGCGGGAACGGCATCGTCGAGAAGAACTACCTGGTCCTCGACCGCCCCGACGGAAAGAAGCAGCAGACCGTCAACTGCTGGCCCGTGTACACCTTCACCGGCGACCAGAAGCCCGGCGACGTCAACGGCCAGGGCGTGGGCGGCACCTGGTACGCCGTCGCCCCCGACGGCAAGCTCCTCGGCGCCCAGTAGCCGGCTGCCCCCGGTAGCCGGGTGACTCCCCCCACACACCGGCCGCGCGGCCCCCGCCCTCCTCCCCCCGGGCGGGGGCCGCGCACCCGTTTTCCGCAGCGGAGGCCCCGCCTAGACTCGCCCCATGCTGCGCGTACTGGCCGTCGACGACGAGAAGCCCCTGCTGGAGGAGCTCCTCTACCTGCTGCGCTCCGACGACCGGGTGCTCAGCGCGGAGGGCGCCTCGGACGCCACCGAGGCGCTGCGCCGGATCACCCGGGCCGTGGAGAGCGGCCCCGACGGGCCCGACGCCATCGACGTCGTCTTCCTGGACATCCAGATGGCCGGGCTGACCGGTCTGGACATCGCCCGGCTGCTGGCCGGGTTCGCGCGGCCGCCGCTGATCGTGTTCGTCACCGCCCACGAGGGTTTCGCCGTCCAGGCCTTCGACCTCAAGGCGGTGGACTACGTACTGAAGCCCGTGCGGCCGGAACGGCTGGCCGAGGCGGTGCGGCGGGCCCGGGCCATGCTCGGCGGCCCGGAGGAGCCGGCCGTCCAGCCGCCCGCCGGACCCCCGCCGGCCGCCGCCGAGCCGACCCCCTCCGAGCCGGCCCCCGCCGAGCGGGCCCCCGAGCAGATCGCCGTCGAACTGGGCGGCGTCACCCGGTTCGTGGCCATCGCGGACATCGCGTACGTCGAGGCCCAGGGCGACTACGCGCGGCTGCACACCGACGGCGGCAGCCACCTGGTGCGGATCCCGCTGTCCACACTGGAGGAGCGCTGGGCCCCGCGCGGGTTCGTCCGCATCCACCGGCGCCATCTGGTGGCGCTGGGCCGGATAGACGAGCTCCGCGTGGACGCGGGCACCACCAGCGTCCGGATCGGCACGGCGGAGCTCCAGGTGAGCCGCCGTCACGCCCGGCAGCTCCGCGACCTGCTGATGCGCCAGGCGACGGGCTGACCCTCCCGCCCCAGGCCCCCCGCCCCGCGACCCGGCCGCCCCGTGCGCCCGCCCGTGCCACCGGCTCACGCCCCGCGCCCGGACGACCGTCCGGCGTACCAAGGCGCCGTTCGTCGCTCGGGGAGGGGCGTACGGCGATCCACCGGGCCCGTCGGCCGCAGGAGGAGGGCGTTGCCGCCCCGGGCCGTCCGGGCCGCCGTATCGTGGATCTTCCGGCCCCGGGAGGAGCGAAATGTCCGAGATCGAGGCGCTGCTGGACGCGCTGACCGGACTGCCCCGCACCCGGGCCGCCGGCCCCGCGGAGGCCGAGGCGCTGCTGGCGCGGCTGCGCAGCGCGGCCGCCCGCTGGGCCGACGTGCTGTACGAGGCCCGCGAGGGCACCCGCGAGCAGCTGCCCCCGAGCGCGGAGGCGGCCCTGACGCTGGCCTTCCGGCGGGCCGAGGAATCGTACGTGGAACTGGAGATCGCCCTGCGCGGCTGCGCGGAACACCGCGACCCGGCGTTCTGAGGGCCGGAACCGGCCTGTTCGGGGACGCGGGGGCTGCGTAGACTCCCAAGATCCCCTCCCCTGCCGAAGGACCCCCGGTGAACCAGACGTACGCGCTGACCGCGGTCACCGTCGTCGTCCTGGTCACGGTGCTGGTCGGCGCCCTCGGGCTGCGGATATCGCGGACCACCTCCGACTTCTACGTCGCCTCCCGCACGGTCGGCCCCCGGCTGAACGCGGCCGCCATCGGCGGGGAGTACCTCTCCGCCGCCTCCTTCCTCGGGGTCGCCGGACTGGTGCTGCTCCAGGGGCCGGAGATGCTCTGGTACCCGGTCGGCTACACCGCCGGGTACCTGGTCCTGCTGGTGTTCGTCGCGGCGCCGCTGCGCCGCTCCGGGGCGTACACGCTGCCCGACTTCGCCGAGGCCCGCCTCCAGTCGCAGGCGGTGCGGCGGATCGCGGTGCTGTTCGTGCTCGGCGTCGGCTGGCTGTACCTGCTGCCGCAGCTCCAGGGGGCCGGGCTGACGCTGGAGGTGCTGACCGGGGCCCCGCACTGGGTGGGCGGCCTGGTCGTCGCCTGCGTGGTCACGGCGGCGGTGGCGGCGGGCGGGATGCGCAGCATCACCTTCGTCCAGGCCTTCCAGTACTGGCTCAAGCTCACCGCCCTGCTGGTGCCGGCCTTCTTCCTGCTCGCCGCCTGGGCGGGCGACGGCGCGCCCCGCGCCTCCTTCGACGCCCCGGCCGTCTTCCGCGAGCACACCGCCGTCACCCTCGCCCGGGACGTCCGGCTGTCGGTGCGCGAGCCGCTGACCCTCACCGTGACGGGCCGGGTCGACGGGCGCGCCTACCGGGAGGCCCCGCTGACGCTGGAGGCCGGACAGCACACCGTGCAGGCGCGCGCCCGGCTGGAGTTCACCCCCGGCTCGGCCGTCCCGGACTCCCGCACCGGGGCCGACCGGGACACCCCGGGCTGGTCGAAACCGCTGTCCGGGGGCGACCGGGGGCACCGGCTGTACGCCACGTACGGGCTGATCCTCGCCACGTTCCTCGGCACCATGGGCCTGCCGCACGTCGCCGTGCGCTTCTACACCAGCCCCGACGGACGGGCCGCCCGCCGCACCACCCTGGTCGTGCTGGGCCTGCTCGGGGGGTTCTACCTGCTGCCCCAGGTGTACGGGGCCCTCGGCCGGATCTACGCGCCCGAGCTGGCACTGACCGGGAACACCGACGCGGCCGTGCTCGTGCTGCCGGAGCGGATGCTGGGCGGGCTGGTCGGGGACCTGCTGGGGGCGCTGCTGGCGGGGGGCGCCTTCGCGGCGTTCCTGTCGACGGCCTCGGGGCTGACGATGGCGGTGGCGGGGGTGCTGCACCAGGACGTGCTGCCCCGGCGCGGGGTGGGCAGCTTCCGGCTCGCGGTGGTGGTGGCCATGGCGGTGCCGCTGGCGGTCGGGTGCGTCTCCACCCAGGTGCCGGTCGCGGACGCGGTCGGGCTGGCCTTCGCGGTGTCGGCGTCCACCTTCTGTCCGCTGCTGGTACTCGGCATCTGGTGGCGCGGGCTGACCCCGCCGGGTGCGGTGGCCGGTCTGCTGACCGGCGGCGGGGCGGCGCTGGGGGCGGTGGTGGCCACCCGCAGCGGGCTGGTCCCGCAGGGGTGGGCGCACGCGCTGCTGGCCTGGCCTGCGGTGTGGTCCGTTCCGCTGGGGTTCCTGACGATGGTGCTGGTGTCGCTGGCGACCCCGTCGCGGGTGCCGGCCGGGACGGCGGCGGCCCTGGCCCGGCTGCACCTGCCGGAGGACGTGGCGGGGGCGCGGAGCTCGGGGAAGGGGGCCTGGTGACGGGCACGGCGCTGACGGTGCTGGTGGTGGCCGGGGCCGCCCTGCTGCTGGGGCTGGGCTGGGCGGGCGGCCACCGCCAGGCCCGGCGCGGGGAGCGGGCGGCGGGGCTGGACCTGGGAACTCCGGTGGAGCGGGCCACGTTCCACACCCTGTACACCGCCTCCCTGGCCGCTCCCCCGCTGCGGGCCGGGCTGACGCAGGACGCCGCCCGCAAGGCGGCCCGGCGGCTGCGCTCGCTGCTGGGCACGGAGGCCCTGTGCCTCACCGACCGGGAGGCGGTGCTGGCCTGGGACGGGCCGGGCGCCGACCACCACCAGCGGCGGGCGATGGCCCGGGTGGCGGTGATGCTGGAGTCGGGGCGCAGCCAGAGCGTGCGCACGGAGTGCCAGCGGCCGGACTGCCCGCTGAAGTGGGCGGTGTTCGCCCCGCTGACGGGTGAGGACGGGGTGCTGGGGGCGCTCGTCGCCTACGGGTCGCGGGAGTCGGCGGTGCTGGTGCGGGCGGCGACGGAGGTGGCCCGCTGGGTGTCGGTACAGCTGGAGCTGTCGGAGCTGGACCGGGCGCGTACCCGGCTGATGGAGGCGGAGATCAAGGCGCTGCGGGCGCAGATCTCCCCGCACTTCATCTTCAACTCCCTCGCGGCGATCGCCTCGTTCGTGCGGACGGATCCGGAGCGGGCGCGGGAGCTGCTGCTGGAGTTCGCGGACTTCACCCGCTACTCGTTCCGCCGGCACGGGGAGTTCACCACGCTGGCCGAGGAGCTGCGTTCGATCGAGCAGTACCTGGCGCTGGCCGGTGCCCGGTTCGGGGACCGGCTGAAGGTGACGCTCCAGGTGGCTCCGGAGGTGCTGCCGGTGGCGCTGCCGTTCCTGTGCCTCCAGCCGCTGGTGGAGAACGCGGTCAAGCACGGGGTGGAGGACTCCACCGGGGAGTGCCGGATCACCATCGCGGCCCGGGACGCGGGCGCGGAGGCGGTGCTGACCATCGAGGACAACGGGGTGGGCATGGACCCGGCCCGGCTGCGCCGCATCCTGGCCGGGGACCGGGCGGGGTCCTCGTCGGGCGTCGGGCTGCCGAACGTGGACGAGCGGATGCGGCAGGTGTACGGGGACGACTACGGGCTGGTCATCGAGACGGGCGTGGGCGCGGGCATGAAGATCACGGTCCGGCTCCCCAAGTACCGGGCGGGCGTGCACACGACGACGCCCCGCCCCCCGGCCGGTCCGGCGGGGGGCGGGGCGTCGTCACAGGCCCGGGGGGACTAGCTCCAGCTGGCGTGCAGCGGCTTGCCCTCGGCGTAGCCGGCGGCGGACTGGATGCCGACGACGGCCTTCTCCTCGAACTCGGCCAGGGAGGCCGCGCCCGCGTAGGTGCAGGAGGAGCGGACACCGGCGATGATCGAGTCGATCAGGTCCTCGACGCCCGGGCGCTGCGGGTCGAGGAACATGCGGGAGGTGGAGATGCCCTCCTCGAACAGCGCCTTGCGGGCGCGGTCGTAGGCGGACTCCTCCGAGGTGCGGTTGCGCACGGCGCGGGCGGAGGCCATGCCGAAGGACTCCTTGTACAGGCGGCCCTCGGCCGACTGCTGGAGGTCGCCCGGGGACTCGTAGGTTCCGGCGAACCAGGAGCCGATCATGACGTTGGAGGCGCCGGCGGCCAGGGCCATCGCCACGTCGCGCGGGTGGCGGACGCCGCCGTCGGCCCAGACGTGCTTGCCGTACTTCTTGGCCTCGGCGGCGCACTCGAGCACCGCGGAGAACTGCGGGCGGCCCACGCCGGTCATCATGCGGGTGGTGCACATGGCGCCGGGGCCCACGCCGACCTTGATGATGTCGGCGCCGGCGTCGATGAGGTCCTTGACGCCCTCGGCGGCGACGATGTTGCCGGCGACGATCGGGACCTGCGGGTCCAGGGCGCGGACGGCCTTGATCGCGTTGATCATCGACTCCTGGTGGCCGTGGGCCGTGTCGATGACGAGCGTGTCCACGCCGGCGTCGAGGAGCTGCTTGGCCTTGCCGACGAAGTCGCCGTTGATGCCGACGGCGGCGGCGATGCGCAGCTTGCCGTTGGCGTCGGTGGCGGGGGTGTACAGGGTGGCGCGCAGGGCGCCCTTGCGGGTCAGGATGCCGACGAGCCGGCCGTCCTTGTCGACCGCGGGGGCCAGCTTGCGGTGGCCGGCGTCGAGCTGGTTGAAGGCCTCGCGGGGGTCGATGTCGGCGTCGATGAGCAGGAGCTCCTTCGACATGACCTCGGAGAGCTGGGTGAAGCGGTCCACGCCGGTGAGGTCGTGGTCGGTGACCACGCCGACGGGGCGGTTCTCGGCGTCGACGACGACGCCGGCGCCGTGGGCCCGCTTGGGCAGGAGCGAGAGCGCGTCGGCGACGGTCTGGGTGGGCGCCAGCGTGATCGGGGTGTCGAGCACGAGGTGGCGGGTCTTGACCCAGGAGATGACGTCGGTGACGACCTCGATCGGGATGTCCTGCGGGATGACGACGATTCCACCGCGGCGGGCGACGGTCTCGGCCATGCGCCGGCCGGCGATCGCGGTCATGTTGGCCACCACCAGCGGAATGGTGGTGCCGGTGCCGTCGGGCGAGGAGAGGTCCACGCCCTGGCGGGAGCCGACCGCGGAGCGGCTCGGCACCATGAACACATCGTCGTACGTCAGGTCGTACGGCGGCTTCAGGTCATTGAGGAAACGCACGTGCTGAACATCCCAGTCGATCGGAGGTACCTCGACAGAAGACAGCCGAGGAAACGCACGTACTTCATTCTCCCACGGTCCGGCGTTCACACAGCCCGGGCTGATCGTCCAGGACATTCCGGGCCGCGTGGTCTTTTCCTACGGGACCAAGGTCCTGAAAGGGTGGTGCAGGGGGCTCAGGCCGCCGGTCAGCGGGGCGGCGGTGGCCCCGTGGCGGACGGCGGTGAGCTCGGCGGCGATGGCGACGGCCGTCTCCTCGGGGGTGCGTCCGCCCAGGTCGAGGCCGATGGGCGATCTGAGCCGGGCCAGCTCGGCCTCGGTCACCCCCTCGGCCCGCAGCCGTTCGGTCCGCTCGGCGTGGGTGCGGCGCGAGCCCATGGCCCCGACGTAGGCCAGCGGGAGCCGCAGCGCCAGGGCGAGGACGGGTACGTCGAACTTGGCGTCGTGGGTCAGGACGCATACGGCCGTACGGGGGTCCAGGCGCCCGGCGTCCCGTTCCCCGGCCAGGTGCCGGTGGGGCCAGTCCACGATCACCTCGTCGGCACCGGGGAAGCGCTCGGGAGTGGCGAAGACGGGCCGGGCGTCACAGACGGTGACCCGGTGGCCGAGGAAGGTGCCCATTCTGGCCAGGGCGGAGGCGAAGTCGATGGCCCCGTAGACGATCAGCCGGGGCGGTTCGGCTGCGGATTCCACCAGCAGGGTGAGCGGCTCGCCGCACAGCCCGCCGGCGGTCCCCAGCTCGGCGGTGCCGGTCCGCCCGGCGAGCAGCAGGGCGCGGACCCGTTCGGCCGCGGCCCGGTCCAGGGCGGCGCCGCCGCTGAGCCCGCCCTCCCAGGAGCCGTCGGCGTGGACGGCCAGGGCCCGGCCGAGCTGGCCGGGCGGTCCGGAGACCACCCGGGCCAGCGCGGCCCGGCCCCCGCCGGCGGCGGCGTCGAGCACCGAGCCGAGCACGGGCCGTACGGGGTCCTGTCCGCGCACCGGGGTGACCAGCACGTCCAGGACCCCGCCGCAGGTCAGCCCCACCGCGAAGGCGTCGTCGTCGCTGTAGCCGAAGCGGTGGACGCCGCCTTGGCCCGAGGCGATGGCGTCCAGGCAGAGCTCGTGGACGGCGGACTCCACGCAGCCCCCCGACAGGGAGCCGAGCGCGGTGCCGCCGGCGTCCACGGCCAGGCTGGCGCCCGGTCCCCGGGGTGCGCTGCCGCTGACGGCGACCACGGTGGCCAGGGCGAACTCCCGGCGCTCGGCGCACCAGCCGCGCAGCGGCCCGGCGATGTCGAGCATCAGCGGATGTACGCGCGGCGCGCGGACTGGCCGGGGATCAGCGGCCTCGGCGGAAGGACGGCGGGCGGCCGGCCCTGGGTGTGTCCGCCCGGGTAGCGGGCGGGTGAGGCGAGGGACACCGGGTCGGTGCCGCGTCCGCCGGTGCCGAGGAGCCGGGCCGCGTGGGCGACGCTGGCGAGGGTGGCGTGGTGGTGCCAGCCGCGGAAGGAGCGGCCCTCGAAGTCGCGGATGCCGACGGGTTCGCAGGTCTCGGTGAAGTCCAGGGCGACCCGGTCGGTGAGCTTGGCGAGCAGGAAGAGCTGGGCGAGCGGCCGGTCCCCGATGTTGGTGATCCAGAACTCGGAGGGCATCAGGGAGGCCTCGGTCCAGGCGCCCATCAGGAGCAGCGGGGCGGGCACGGGCCGGTCCTCGGCGGGGGTGGCGAGGATGTGGGCGGAGGTGAGCAGGGTGACCGCTCCCTCGGCCCGGCCGTGCCGGGTCCATTCGACGACGCGGCGCTGGGAGCGCAGCGAGTCGATCAGCTCGCGGGCGGGGGCGGTGTACGGGCCGGGCTTGTGGCGGCCCGCTCCGCCGAAGGAGACGGGCAGGGAGCCGTCCACCTTCAGGACGAAGGGGATGTCCTGGAGGGCGAAGGCCTCCAGGACGGAGGGCAGGTCGGTGTTGGAGACCTCCATGACGACCGGGCGGCGCTGAAGCTGCCAGGTCGCGGCCATGCGCTGGACGGCGTGCACGGCGTCCTGCGCGGGTGTCTGGGAACGTGCGGTGTCGGGGATCCCGGCCCGGCGGCGGCGCAGCAGTTCGCTGGTCCAGGGGCCGGGGAGGGTGAGGGTCCATTCGACGGGAAAGCTGGCCTCGCTGGAGGCGAGCCAGATCCCGCCGGCCTGCTGACAGTTGGCGGTGCGGCCGAGCTGGGGGACGAACTGCCTGCCGACGCCCACGGAGCGGTCGCCGGCCTTCTCGATGACCATGGGCTGCACCACCCAGGCCAGCGGGCGCTGGGCGGTGCGTTCGAGGTGCTGGGCGAGGGACCGCCGTACCGGGGTCCAGTCCCAGGGGGACTTGCTGATGAACTGCTGGAGGCTCTGTTCCACGGAACTGGCCCCCGTTCCGGCGATGTTGCGGATCGTTTTCTTCCCGCTGGTCCGGACCAGGCCGTTGAGATAAACGCGGGCCCAGTTTCGCTGGTCCCGCCGCGGTAAAGACTCGAAGAATAGCGAGATCAATACGTCGATCAATTCGGAGATTTCCGTGCTGGAATCCTCCGGCAGCACTGCGCGAACCATCTGGAGCCTCCCCCGCGACCAGACCGGACCTTGACCCTACTTGACCGTACAGAACGCCCGTAGGGCCCTGCGGCTACTTCCTGAGGTCGCTGCCAGATTCGAGCCGCTCTTCTTCTACCACGAGCGGGATGGGGATCTGGTTCGCAGCATAGTAGAGGGCGATCAGGAAGTGTGCGACGAGAGTGAGAGGTGCGGAGAAGAAGGACAGAATCACGGTCAAGGGGTATGCGACCGCACCCAGTCCGAATCGGACCCTTGTGGCCCGGGCGCCCTCCTTGTCCACCGCTTCGTGGAAGAGGTGGCCGACCCTGGTGACGTACCACCAGAAGGCGAGGAACGCGAGGGCGTACACGACGGTCCACGCACTGTAGAGGATCGCCGCGACATTGGCCGAATCCCCGTCCATGAGGTGCTCGGCGAGGATGTTGGTGGTGTAGGGAATCACCGAAACCACCATCAGCACCATCAGATTCAGGAACAACAGGGGTCGGTCGACCCTCTTGAGGTGACTGAAGATCGTGTGGTGGTTCACCCACATCACGCCGATGATGAGAAAACTCACCAGATACGCGGCATAGTGCGGCCATTGTTCCAGGAGTCCGTGCCACAGGGCCGACCCCTGCTCTTCCGGAACCTTTAACTCCAGCACCAGAATGGTGATCACGATGGCGAATACGCCGTCACTGAACGCCTCCACCCGGTTGGTTTCCTTGTCCATGACCTCCCCTTCCCGAATCCACGCACGCGGACGGGGAGGGCGGCCTGCGCCCTCCCCGCTCACGCTACCCACGAAAGCGCGGTCAGCTGCCGAAGCCGGCCGTCTGGCGCCAGATCCGGCCATCGCGGACGATCAGTGTCCCGAACGCGTGCTCCGGAGCGCCGTTGAGGTTCATGATCGCCCGGTAGAAGATGGTGTCGTCGGTCTCGATGTACTCCTGGAGCTCGACGAGCGAGGGCTTCAGGGTGAGATAGCCGGTGAACGTCTCGCGAACGGCTTCGATGCCCACCGAGGCCCCCTCGAAGCGGACGAGGACGGCGTCGTCGGTGTAGTTCTTCATCACCGCCTCGATGTCCAGCGCGGCCAGGGCGTCCATCTGACGGACGAAGACCGGGTGCAGCGCGGAGATGTCGTACTTGGCCATGTTCGACTTCCTTTCGGTGGGAGTGGGTGACGGCTTGCGGGGTGACGGATCCCGGCGGCCGGGGATCCGGGGACGGCGGCTCAGCCGGCGAGGGGCAGGCGTACGAGCATCCGGGTCTCGCCCGGGCGGGAGCGGGCCGCGATCGACCCGTGGTGGCGCTGGGTCACGATCCGGTAGCTGAGGTGCAGCCCCAGGCCCGTTCCCTTGCCGACGTCCTTGGTCGTGTAGAAGGGCTCGAAGATGCGCGGCAGGACGTCCTCGGGGATGCCCCGTCCGGTGTCGGTGATCTCCACGACCATGCAGACGCCCTCGGCGTAGCAGCGCAGGGTCAGCGTGCCCGCGCCCTCCATGGCCTCGGCGGCGTTGTCGACCAGGTTGGTCCACACCTGGTTGAGCTCCCCCGGGTAGCCGGTGAGGTCCGGCAGGTCCGGGTCGTAGGCCCGGACGATGGTGATCCCGGTGAGCTTGGAGCGGAGCACCACCAGGGTGTTCTCCAGGCCGTCGGTCACCGCGAACCGCTGCTCGGGGGCCCGGTCGAGGTTGGCGTAGTCGCGGGTGGCCGCGACCAGCTGGGAGATGCGGGGACCGGCCGCGCGCAGCTCGGCGGCGAGCGAGCGGGCCTCCAGCAGCGCCGCCAGGTGGTCGAGGGCGGCGGGCAGGGAGTCCGCGCCGATCCCCTCCAGCCGCTCCAGCAGCCAGCCGAGTTCCAGCCCGAGGTCGGAGGCCCCGGAGCCGAGCAGCCCGGGCCGGGCCGCGCCGGCGTCCTCGGCCCAGTCGGTGATCTCCTCCTCGGCGTCGGCCTGGGCGAGCGGGTCGGTGGTCTCGGGCGGCGGGAGCCGGTCCAGCTCCCCGGCCAGGTGTTCCAGTACGCCGCGCTCGGCGTCCGTGGCGGCCGCGCCCCACCCGTACGCGGTGGCGGTCAGCCGGTCCAGGGCGGGCACCAGCTCCTGCGCGGCGCGGGCCACGGCGGCGGCGGGGTTGTTCAGCTCGTGGGCGAGGCCGGCGGCGAGCGTGCCGAGGGCCTCCACGGTGGCCCGTTTGCGGGCCTGGACCTCGGAGGACTTGATCCGCCAGGCCAGCACCGGGATCAGGACGGCGGCCACCCCGTTGCAGCGGGTCAGCATCTCGAAGAACACCGCCTTGGGGTACGCCACGACGGTGGTCGCCGGGCCGCTCGCGGACGCGGTGGCCACGTAGGACCCGTCCGTCAGCAGCGGCAGTTCCCCGGTGAACCGGTGCGCGGCGGCGGGCTTGCCGTCGTGCTCCTCGGCGGCGGCGCTCTCCTCCTCGGTGGAGTGCCGGGTCAGCACCTCCTCCCGCCCGTCGACGACCTTGGTGACGACCAGCCCGCCGGAGACCAGCACGTGGAAGCAGGTGGCCTCGTCCCCGTCGCGGAAGAGGACCTCCCCGTCGGCCAGGACGCTCAGGTGGGAGACCGAGACGAGCCAGTCGAGCTGCTCCTCGGTGAGCGCGGCGAAGATCTCCAGCCCCTGGAGGGCGGTCCGCAGCTCTTTGGTGCTCACGGTGGTCACAGGGTGCTCCCCTCGGCCCTGGTGCGGGCCGCCAGCCGCAGGGTCGTGAACAGGGCCAGCGCGCACACCGCGGCGACGGCCGCCATGAAGCCGACCGAGGTGCGCTGCAGGCCGTGGATGTTGGTCAGGAGTCCGGCGAGGACCGCCGGGACGCTCATGGCGAGGTACGCGAAGACGTAGACGGCGGCGGTCAGTTCGCCGCGGTGCTCCGGTTCGGCGAGGCTGCTGATCGCGCGGAAGGAGCCGAGGAAGGCCGCCCCCCAGCCGCTGCCGAGGACGGCGGTGGCGACGAGGAACACCGGCGCCGAGCCGGTGCCCAGCGCCAGCAGCACCAGGGCCAGCCCGGCGAGCAGGCCGAGCAGCCCCAGTACGGCGGTGCGCAGCGGTTCGGTGCGGCCCAGCAGCAGCTGGGCGCAGGTGGCGGAGCCCGCGAGCAGGGCCACCGTGGCCCCGCCGGCCAGGTAGTTGGTGGAGTGGAGCAGGGACAGGGCCAGGTGTGGCCCGAGGGAGAGGTAGAAGCCGCCGACGGTCCAGACGGCCACCACCGTCAGCACCAGCACGGCGAACCTCCGCCGTACGGCGGCCGGCACCCGGATCCGGTGCGGGGCCACCCGCGGCCGGCCCCCGGCCCCGGGCGCGCTCTCGCCCATCCGGACCACCCCGACCAGGGTGACCGCGAAGGCGACGACCAGCAGCAGGTAGCTCAGCACGGTCGGGGCGGGCGCGTACTGCACGAGCAGTCCCGCGCCGAGCCCGCCGAGGCCGATGCCGACGGTCGGTCCCGCGCTGTTGACCTGGGCCCCGAGGGCGGGCCGCGAGCGCGGGCTGAGTTCCAGCAGGGCGGCGCCCATCGCCCCGGTGGCCAGGCCCACCGCCAGCCCCTGTACGGCGCGGGCGGCGAGCAGCAGGCCGAGCCCGTCGGCCCCGGCGAACAGGCCCATGGAGACGATCGCCAGGACCAGTCCGGCGCCGAGGACGGGCCGGCGCCCCAGGGTGTCGGAGAGCGAGCCGAACAGCAGCAGTCCGGCGAGCACGGTGACGGCGTACACGGCGAAGACCACCGTGACGACGCCGGAGGACAGGCCCCAGCGCTGCTGGTAGAGCACGTAGAGGGCGGAGGGCACGGAGGAGGAGAGCATCAGCAGTACGAGGACCGAGCCCACCACCCAGAAGCCGGACGGTCTCGGCCGCGCCGCCGCGCGGCCCTCCGGGTGGCGGACCTCTCCCGTGGTCGTCGTCTCGTTCGGTTCGCGCACGCTGGTCAACTCCACTCCCCCGCCCTGCCCCGGCGGGCCGTCAGGCGCTGCTGTGGTCCGCCGCCCTGGCCAGGGCGCGGGCGGTGAGCACGCCCGCGAGGTGGCCCAGGTACTCGGCCGAGGTACCGCGCCCGGGGACGAACAGCTCCCTGGGCTCGGCGCGGAAGGCCGCGAGCACCTCCGTGGTGGTGTACGGGCCCCCGCGCAGCCGTTCCTCGACCCCGCGCAGGCGCAGGGCACGGGGGGTGGCTCCGGTGACCGCGATGCGCGGCCCGTCGGGGGTGATCCGTACCGCGGCGGCGCACAGCGGGTACCGGGTGGCCCGGTCGGCGGTCTTCTCGAAGGCGGCCGCCCCTCCGGCGGCGGGCACCAGCAGGGCGGTGAGCACCTCACCCGCGGGTACCCCGGAGGCGGCGAGTTCCTCGGCCGGGACCCGGCGGGTCCCGCCCGGTCCGGCCAGTTCGGCCCGGGCGCCGGCGGCGATGGCGGCGACGGGCAGGTCGGTGGGGCGCTCGGTGGCGGCCAGGTTGCCGCCGACGGTTCCGAGGTTGCGGACCTGGGGGTCGCCGTTGGCGCGGGCCGCGGCGGCCAGCTCCGGGGCCCCGGCGCGCACCAGCGGGTCCGCGGCGAGCTCGGCCAGGGTGGTCAGGGCCCCGATCCGCAGCTCCCCTCCGGCCCGCTCGACGCCGCGCAGCGGCGCGAGGTGGCGTACGTCGACCAGCAGGCGGGCCCGGTCGGCGCCGGTGCGCAGCCCCGGCAGCAGGCTCTGGCCGCCGGCCAGCACCCGGGCTCCGGGGGCGGCCAGGAGGGTGAGGGCCTCGTCGAGGGAGGCGGGCCGGGCGTAGTCGAAATCGGCGAGGATCACCGGTCTCCTCCTTCCAGGACGCGCCAGACCTTCTCGGGCGTCAGCGGCATGTCGATGTGCGTGACGCCGAGGTCGGCGAGGGCGTCGACGACCGCGTTGACCACGGCGGCGGCGGGCGGCACGGTGGCGATCTCGCCGGCCCCCTTGGCGCCGAGCGGGTTGTGCGGGGAGGGCGTGACGGTCCGGTCGAGGGTGAAGAAGGGCACGTCGGCGGCCCGGGGCAGGGCGTAGGCGGTCAGGTCGGAGCTGACGAGGATGCCGTTCTCGTCGTACTCGGCGGCCTCCATCAGGGCCTGGCCCAGGCCGTGCACGATGCTTCCCTCGATCTGTCCGTCGACGATCTTCGGGTTGCCGATGTTCCCGGCGTCGTCGACGGCGGTGTAGTCCACCACTTCGGTCTCGCCGGTGAGTTCGTCGATCTCGACGACGGCGACGTGGGTGCCGAAGGGGTAGTTGAAGTCCGGCGGGTCGAAGTGGGTGGTCTCGTCGAGGGCCGGTTCGATCTCGGGGGGCAGTCCCCAGCCGTACCACATGGCCATGGCCAGTTCGGAGAAGGTCTTGGCGTTCTCCGGGTTGCCCGCCTCGTGGACGCCGCCGTTCTCGTAGACGACCCGGTCCTCGGGGACGCCCAGGAAGACGGCCCCGGCCTTGACGAGTTTGGCCTTGATCTTGCGGGCGGTGAGGGCGACGGCGGGGGCGGCCATGCTGTAGGAGCGGGAGCCGTAGGTGCCCTGCCCGTACGGGGCCTTGAGCGTGTCCCCCTCGTACACCTGGACCTGCGCCGGGTCGATGCCGAGCTCGTCGGCGGCGACCATCGCGAAGACGGTGCCGTGACTCTGGCCGGTGGAGGCGGAGCCGACGGTGACGGCGACCTCGCCGGTGGGGTGGACGCGGATGTTCGCGCTCTCCCAGGTCCCGCCGAGCATGCCCTCCTTGGACATCCGGGTGGAGGGGCCGACGCCGCAGATGGCCACGTAGGTGGCGATGCCGGCGCCGAGCCGCTTGCCGCGGGCGCGGGCCGCCGCCTTGCGGGCGGGCAGGTCGGCGTAGCCGGCCAGTTCCAGGGCCCGTTCGAAGTTGGGCGCGTAGTTCCCGGAGTCGTAGGTCCAGCCGAGGCCGTTGTCGTACGGGAACTTCTCCTTCGGCACCAGGTTCCTGCGGCGGACCTCCGCCGGGTCCATGCCGATCTCGGCGGCGTAGCGGTCGACGAGGCGCTCCATCAGGAAGGCGGCCTCGGCGCGGCCGCTGCCGCGCTGGGCGCCGAGGGAGACGGTGTTGGTGAAGGCGGCGTAGACCTCGCAGAAGGCGGCCTCGACCTCGTACATACCGGTGATGGAGCGGCCCATCAGGGCGGTGGCGACACCGGGCCCGATGGTGGAGGGGTAGGCGCCGAGGTTGGCGTAGCTGGTGCAGCGGACGGCGGTGATGCGGCCGTCGCGGGTGCCGGCGAGGGTGACGTGCTGGCGGTGGTCGCGGCCCTGGACGGTGGAGTTCATCAGGCCGGTGCGGGTGTCGACCCATTTGACGGGCCGGCCGAGCGCCTTGGAGAGCAGCAGGACCAGGGCCATGTCCGGGTAGAGGTAGCCCTTGGTGCCGAAGCTGCCGCCGACGGTCGGGGCGATCACCCTCAGCTTGTTGAAGGGGATGCCGAGGACCAGCGCGGAGAGCAGGAAGCGGTGGTTGTGCGGGCCCTGGGTGGAGGCGTAGAGGGTGTACTCGCCGGTGGCGGCGTTGTAGTCGCCGACGGCCCCGCGCGGTTCGATGGGGCTGTTGATGGTGCGCTGGTTGACGAGGTCCAGCTCCACGGTGACCTCGGCGCGGGCGATGGCCGCGTCGGTGCGGTCCTTGTCGCCGCAGGTCCAGTACGCGTTGAGGTTCCCGGGGACGGCCTCGTGCAGCTGCGGCGCGCCCTCGGCGAGGGCCTCGTCGGCCCGGGTGACCACGGGCAGCGGCTCGTACTCCACGCTGATCGCGGCGAGGGCGGCGGCGGCCTGGCGCGGGGTCTCGGCGACGACCACGGCGATCGGGTCGCCGACGTGGCGGACGGTGTCGCCGGTGAGCACCGGGCGGGCGCCAGGCAGTCCGTAGGGGTGGGGCGGGAAGTGGCTCTCCACCCCGCCGGGTATCCAGATGCAGGGCAGCGGCATGACGTCGGTGAAGTCGGCGGCGGTGGCCACCTTCAGGACGCCCGGCAGCTGCTCGGCCGCTTTGGTCTCGATGGAGAGGATCTTCGCGTGGGCCACCGGGCTGCCCAGGATCGCCATGTGCGCGGTGCCCGGCAGGTCGATGTCGGCCACGTACACGGCCTCGCCGCGCAGCAGCTGCGGGTCCTCCCGGCTGTCCAGCGGGCGTCCGAGGACGCCGCCGTCGGTGGTGCTCTCCCCCGTCACGGTGGTCATCCCCCTCACCGCCCCTCGGCCGCGGGCGCGGCGCCGGACTCGGCGGGCGCGGCGCAGGCGCGCTGCACGCCACGGACCACGCTGTGGTAGCCGGTGCAGCGGCACAGGTTGCCGGTGAGCCACTCGCGGATCTCGGGCTCGGTGGGCGCCTGGCCCGGGCCGGTGTTCTCGACGAGTTCGCCCAGCGCCATGACCATGCCGGGGGTGCAGAACCCGCACTGGGTGCCGTGTTCCTGGCGCAGGGCCTCCTGGAGGCCGGTCAGCTCCCCGCCCCGGTCGGACACCCCCTCGATGGTGGTGACCTCCGAGCCGACGGCGGAGGCGGTGAGGACCAGGCAGCTCTTGACGGACCTGCCGTCGAGGCGGACCACGCAGGAGCCGCACTGGCCGGTGTCGCAGCCGACCTTGGTGCCGGTCAGCCCGAGTCCGTCGCGGAGCCGTTCCACGAGGAGTTCGCTCGGCCGCGCCGCGAACTCCTCGGGTCTTCCGTTCACGTGGAGGGTCAGGGTGGGGGCGGGTGTCAGATCCATGCGAGCGCCTGCGCTTCCGTGAGCGACCGGTTGAAGAGGGGGCCGCCGGGCTGCTGGAGAATTCCACCGGAATGCAGCGGTCCGGTGTCGACGGCGGCGAATCCGAGATCGGTGATGATTCCCGCGACGATTTCCTTCGCCTTCGGGTCGTCGCCCGCCGTGTAATGGGCGAGGCGTTCCCCTCCGGCTTTCCCGGCGACGGCGAGCGTTTCGTAATGCATGGTGTTCAGGGATTTCACGACCCGGGCGCCGGGATACCACTCGGCGACCAGTTCGCTGGAGGCACGGCCGCCCAGGTCGGCGGGGGTGCCGGGGCCGCTGAAGGCGTTGGTGGAGTCCACCAGCACCTTGTCCTGCACGACGTGCGGGGGCAGCAGCCCGCGCACGCTCGCGTAGGGCACCATCAGCACCAGGAGGTCGGCCCGGCCGGCCGCCTCGACGGGGCGCGCCGCGGTGGCGGCGGGGCCCAGTTCGGCGAGCAGGGGGGCGAGGGACTGCGGCCCGGTGCCGTTGGCGAGGACCACCTCGTGGCCTGCCGCCACCAGGATCCTCGCCAGGGTCGAGCCGATCCGCCCGGTGCCGATGACGCCTGTCCGCATTGAGGCTCCTCGATCGCTCGGTCCGGCGCTGCCGGACGTCGGTCCGTACGTCGGTCCGTACGTCAGTCCATGCCGATCCAGACCGACTTGGTCTGGGTGTAGCTCTCCAGGGACTCCGGGCCGCACTCGCGGCCGTAGCCGGAGGCCTTGTAGCCGCCGTAGGGGACGGAGGGGTCGTACTGGTTGTAGCAGTTGACCCAGACCGTGCCGGCCTTGATCTGCGAGGCGACCCGGTGGGCCCGGCGCAGGTCCTTGGTGTGGACGCCGGCGGCGAGGCCGTACGCGCTGTCGTTGGCGATGCGTACGGCGTCCTCCTCCGTGTCGAAGGGGATGATCGACAGGACGGGTCCGAAGATCTCCTCCTGGGCGATGCGCATCCCGTTGTCGACGCCGGTGAAGACGGTCGGCAGGAAGTACAGGCCCTGGCTGGAGGCCCCCTCGGGGGTCCAGCCGGAGCCGCCGGTGCGCAGCACCGCGCCTTCCTTCTCGCCCACCTCGATGTAGGAGCTGACCTTGTCGAACTGGGCGCGGTGGGCGAGCGGGCCGAAGAGGGTCTGCGGGTCGCGCGGGTCGCCGGGCTTGAGGGCGGCGGCCCGGCGGACCAGGCGTTCGACCAGTTCGTCGTGGATCGGGCGCTGGAGCAGCAGCCGGGAGCCGGCCGTGCAGATCTCGCCCTTGTTGTAGTAGATGCCGAAGAAGGCGAGTTCCTCGGCGGCGTCGAGGTCGGCGTCGGCGAAGACGATGTTGGCGGACTTGCCGCCGAGTTCCATCGTCACCTTCTTCAGGGTGCCCGCCGACTTGCGGATGATCGACTGTCCGACGGCGGTGGAGCCGGTGAAGGCGATCTTGTCGATGCCGGGGTGGCCGGTGAGGGTCTCCCCCAGCTCCACGCCGGGTCCGGTGACGACGTTCAGCACCCCGTCGGGGATCTCCGCCTCCTGGAACAGTTCGGCGATCTTGAGGGCGGTGAGCGGGGTGGCCGGGGAGGGCTTGTGGACGACCGTGTTCCCGGCCGCGAGGGCCGGGGCGATCTTGGTCATCGACAGCAGGAGCGGGAAGTTGAACGGGGTGATGGCGCAGACCACGCCCAGCGGCTCGCGCAGGGTGTAGGCGAGCTGACCGCCGGCGGGAGCCCTGGAGGAGCCGTCGACCCGGGTGACCGCGCCCGCGTAGTAGTGCATCAGCTGGGCGGCCATGGGTGCGTCGACCGTGCTGGAGAAGGCGAACGGCTTGCCCATGTCCACCGTCTCCAGCAGGGCTATCTCCTCCAGGTCCCGTTCGATCAGTTCACCGACCCGGTTCAGCCGCAGCGCGCGCTCCTGGGCCGACAGCCGGCTCCAGGGACCTTCCTCGTACGCCGCGCGGGCGGCCGCGACGGCGGCGTCCGCGTCGGTCGCGGCGGCCTGGGCCACCGGCACGATCTCCTGTCCGTCGATCGGGCTGATGTCCGGCTCCGTACGGCCGTCCCGGGCCGGGACCCATTGGCCGCCGATGAACAGCTTCCCGGGATGGGCCAGGGGGTGGCCGCTGAGCTCGCGCTTGGTCATGGCTGCACCTTCCGGTGTCGCGGGGGCTAGGCCTCGTCGAGCTGCCGCAGAAACGTCTCGGCGAGGGCCTTGGAGGAGTAGGGGTTCTGGCCGGTGGTGAGCTTGCGGTCGACGACGACGTGCGAGTCCCAGATCGCGTCGGCCTTCTCGTAGCGGGCGCCGAGCCTGGTCAGTTCGGCCTCCAGGATCAGCGGGAGCCGGCCGGCCATGTTGGTGACCAGCTCCTCCTCGTGGGAGAACGCCGTCATCCGGTACCCCTCGAAGGGCCAGCGGCCCTCTCCGTCGCGCAGGGCGAGGAGGGAGGTGTGGCCGTGGCAGACCGTGGCGATCGGCTTGTCCTGGGCGATGGCCCAGCGCAGCACCTGCGCCAGGTCGTCGGACTTGGGCAGGTCGCCGATGGCCCCGTGGCCGCCGCTGATGTAGAGCGCGTCGTACCCGGCGACGTCCTTCTCGCCGAGCGACTCGATCGCGAGCGGGTTCTGGAGCTGGGGGGCCCGCTCGATGACGCGCACGTACTCGGCCGCGTTGGCGGCGTCCTCGTCGGGCGAGCCCGCCGGGCGCACGTACTGCAGGAACTGGGGGTCGATGCTGGTCTGGTCGACCGTGGGGGTGACACCCCCGATCGTCGCCACGTCGACGGTGTGGCCGGCGGCCTGGAAGAGGGTGTAGGGAACCACGAATTCCTCGGCCCAGAAGCCCGAGGGGTGCTGCTCCCCGTCCAGGAGATGGAGGGTGGCCTTTGCCGTCAAGACGACGAGAATCCTCATGATTCTCTCCTTGTTCTGGATTCGCTGCCGATTCAACACGCCACTGAAGAGGCGCGTAAGGGGGCGACGTCAGGCCCGCGATACTTCGTCACGTGCGTCCAACGCCGTGAGGATCGTGCGGAATTCACCGACCAGGGGGTGGTCGGGGAACGCGTCGGCGAATATGCGTTCGCCGTAGAGGGCCGCCATTTCCGGTACGTACGGGAGGATTCCGGCCAGGGGGGTGCCGTATACCTCCTCGGCGCGCCGGCGGACGGCTTCGTGATCGACGCCCTCGGGCGCCATGCTCAGGACGAGGGCGCGCCGGCAGGCCAGCCGCCCGGCGAGGGCGATGGTCTCCTCGACCCCGGAGAGGTCGACGCGGTCCGCCCTCGTCATGATCAGTACGACGTCGGCGCTGCCCATGGCGGTCACCGACTCGTTGTTGAGCCCCGCGTGGGTGTCGAGCAGCAGGACGTCCAGCGCGTGGCTGCGCGCCAGCCGCTCGAAACCCTCCGGGAGCAGGCCCACGTCGTACCCGGTGGCCATGAGCTCCCGCAGGGCCGCCGTCCCGGTCCGGGCCGGTACGACGTACAGCCCGGGGACCGCGGTGCGCCGGGCCGCGGCCTCGATCTCGCAGCGGCCGAGCAGGTAGTCGGCCAGCGAGCCGGGGCCGGGCGCCACCCCGAACAGCAGGTCCAGCGTGGGCGACTGGAGGTCCGTGTCGACCACTCCGACCCGCCGTCCGGCGGCCGCCAGCAGCAGCGCCAGATTGGCGAGCACCGACGACTTCCCGGTGCCGCCGCGGTGCGAGTGCACCACGATGGTCCGGGTCATCACGCCACCACCCGGTAGCCGTCACCGTCCGCATGCGGCCCCCGCGCCGCACGTGGCCGGTGCAGGGCCAGCATGGTGACGTCGTCGTGCTGTTCGGCGGTGCCGGTGTGCTCGCGCACCGCCCGGTCCATCAGGTCGACCACGTCCCGGCCGCTCGCCGGGGGGCCGGCGAGCAGTTCGAGCATCCTCTCGTCGCCCAGGAAGTCACCCTGGGGGCAGCGCGCCTCGGGTACTCCGTCGGTGAAGACGAACAGGGTGTCGCCCGGGTCGAGCTGGGCGTAGCCGAGGGTGTAGACGCAGTCGGGCAGGACCCCGACCGCCGGTCCCGTGACCTCGAGCGCCCGGGTGCCGGAGCCGTCGCCGGAGAGCAGCAGCGGCGGGTTGTGACCGCCGTTGATGTAGACGAGGCTGCCGGTGTGGGGGTCCAGGACGCCGAAGAAGAGGGTGGCGAAGTAGCCCTGCCTGAGGTGGTTGCGGGTGAGGTAGCCGTTGGTGGCGGTGACCGCGTTGAGCAGCGGCGTGGCGCCGACCACCGGGGTGCGCCGGCTGCCGCCGGTGCGGCCGGCGGCCATCAGGTGCTGGAGCCCGCTGTTCTCGGCGGTGTGGCGGAGCAGGGAGCGGATCAGCGCCATGAAGAGGGCGGCGCCCACCCCCTTGTCGCAGACGTCGGCGACCACGAGGGCCAGCCTGCGGCCCCGGGAGATCTCGAAGACGTCGTAGAAGTCCCCGGCGACCTGCCGGGCCGGCCGGAAGCGTACGTCGATCTCCCAGCCGGCGGGTACGGGCAGTGATTCGGGCAGGAAGCCGGCCTGGATCTCCCGGCCGATCTCCAGTTCCTTCTCGTAGCCCATGAGTTCGGCGCGGGCGTCGGCCTCCTGCACGGTGCGGCCGAGTCCGGCCCGTTCGGTGCAGCTGCGCAGCCGGGCCCCGACCAGGGAGGGCAGGAAGGGCGGGACGAGGTAGTCGTGGCCCAGGCGGACGTGCCGCTCCAGGGCGGGGAAGTCCCCCGCGGTCCAGGCGACCACGATCGGGGCCCCGGCCCAGCGGCGCAGCCGGCGTACGACCGTGCGCACGGTGTCGGGGTCGGCTTCGGCGGGGACGAGGAGCACGTCCCCGGTGGGCAGCGCGTCCAGGCGGCCGCGCAGCAGGTGCGAAAGGGTGGGGCTGACGAGTTCCGCGTCCATCAGCCGGAGCGAGTCGAGCAGTTCGGCCGGCGGCAGCGGATCCACGTCGAGGATGATCACGGTTGTGGAGGGCATGCGTCCGTCCCCTCGGCCTTGACGGTCAGCGTGCTGATGTTGCGGCCGTCCCTGCGGGCATAGGTGTACGTGTCCACGCTGGTCAGGGCCAGGTGGATGCCGAGGCCGCCGACCCGCCGCCGCTCCGGGGGGACCCCGGGGGCGGGGGGCAGGCGGCCCGCGACGGGGTCGAACGCGGGGGCGGTGTCCTCGATGACGATCCGCACCCCTTCGGGACCGGAGCGGCCCAGGACGGTGATCCGTCCCTCGCCGCCCCGGTACCCGTGCATCACGATGTTGGTGGCCAGTTCGTCGACGGCCAGCCGGATGCGGTAGGTCGCCCCGGTGCCGAGGCGGGCCCGGGCGGCGAGCCGCAGGACGAACGCGGCGATCTCGCCCAGGGCCCCCAGCGTCGCGGGCACCTCCAGTACGGCGGGCTTCCTCGCCAGTTCGACCACGTCACTCACCGGCCCGGGGGCCCCGCTCGGTCGTCGGTGACTCAGTCATCGGCGAGCACGATGCTGCGGTCGAGCCCGGCCGTGCGGATGGTCCGCGAGACGGGCTCGATGGCGCCGACCACCTTGATGGTCACGTGCTCCGCGACCTTCTGCTGGGCGAAGACCAGGGAGCGCAGCCCGGCGCTGGCCATGTAGCCGACGCCCGCCATCCGGATCTCGACGGTGCTGGTGCCGTGGCCGGCGGCCTTCTCGATGGTCTGGTGGAACTCCGGTGCCGTCTTGGCGTCCAGCTCGCCCGTCAGTTCGATCACGGTGGTGTCGCCGTCGATGCTCAGGGACACGGAAAGCGGCATGTCAGGTCTCCTTCGGTCACTCGGGGTCGTTGGCGCGGCCGACCAGGATCACGACCGAGCGCGGGCCGATCAGGTACTTGCCGGCGTTGTCGAGCTCCTGCTCCGTCCCCGGGGTGCGGATGTCGTACGGGGCCTCGGCGCCGGTGTCGGCGAACAGGTGCCAGCTGCGCCCATGGGGCAGGGCGGGCAGTTCCAGGTCGTGCGCCTCCCAGTGCGAGTTCATGGCGACGTACACCACGTCCTCGTCGTTGGTGCCGCAGCGGGCCACCGCGATCAGGCGGCTCTCCGGCGACCAGTCGGGCTGCCAGGCCCGCTCCCCGTGCCAGCTGATGTCCGGCAGCCCGAGGCCGTCGCGGAGCTTGCCGGTGGGGTGGCTGGTGGAGCGCAGCTCGCGGTGGCGGCCCCGGAAGGCGATCATCTCGCGGGTGAAGCGGAGCAGTTCGGCGTTCTCCCCGACCTGGTCCCAGTCGAACCAGGACAGCTCGTTGTCCTGGCAGTAGGTGTTGTTGTTGCCCTGCTGGGTGCGGGCGACTTCGTCCCCGGACAGCAGCATCGGGATGCCCTGGCTGGTGAGGAGGATGGCCATGGCGTTCTTCATCTGCCGCAGCCGCAGCGCGTTGACCTCGGGGTCGTCCGTGGGGCCCTCGGCCCCGCAGTTCCAGCTGTTGTTGTCGTTGGCCCCGTCGTTGTTGCCCTCGCCGTTGGCCTCGTTGTGCTTGTCGTTGTACGAGACCAGGTCGGCCAGGGTGAAACCGTCGTGCGCCGTCAGGAAGTTGACGGAGGCGGTGGTCCCGCGGCCGGAGTAGAGGTCGGGCGAGCCCGCGATCCTGGTGGCCAGCTCCCCGGTGACCCCGGGGTCGCCCTTGAGGAAGCTGCGCACGGTGTCGCGGTACTTGCCGTTCCACTCGGCCCAGCGGCCGTAGGCCGGGAAGTTGCCGACCTCGTAGAGGCCGCCGGCGTCCCAGGCCTCGGCGATGAGCTTGGTGTGCCGCAGGACGGGGTCGAAGGCGAGCATCTCCAGCAGCGGCGGGTTGGGCAGCGGAGTGCCGTCCAGGTCCCGGCCGAGGATGGCCGCGAGGTCGAACCGGAAGCCGTCGACGTGGTAGTCGGCGACCCAGTGGCGCAGGCAGTCGAGCACGTAGTTGCGCACCACGGGGTGGTTGCAGTTGACCGTGTTGCCGGTGCCGCTGAAGTTGAAGTAGTACCCCTCGGGCGTGAGCATGTAGTACGTGGCGTTGTCGAGGCCCTTGAAGGAGATGGTCGGGCCCTGCTCGTTGCCCTCGGCGGTGTGGTTGAAGACGACGTCGAGGATGACCTCGATGCCGGCCGCGTGCAGGTCCTTGATCAGGGTGCGGAACTCGTCGCCCTGCATCCCGTAGCGTCCGGTGGCCGCGTAGCCGGCCTTGGGCGCGAAGAAGGAGACGGTGTTGTAGCCCCAGTAGTCGTAGAGCTTCTCGCCGGTCTCCGGGTTGCTGCGCGGGTTGTCGCTCTCGTCGAACTCGAAGACGGGCAGGAGTTCGATGCAGTTGACCCCGAGCTCCTTCAGGTACGGGATCTTCTCCCGCAGCCCCGCGAAGGTGCCGGGGGCGGTGACCCGCGAGGAGGGGTGCCGGGTGAAGCCGCGCACGTGGGCCTCGTACACGACGAGGTCCTCGGCGGGGATCCCCAGCGGGGTGTCGTCGCCCCAGTCGAAGTCCTGGAGGCAGACCCGCGAGCGGTACTGGTAGCCGCGGCTGCGGTCCGGCTCCACGCCCCACACGTCACGGCCGGCGATCAGCCGGGCGTAGGGGTCGGAGAGGACCTGGCGGGCGTCGAAGCGGTGGCCGGTGACCGGGTCGTAGGGGCCGTCGGCCCGGTACCCGTACTCGATGTTCTCGTGGTCGAGGCCGAAGACCGTCATGGAGAAGACGCTGCCGGTGCGGAACTCCTCGGGGAATTCCAGCTCGGCCATCGGCTCGGGCTCTCCGCGCTTGTAGATGACCAGGGTCATGGAGGTGGCCTGGTCGGAGAAGACGGAGAAGCTGACCCCGCCGGGGACCACGTTGGCCCCGAAGGGGAACGGCTTGCCCGCGCGGACGCGGTACCCGCCCACCTCGTGGGTCGGGTACGCGTCCACGCGCAGCACTCGTTCGGACCGGGCCTCGCTCATCGCGCGGCCTTGGCCCGGCCGGCGGCGGCCGCGGCCTCGCCGGTCTCGAAGAAGTCGAGGAAGCCGGTGGCCGACATGACGAACCGGACCTCCTCGCTCACCCCGTACAGGGTGACGGCGACGCCGGCGTGCTGGGCCTCGCGGTAGACGACCAGCAGGGTGCGCAGGCCGGCGCTGGAGACGTAGGTGACGGCGGTCAGGTCGATGCGCAGCGGCCGGCCCTCGCGGACGAGCGGCAGCAGGGTTTCCAGCAGGGTGCCGGAGGTCTCGCTGTTGATCTCGCCGGTGGCGACGAGCACGGTGCCCGTCTTGTTGCGGCGTTCCTTCAGGTTCAGACTCATGTCGTGCTTCCCCTCTGGTTGGGGCGCCCCCCGTTGGGCACTACTTCTGGGCCACCGGCCGGAGCCGGACCTTGACCTTCACCCGTCCCTGGACGTCGGGGAGGTGGACGGTCAGCTCGTCCGCGTCGAACTCCTCGTACGGCTTCTCGTCGATCTCCACGGACGCGATCCGCACCGAGCCCGCGGGCAGCAGGTCGGGCGAGACGCGCAGCGTCCGGCCGGGCAGGTCGGTCGGGTCGGGCTGGAAGTGGAAGTCCATCTCCCGGCCGTTGATGAGCAGGTTGTTGTAGACGGCGGCGAGGTAGCACAGCTCCGCCGAGTGGTACATGGACATCGAGTGGCTGCCCTTGAGCCGCTCGGTGCCGAGCAGGTACGGCGTGCCGCTGGCGAGCACGTTGAAGTACACGGCCCCCTCGTCGTGGTCGAGGAAGAAGGTGTTGTAGAAGGCCTGCGCCTGGCGGGCCTCGCGCAGGTTCGCCTCACCGCCGACGGTGCCGCTCAGGATGAGGTAGGCGAGGATCGCCTGCTCCTGCTGCCACCAGGCCTTGCGGTCGTGCCAGGCGAAACGATACGTCTCCTGGTCCCCCTCCTTCACCCGCTCCACGACGTCGTACCAGCCGCCGCGCTGGAGGTCGCTGCCGACGGCCGGCATGATCTCGCCGATCTTCCGGGCGAGCTCCTCGTAGGCGGGCTTGGCCTTCAGCGAGTTCATCCGCATCAGGTTCCAGGCGATCTTCAGGTTGTGCCCGACGACCGCGCGGTTCTGCTGCCAGCTGTGCGCGGTGTCGTGCGACCAGTCGCGGAAGAAGCGCTCCTGGACGAACGGGCTGTTCTTGTAGTCCGGGAACTTGTCCGCGATGGTGTCGAAGGTGTACTCGAGGAAGTCGGCGTACTTCTGGTCGCCGGTCGCCAGGTACAGGTTGATCAGGTACGCGGGCGCGTGGTCGCCGACCGAGTTCCAGTTCTTGCGCTCGGCGTTCTCGCCGAGGGACTCGTGGTCGGGGCTGAAGAGGATCGGGTCGATGTGCGAGAAGTAGCCGCCCTGCTCCGGGTCGAGGAAGAACTTGTCGAACAGCCGGATGGTGGCGTCGGCGTCGTTCTTGATCCGGACGTCGCCGGTGACCCGGTAGGTCTGGATCGGGCCGGCCAGGGCGTAGATCTGCTCGTACATCGGGATCGCGTCGTAGTCGTCGGAGAACTCCGAGGTGAACAGCTTGCGCTCGCTGTCCCCGTCGACGCTGATGCCGTGGTACCAGTAGACGACGTCTTCCTCGGTGTCCACGACCCGCATGTGCTTGCGCAGGTACTCGGTGCCGCGCTCGGCGACCTCCAGGTACTCGTCCTTGCCGGTCAGCAGGTAGGCCGAGGCCATGCCGTAGACCAGACGGGAGATGGTGTCGGTCTCCTGGACGTGGCTGGCGGTCTTGTCACCGCCGAGCCGGATCTCGGTGCGGTACTGGGTGAAGTCCACCGGCCCGTCGCCGAACTGCGCCCGCTTGTAGAAGTCGGCCAGGGACTCGATCTGCTTCACCCACCAGCCGGCGTCCTCGAAGCGGTAGTCCTCGGCGCTGCGGCCCAGGAACACCAGCCGCTTGGCGTCGAAGCGCCCGCCCTGCTCGGGGTAGTGGACGCCGTAGGCGAAGAGCAGGCGGCCCGGCGAGAGCATCTCGTCGATGTGGCCGGAGGCGTCGATGTACGGCTCGTCCAGGTTGCGGACCAGCTCGGCGCTGGGGCCCGAGGCGAGCGAGACGTCGAACTCCCGGTCGTCGGCGGTCTTCAGCCGCAGCAGCCGCGAGGCGGAGTCGAAGCGGACGACGTAGCCCGCGATCGTGTCGGAGAAGGAGAAACCGGTCGTGCCCGCCATGTCATGCACCGTCCTTGTCGTGTGAGCGGTCGTCCTCGAATCCCTGACTGACCTCGACGATCACCCCGTCGGGATCGCGGACCCACACGGTCCGCCAGCCGCAGATGAAGTCGTCGAAGTCCAGCGGCCCCAGGGTCACGTCGGCCGCGTCGCCCAGTTCCGCGAGGAACGCGTCGACGCTGTCGGTCTGGAAGGCCAGGTGCCGGATCCGGCCCGGGGCCGGCGGCCCGTCGTCCAGGGCCGGACGGGCCGGGCCGGCGGCCGACTCGAAGAGTTCCAGGTACGCGTCCCCCTTGCGCAGGAACACGATCCGCGCCTCCCCGAGGTCGACCACCCGGGCCCGGGTGAAGCCGAAGTAGCGGGTGTAGAACTCCTCGGTGCTCTTCTGGTCGGCGCAGTTGAGGCCGACGTGCGACCAGACCATCGCGCGCTCGCCGGCGGCGGTCATCAGCCGTTCCCCCGGCCCCGCCCGGCCGCCACCAGTTCGATGATCCGGCGGGCGAAGAGGTGGTGGTGGGCGCCGGTGCGGCCGGTGACCAGGTCCCCGTCGACCACCACGTCCTCGTTGACGTACTCGGCGCCCATGTTGCGGACGTCGCCGATGAGGTTGTTGTGGCAGACCACCTTGCGGCCGCGGACCTTGTCCGGGATCGAGGAGGCCAGCCACATGCCGTGGCAGATGATCCCCTTGAGGACCGTGGGCTCCTCGAAGGCCCGGCGCAGGAACTCGGTCGCGGGCGCCAGCACGTCCACGTCCTCGGTGTAGCGCAGCCGGTCGGCCACCATGCCGGAGGGCACGATGACGGCGGCGTAGCCGCGCAGCTCCTCGTCGCTCAGCCCCTCCAGGGACTTGTCGGCGGTGAACGGCGCCCGGTACTCGTGTCCGGAGAAGGTGATGGAGTCGTTGCCCCACAGCCGGGTCAGGAAGTCGACCTCGGCGCCCTCCTCCGCGAACCGGTGCCCGTAGTAGAAGATCTCCGGCTCGTAGAAGTCGCTCTCGACCAGGACCGCGATCCGCGTCCCGCTCAGCGCGCCCTCGCGCAGTACGACGTCAGGCACGTCGGGCCCCCCTGTTCCGGCCGGTGAGGAAGTCCGCCGCGCGCTCGGCGATCATCGCGATGGCGGTGTGGCAGTTGCCCGACGGGACGGCCGGCATCACGCTCGCGTCGACGACGCGCAGGTTCCGGACGCCGTGCACCCGCAGCTCGGGATCGACGACGGCGAGGTCGTCGACGCCCATACGGCAGGAGCCCGCCTGGTGGTGGTAGCTCTCCGCCTTCTGCCGGACGAAGGTCCGCAGGTCCTCGTCGGTGACGGCGCCGGGTCCCGGCTGGAGCTCCTGCTTGTACCAGGGCGAGAAGGCCGAGGTGGCGAAGATCTCCCGGGCGAGCTTGACGCCCTGCACCATCCGCTCCAGGTCCCAGCGGTCGCCCAGGTAGTTCGGGTGGATCAGCGGGTGGGCGAGCGGGTCGGCGCTCGCGAGCCGGATCCAGCCGCGCGAGACCGGGCGGACGACCCCGGGGAGGATGGACACCGTGTTCGGGTGGTCCTGGCCGACGATCACGTCGAAGGGGACGTGGACGAAGGCGATCTGGAGGTCCGGCGCGGGCAGCCCGGGCCGGGAGGAGAGGAACAGGGCGCTCTCCGACAGGTTCTGCGCGGGCGCCGGGAGCTCCTGGGTGACCTCGGCCATCAGCCCGGTCAGGACGTGGTTGTGGAAGTTCTCGCCCACCCCGGGCACGGCCGCGGTGACGGCGATGCCGTGCTCGCGCAGCTGCTCGGGGTGGCCGATGCCGGAGAGCAGCAGCAGCTTCGGGGACTCGATCGCCCCGGCGGCCACGATCACCTCGCGGCGGGCCCGTACGGTGTGGAGCCCGGGGGCCGCGGCCGTGCTGTGGCGGTCCCGTACCGTGCGGCCCGGGACGTCGGCCGGCGGCTTCAGCTGCGCGTACTCCACGCCCGTGCAGGTGTCCCCGTCGAAGAGCAGCCGGGTGGACTGGGCGCTGGTGCGCAGGGTCAGGTTGGGGCGGGTGAGGGCCGGCTCCAGGTAGGAGGCCAGGGTGCCCTGGCGGCGGCCGTCGGCCACGTCGATGTGGTGCCAGCCGGTGCCGAAGAGGCCGCCGCGCGGGCCGTCGGTGTTGAAGTCGTCGATCTCGCGGTGGCCGAGCTCGACGGCGGCGTCGATGAAGGCGCGGGAGACCGGGTTGGGCCCGTGCCGCCCGGCGTTGGTGACCCGCTGCGGTCCGGCGGTGCCGGTGGTGGCGGCGGTGACGTCCTCCTGGGACTCCAGGAGGGCGAAGTACGGGAGCACGTCCTCGTACGCCCAGCCGGCCGCGCCCTGGTAGGCCCAGTTGTCGAAGTCCGAGGCGTGGCCCCGGATGTGCATCATGATGTAGAGGTTGCTGCTGCCGCCGGGGGCCTTGCCGCGCGGTTCGTAGGTGCGCCGCCCGCCCAGGCCCGGCTGCGGGACGCTGGTGTAGCCCCAGTCGACGGGTCCGCCGAGCAGCTTGTACCAGGAGGACGGGTCGTCCACCTCGGGCGGGATGCGGTTGCCGCCGGCCTCCAGGACCAGGACGGAGACGTCCGGGTCGGCGGAGAGGCGGTCGGCGAGGACGCTGCCGGCGGTGCCGGAGCCGACGATCACGTAGTCGTACTGCTCTGTGGCCACGGTCGGGTCCCCTCAGTCCTGGCTCAGCACCTGGAAGGGAACGGTGTCGTGGTAGTTCGCCATGTAGGCGATCCGGCCGTCCACGATCCGGAAGAAGTTCATCACCTCGGCCTCGATGGCCTGGCCGGAGGGGCTGACGGCGGTGATGTGGGAGACGGCCGCGGCCTTCTCCCCGTCGACCAGGAAGTGGACGGGCTCGTTGCGGAAGACCCGGTACATGGTCCCCATGCCCTTCATCATCGAGCGCAGGGTCTCCAGGCCCTCGATGTGTCCGGCGAGCTGCTCGTCCATGACCTGGTCCTCGGCGAACAGGTCGCACCAGCGGTCCCAGTCACCGGCGTTGGCGTACTCGTAGTATTTGGTCAGGATCGTTCGGGCGTCCATCGCGTCTCTCATCCCCCTATCGGTCCCTGCGGGTGCCGTCCGGCGCGAAGGGCGCCCAGAACTGGCTGAAGGCACTGGCCGTGTCGCCGAAGAGCCCGTCGCGGCCCTCGACGATCCGCCCGTCCCGCCACCGCATGAAGTGGAAGACCGGGTAGTCCATGCGCTCGTACGGGGAGCCGGTGGCCGGGTCCGCGCCGTCCCGCAGGGCGGTGTTGCGGCAGACGTCGGCGCTGCAGTCCGGTCCGGTGAGGACGGCCTCCAGCTCCATCCGGAAGGTGCCGCCGGTGAGCTTGTGGGTCTGGCCCATCAGCTCCAGGAAGGCGTCCAGGCTCTCGTACCAGCCGGCCAGCGGGTGGTTGCCGGGCACCAGCCAGCGCAGGTCCTCGGAGTAGTACTCCAGGATGCGCGCGCGGTCTCCGGAGCCGAGGGCGCGGTAGGCGGCCTCGACCCGCTCGCGGGTCACTTCGGTCATCGCCGCCGCCCTCTCAGAGCGAGCCCGAACCGGGCATCGGGGCCAGGTCGTTGACGGTGTACTGCTTGATCAGCGGTCCGTCGGCGCCCGCCACCACGGTCCAGGTCTGGTCGGCGTCGAAGCCGAGCCACTGGCTGCGGGCGGCCGGCGCGTCCCAGATCTTGGCCTGCCAGTTGACGAGGACGCGGACGATCGCCCGGTCCCCCTCGATGACCGGCTCCACCTTGGTGACCGTGTGCACCTCGTCGAAGAACCGGTGGGTGACGGCCTCGTACCAGCGGCCGAAGCCCTGGTGGCCGAGGAAGGTGTCCTCGGGGACCTTGAACTCCAGGTCCTCGGTGATGAGGGCGAGGACCTGCTCCAGCGGGAGGTGGCGGTCCAGGGCCACGTACCAGTTCTCGGCGAAGCTGCGGATCGCGTCCTCGGTCAGCCGCTCGGCGGGCATGCGGTCTCCTCCTGTTCGGTGGGGTCCGGTCGGTTCAGATCTGGACGTCGACGAGGAACGGGCCGGGGTGGGCCAGCATCCGGTCCACGGCGGCCGCCGCCTCGTCCGGCTTCTCCACCCGCGTCCCGTCGGCGCCCAGCGCCCGGGCCAGCCCCGCGAAGTCGATCTCGGGGCGGGAGAGGTCGAAGGAGCCCGGGAAGGGGTGCTCGGCGATGTCCCGTTCGCGCCAGTACTGGGCGATGTTGTCGTCGAGCAGCCGGTACTTGCGGTTGTTGCAGACCACGAACTTGGCGTCGATCCCGTGCCGGACCGCCGTCCACAGCGCCTGGTAGGTGTACATCGACCCGCCGTCGCCCGCGAAGCCGACGACGAGCCGGTCCGGGCGGGCCAGCTTGGCGCCGACCGCCCCCGGGAAGCCCACGCCCAGCGAACCGCCCCGGGTGAGGTGGTAGTCGCCCGGCCGCTCCGGCGGCAGGTGGCGGGTGACCAGCGGGGAGGTGGTGAGCGCCTCGTCGAAGACGATCAGGTCCCCGCGGGTGCGTTCGGCCAGGGTCCGCAGGAAGACGCCCATCGCCGTGTCGTCGTCCGGGGACGCCTGCCGGGTGGCACGGGCCCGCTCCCGGGTCCGTACGTCGATCCGCGCGGCCGCCGCCGCCCGCCGGGCCGGGGTCAGCCGCTGTTCCAGTACGCCGGCCAGCGCGCGCAGCGCCTGGCGCGGGTCGGCGGCCAGCCCGAGGTCGACGGGGTGGTTCTTGGCGATCTCGTAGGCGTTCAGGTCGATGTGCACGACCTTGGCGCCGGGCCGGAAGGGGTTCTCCAGTTCGGGGAACACCTCGGGGAAGACGTAGGTACCGACGATCAGCACCCCGTCCGCCCCGCCGACGAGTTCCTTACTGTGCGGGCCGAACATGTGGCCGGTCTGGCCCCGGCGCAGCGGGTGCGAGGCGGCGATGTTGACCTCGGAGGAGTCGACCTCGTACACGTCGGCGCCCAGCAGCTCGGCGACGGCGGCGAGTTCGGCCTGCGCCCCGGAGAGCGCGACCCCGTCCCCGACGAGGATCAGCGGCCGTTCGGCGGAGGCGAGGAGCTCGGCCGCCCGGCCCACCGACGCCGGCGAGGGCGCCACGTCGGTGAGCGGCACCGTGGCGGGCAGGACGGGCTCGGAGTTGAGCTCGTCCAGGACGTCCATGGGCAGGGCCACGAACACCGGGCCGCGCGGCGGGGTGAGGGCGATCTTCACGGCCCGCCGGATCGTGCGCAGCACGGACCGGGGGTCGGTGACCCGGGTCGCGTACTTGGTGACGGGTTTGGCCATGGCCACCAGGTCGGAGGCCATCTGGGCGTCCATGGCGTCGTAGCGCACCCCGGCGTCGCCGGCGACCACGACCAGCGGGGTGTGGCCGCGCAGCGACTGGTAGAGCATCCCGATGCCGTTGCCCAGCCCCACCCCGGAGTGCAGCTGGAGCAGCGCCGCACCCCCGGTGGCCCGGGCGTAGCCGTCGGCGATGCCGGCGGCCACGGTCTCCTGGAGGGCCAGGACGTACTGGAAGTCCGCCGCCGCGTCGACCGCGTCGAGGAATCCCTGTTCCACCGTTCCCGGATTTCCGAACATCACCGTCAGGCCGTCGGCCTTGAACTGCTCGATCAGCCTTTCCCGTCCGGGAGTGGCTTCGGAATTCATCGGACTCCCCCTCATTCCCCTACCACCCGTAACGGGTGAGACCGTTCTCCAGGACTTCCACGATCTTCTGCCCCGTGAGATACGAGTCGGGGGTGGAGCGGCCGGTGACGAAGGGATAGTCGACTATCACCGACAGCGGGTGGCCGAAATTCCCGTGATAGGCGCCGCGCGGGCCGGTCGCGTCGCGCAGGATGTACTCCAGCGGGTACGGCGGCGGTCCCATGTTGAAGTCGGTGCCGAGGAATCCGGTGCCGTCCTTGTAGTCGTACTCCTTGCAGTGACCGGTGACGTGCTTGCCCCAGATGATGCTCCTGCGGTCGCCCCAGTCGCGGGCGAAGGCCAGGCAGGCGACGCCGTAGCACTCGGCGGCGACGACCTTGCCGGCGTTCTTGAAGGCCAGGATCAGGGCGTGGACCCGCTCGTTGTTGGCGAGGTCGACGATGGGACCGCTGCCGCCGACGATGAGGATCGCGTCGTAGCCGGCGATGTCGGCCTCAAGCTTCTCCAGGTCCCGGTGGTACTGCTCCAGCTTGCGCAGGTACTCGCCGTCGCTCGTGTACGGGCGCTCCGGCACCCACGCCTCGATGTCGAGGGGCGTGTCGAGGCGGTTGGACTGCTCGAACTCCCGGCCCAGCCGGGCGTTCTCCTCCGAGGTGACCGAGCGGCCGAGGGGAGGGTCGACGTAGTTCGGGTCGAGGCTCGGCGGAAGCGCGTGGGCGCGCTTTCCGGTCGGCGTGGCGAATGTGATCTCGTAGCCCTGCTCGTCGAACTTCGAAACGGGACCGATCAGTTCCTCGGACCAGTAACCGTGTTCGGAGACAATGACCAGAATCTTTCTGCTCACGGATTCCTCCAGGCGCGGCCTGTTGTCGTTTGCGTCCACCACACTGCGTGCGCCCGGAGCCTGCGTCAAAGGGCTGGAATGCGACTTCGTGAGGTAGCGGGCAAGGTGGTGGCGGCACCTCACCTAGTAGCCCCGGGAGGTCAGGAAGTACGTGCCGGACTTCCTGACCTCGGCCGGATCGCTGAACCATTCCAAGATCCCCGATTTATGGTCTGGACGCGCCGTGCAGGGCGGGCGCGCCGGGTCAGGAGTGCGTGAGGAGAGGGACGGGGAACGATGACGAAGGACCTGCTGTGCACACACGTCGACCAGATACGTGCCGTGAAGCCATCGGCTGACGGCTGCGAGGAGTGCCTGCGCCTGGGGGACGTCTGGGTGCACCTGCGGATGTGCCTGAGCTGCGGGCACGTCGGCTGCTGCGACTCCTCGAAGAACCGGCACGCCACCCGGCACTACCGGGCGACGACCCACCCGATCGCGGCCTCGCACGAGCCCGGTGAGGACTGGGCCTGGTGCTACGCCGACCAGCTGATGCTGGAGCCGGCGTGAGCGCGGCCCAGGGGAGCCCCGCCTCCCCCACCGCCTCCCCCGCCACGAGTGCCGCCGCGTCGGGGAGCCCCGAACGGGCCGAGAGCCGCAAGCCCGTGATCCTGGCCGTGGACGACGACCCGCAGGTGCTGCGGGCGGTCCGCCGGGACCTGCGCAGCGCCTACGGCGACCGCTACCGGGTGCTGGGCGCCTCCTCCGCCGCCGACGCCCTGAAGATCCTGGACTCCCTCGACGAGCGCGGGCACGACCCCGCGCTCTTCCTCGTCGACCAGCGGATGCCCGACGTGACCGGCGTGGAGTTCCTGCTGGAGGCGGTCAGCCGGTTCCCGGACGCCCGCCGGGTGCTGCTGACGGCGTACGCGGAGACGGACGCGGCCATCACCGCCATCAACCGGGTCCGGCTGGACTACTACCTGCTCAAGCCCTGGGACCCGCCGCACGAGCGGCTCTTCCCGGTCCTGGACGACCTGCTCTCGGACTGGCTGGCCACCTACCGTCCGGCCTACGACGGGATCATCGTCGCGGGCCACCTGGTCTCCCCCGGGACCCACGCCGTCCGCGACTTCTTCACCCGCAACGGGCAGCCGTTCCGCTTCCTGAACGTCGAGCGTGACCCCGAGGCGCTGACGGTGATCGCCGACGCGCAGGCCGGGGCGGCGCTGCCGCTGGTGCGCTTCCCCGACGGCTCGGTGCTCACCGCGCCGACCGACGCCGAACTCGCCCGGCACCTGGGCCTGGCCACCACCGCCTCGCGCCCGCACTACGAGTGCGTGATCGTCGGCGCCGGGCCTGCCGGGCTCGCCGCCGGGGTGTACGCGGCCTCCGAGGGCCTGTCCACGCTGATGCTGGACTCCCGCGCCCCGGGCGGCCAGGCCGGCACCTCCAGCCTGATCGAGAACTACCTCGGCTTCCCCTCGGGCCTCTCCGGCGGGGACCTGACCCGCCGGGCCACCATCCAGGCCTCCCGCTTCGGCGCGGAGATCCTGCACCCGGTGGAGGTGGTCTCCCTCACCCGGGACGACCCGGCGAAGATCCTGACCCTCGCGGACGGTACGGAGATCAGCGCCGAGACGGTGCTGCTGGCGACCGGGGTCTCGTACAACCGCCTGGAGGCCCCCGGCGCGGACCGCTTCGAGGGCGCCGGCCTGTACTACGGGGCGGCGACCACGGAGAGTTCGGCCTGCATCTCCCAGCACGTGTTCATCGTGGGCGGCGCCAACTCGGCCGGGCAGGCCGCGGTGCACTTCGCCAAGTACGCGGCCCGGGTGACCATCCTGGTCCGCGCGGCCTCCCTGGACGCGAGCATGTCCCGCTACCTGATCGACGAGATCGAGCGCACCCCGAACATCGAGGTGAAGGTGCGCACGACCGTCACCGCCCTGGACGGCGGGGAGCACCTGGAGCGGATCACCCTGCACGACGCGGACACCGGCGAGGACCGGGAGGTCCCGGCCCGGTTCATGTTCACCTTCATCGGGGCCCGCCCGCACACGGACTGGCTGTCGGGGGTGGTGGAGCGCGACGAGTACGGCTTCGTCCTCACCGGCTCCGACCTGATCGCCAACGGCGGCGAGCTCCCGGCGGAGTGGAGCCTGGAGCGCGCCCCCTACCCGCTGGAGACCAGCGTCCCCGGCGTCTTCGCGGCCGGCGACGTACGGGCCCACTCGGTCAAGCGGGTCGCCTCGGGCGTGGGCGAGGGGGCGATGGCGGTCTCGCTGATCCACCGCTACCGCTCGATGGGCTGAGCTGAGGGCGAACGCCCGGAGCCTTGCGATCAAGAGGAGAGCGGACGCAACGTTGATTACATGATTACAGCCGAACAGAGCGAGAAGCTCCGCGCGTGGTTCGCCGAGCGCCTGCCGGTGGACGTCTACGAGTCCCTCGTCTCGGTCACGGTCGACCGGGAGGAGATCACCGTCGTCGGCGCCGTCCCGGCGTCCGAGTCGGTCAAGGAGTTCCGCGAGCGCACCCGCGAGCAGCGGGTCGAGGTGGCCCGCGAGGCCGAGGAGCTCTACCGCCGCAAGGTCGCCTGGGGCGTGAAGTCGGGTGAGGAGACCGTGCTCTTCACCCACCTCGCCGTCCCCGTCATGACCCGGCTGCGCCAGTCCGAGCGCCAGGTGCTCGACACCCTGGTCGCCGGCGGCGTCGCGCGCAGCCGGGCGGACGCGCTGGCCTGGTGCGTGCGCCTCGTCGGGGAGAACGCCGACGAGTGGCTCCGGGAGCTGCGCGAGTCCCTCGACAAGGTCCGTCAGGTGCGCGCGCAGGGCCCCGACATCCAGAAGTCTCGGCCGGAGTGACGGAAATCCCCACCGGGCACTGAAGATCCCGGAAAGTATCCGGGACGACCTGATCCCAGGGAGAGGCACGCACACCATGACCACCACCGTCGAGTACATCCGCTACCGGATCGCCTCGCAGGACCAGCAGGCCTTCGAGGAGTCGTACGCCCGCGCGGCCGAGGCCCTGGCCGCCTCGCCCGAGTGCATCGACTACGAGCTGGCCCACAACACCGAGGACACCGAGCGCTACATCCTGCGGATCCGCTGGACCTCGGTCGACGCCCACCTCAACGGCTTCCGCAAGGGCGAGCACTTCCCGGCGTTCTTCCAGGCGATCCGTCCGTACGTGACGAACATCGAGGAGATGCAGCACTACTCCGTCACCGACGTCGTCGGCCCGGGAAAGGCCGCCGGACAGTCATGAGCACCACGCCCACGATCTACGAGTGGATGGGCGGCGCGGAGGCGATGGGGCGCCTGACGGACGCCTTCTACGGCCACGCCCTCCAGGACGAGATCCTCGCCCCGGTCTTCGCGGGCATGGACGCGGAGCACCCGCAGCACGTCGCGGTCTGGCTGTCGGAGGTGTTCGGCGGCCCGTCCGACTACTCGGCGCACCACGGCGGCCACATGCACATGGCCACCAAGCACCTGGGGCGCGGTATCACCGAGCGGCAGCGCCGCCGCTGGGTGGACCTGCTGATGGACACCGCCGACGAGGTCGGCCTCCCGGCGGACCCCGAGTTCCGGGCGGTGTTCGCCTACTACATCGAGTGGGGCACCCGGATGGCACTGATCTACTCGGGCCCCAACCCGCCGCCGGTGGACGCGGCCAAGGTCCCGGTCTGGTCCTGGGGCCAGACCCCGCCGTGGATCCCCAAGACGGCGGCCGAATGAGACGAGCGGGCCCCGCGGCCGGGCAGGACGCGGGGCCCGCTCAGCCGGCCACCACCACCGTGAGCGGCGGCGCCCCGTCCTGGCCCCGCCAGAAGTCCACGGCCTCCTCCAGGACCTCCCCGAGCGTCTCCCAGTCCTCGGCCCGCTCCGCGGCGTAGCCCCGCCACGAGGTCACCGCCAGCAGCCGTCCCGGCGCGTCCGGCAGCCAGGACAGGTCGGTCAGCGCGTCGGCGAGCGCGTCCCAGTTGCCGCCGAACCACTCCGGCACCCGCAGGGCCGCCGCGCAGCGCCGCATCAGCGCCGCCTTGCCGCGCACCCCGTCCAGGTCCAGCCGTACGGTCGTCCAGCCCGCCTCCTCGGCGGTGGCCAGGGCGGGGGCGAGCGGCTGCGGGGCGAGGGTCATCGGAGAACCGCCTTGAACGTCTCGTAGTGGTCGTCCGTGTAGTAGAACTCCCCGCTCCCGCCCGTGACGATCCGGCGGGCCCCCCGGTCGCGCTCCCCCGGGGTCCTGACCGTGTACTCGTGGTAGTAGCCGCGCTTCTGCTGCGGCAGGACCTTCTCGAAGTTCCCGAAGACGGTCCCGTCCTGCCGGTACGGGTAGGGCCCGCCCTTGTCGATCAGCGCGAGCACCTCGCGGGCCTGAGGGGGCAGCGCGTCGGCCCGTACGGTGGCCATCCCCTTCGCCCACGCGGGCGTGCTCGCGGCCGGCGCGGCGGACCCGGGCTTCGCCCCGCAACCCACCGCACCGGCCAGCGCGACGCACAGGAACAGGGCGCCCAGCGCGCGGAACAACGACCGGGGCACGTTCCGAAGAATCATGCGCCGATCGTGCCAAACATCCGCTTTGCCCGCGAATCGCCGGGCGGCCTCAGAGCACGGACATCCTGGTGTACGGACTGAGCACGCGCTTGCGTACCGAGCCGAAGTCGACGCAGACGGCCACGCCCTCCTCGACGTCGACCACCCGGCCGAGGCCGTAGGCGTCGTGACTCACCCGGTCGCCCACGCCGAATCGCCGCACGGGCGGCTCCACGGGGGGCGCGAAGGGACTGGACGACAAATGGCGGCGCGACGCCGCGGGTCTGGTCATCGGACTCAGTATGCGCCCTGGGAGCCGTCCCCGGGCCGCAGTTCGGGTCTCGATTGCGGCACGGGCACGCCCGGGGGACCGCCCGGTGCCGCTCCGGTCAGTCGTCCGGGTCCGCCCGCTCCAGCGCCGGCCGCAGCCCCGGGGCGGACTCGGTCAGCAGGTAGTCCGCCACCGCCGTGTCCGTCACCAGGCTGGTCACCAGCCCGGAGCGGAGCACCGCGCCGATCGCCGCGGCCTTGCGCAGCCCGCCCGCGATCGCCACGACCTCGGGGATCCGGCGCAGCCGGTCCGCCTCGACGGTGATGCACCGCTCGCCGAGGTCCCGCCCGACCCGGCGGCCCTCCGCGTCGAAGAGGTGGGCCGACATCTCGGCCGCCACGCCCAGGGAGGCGTAGTGCGCCCGCTCCTCGTCGGTGAGCATGTCGTGGACGGTCGAGATCCCCGGCTCCCAGGAGCCGATGGACACGGCCGCCACCGTGACCTTGTCGAAGTACTCGAAGGCCCGCGCGATGCCCGTCTGGTTGCGCAGCGCCGCCGCCGTGGCCGGGTCGGGCAGCAGCATCGGCGCGTAGATGGGGTGCGCGTCCCCGCCGGAGACCTGCGCGGCGCGCCGTACGGCCTCCACCGACCCGCGCTCGGCCGTCCCGGCGTCGTACACGCCGGTCAGCTGGACGACGGTGCACGGCGGCAGCCGGTGCAGCGAGGCGGCCATGTGGATGGTCGAGCGCCCCCAGGCCAGCCCGAGGACGTCGCCCTCGTTGACCAGCTCGCCCAGCAGGTCGGCCGCGACCGCCCCGAGGTTCTCCGGATCGGGCGCGTCCTCGCTCGCGTCGGCCGGGGACTCGACCACGACGGCGTGCCGCAGCCCGTACCGGGCCCGGAGCGCGTCCGAGCGCTCCGCGTCCAGTTCCGCCGGTACCCGGATCTCGATGCGGACGAGGTCGCGTTCGAGCGCGGTCTCCAGGACCCGGGCCACCTTGAAGCGGCTCACGCCGAACTCCTCGGCGATCTGGATCTTGGACTTGCCCTCCAGGTAGAAGCGGCGCGCCATGGCCGCCGCCTGTACCAGCTCCGCGGGTCCCATCCGCAGGGCTGACCGTCCCGCCGACATTGCAGACACCGCGCTCTCCTCACTGCTCTTCACACTGTCGTGTTCACACTCTCGACTCGCCGTTCATCCTGTCAGATCCGACGGCCGTTGATCAGCCTGGACGACTTCCGTTCACCGAGCCGTTCACCAACGCTCGGCTCAGTGGTCGCAGGCCCAGGGCGCCGCCGCGATCGCCGCACCCGCCTGGTCACGCAGAGTCCGCACCGCGGCGGCCGGGTCGACCGCCCCGTAGACCGCGCTGCCGGCCACGAACACGTCCGCACCGGCCTCCGCGACCCGCTCGATGGTGGTGGCCGAGACCCCGCCGTCGACCTGGAGCCACAGGTCCAGTCCGTGCTTGGCGATCAGCTCCCGGGTCCGGCGGACCTTGGGCAGCATGATGTCGAGGAAGGACTGGCCGCCGAAGCCGGGCTCGACGGTCATGATCAGCACCATGTCGAGCTCGGGGAGGATGTCCTCGTACTGCTCGATCGGGGTGCCGGGCTTGAGCGCCATGGCCGCCCGGGCCCCCTTGGCGCGGATCTCGCGCGCGAGGCGCACCGGGGCCGCGGCGGCCTCGGCGTGGAAGGTCACCGAGCCGGCGCCCGCCTCCACGTACTGGGGCGCCCAGCGGTCGGGGTCCTCGATCATCAGGTGCAGGTCCAGCGGGATGTCCGTGGCACGGCTCAGGGACTCCACGACCGGTACCCCGAGGGTGAGGTTCGGGACGAAGTGGTTGTCCATGACGTCGACGTGCAGCCAGTCGGCCCCCTCGACGGCCCTCGCCTCCTCGGCGAGACGGGCGAAGTCGGCGGACAGGATGCTGGGATTGATCTGAACGGCCATGCCCCAAGCCTGCCATGCCCCCGGCCACTTCAGGCCACGGCCCTGGAACTCCGGCTCCCCGCAGTGCCGCCTGCCGCTCCGGGGCGCCGGGAAGCGCGACAATGGCCCTCCCCGCGCGTGCCTGGAGGACTGTGTGAAGACGGCTCTGACGAACGTCCGGGTCTTCGACGGAAGGCGGCTCCTCGAACCGGCCACGGTCGTCGTCGAGGGAGCCCTCATCGGGACCGGTCCGGACGGCGCCCGGGTGGTCGACGGCGGCGGCGCCGTCCTGCTGCCCGGGCTCATCGACGCCCACGTCCACCTGCACGGCCCCGAGAACCTCCGCCAGCTGCGCGACCACGGGGTCACCACCGCCCTGGACATGGCCACCTGGCCCCCGGCCCTGGTCGACTCGCTGCGCGCGGTCCCCGGGCTCACGGACGTCCGCAGCCCGGGCACCCTCGCCATCGCGGCGGGCGGCCTGCACTCGGGGATGCCCGGGGTGCCCCCGGACAGCGTGGTGACGGGCCCCGGGGACGCGGAGCGGTTCGTCGCGGCGCGGGTGGCGGAGGGCGCGGACTACATCAAGATCGTCGCCGACCGGCCCGGGCCCGGGGCCCTGGACCAGCCCACCCTCGACGCCCTGGTCGCCGCCGCGCACGCGCACGGCAGGCTGGTCGTCGCCCACGCGGCGTCCGTCGGGGCCTACGCCATGGCCCAGGAGGCCGGGGCCGACGTGCTCACCCACGTCCCCGGCGACCGCGCCCTCGACGCGGCCGCCTCGGCCCGTGTGCACGCCGCCGGACGGGCCGTCGTGCCGACGCTGACCATGATGGAGGGGCTGGCCGCGGCCGGGCTGCCGGGTGTGGACTACGCGGCGGCCCGGGGCAGCGTCGCCGCCCTGCACCGGGCGGGGGTCCCGGTCCTCGCCGGAACCGATTCCAACGCCACCCCCGGCGTCCCCTTCACCCCGCCCCACGGCAGCAGCCTCCACCACGAGCTGGAACTGCTCGTGGACGCCGGCCTGTCCCCCCTGGACGCCCTGCGCGCCGCCACCGTCCTGCCCGCCCGCCACTTCGGCCTCACCGACCGGGGTGCGATCCGCCCCGGCCGCCGCGCCGACCTCGTCCTGATCGACGGCGACCCCCTCGCCGACGTCCGCGCCACCCGCAGGATCCTGCGGGTCTGGTGCGGCGGCGCCGAGCACGTCGCCGGCTGAGCCGGGCCCGCTACGCGGTGCGGCGCAGCAGGGCCAGGTACATCGCGTCCGTGCCGTGCAGGTGCGGCCACAGCTGGACGTCCGGGCCGTCGCCGAGGGCCGGGACGCCCTCCATGTACGGGCGGGCGTCGATCAGTTCGGCCGCGACGGGCTGGTTGCCCGCACCCCGGCCCTTGAGGACGTCCTCCACCACGACCCGGGTCTCCGCCAGGTGCGGGGAACAGGTCGCGTAGCCCACGACGCCGCCGACCCGCACCGCGGACAGGGCCTCGCGCAGCAGGGCGCGCTGGAGCGGCGCGAAGCCCTCCAGGTCCTGCGGGCGGCGCCGCCAGCGGGCCTCCGGGCGGCGCCGGAGCGCGCCCAGCCCGGAGCAGGGGACGTCCATGAGCACCCGGTCGAAGGAGCCCGGGCGCCACGGCGGGCGGGTGCCGTCGGCGGCGATGACCTGGTACGGGCCCGGGTTGCCGGCCAGCGCCCGCTCCACCAGGCGCGCCCGGTGCGGCTGCTTCTCGGACGCCAGCAGGAAGGCCCCGCGCTCCGCGGCCAGCGCGCCCAGCAGCGCCGCCTTGCCGCCGGGGCCCGCGCAGCCGTCCAGCCAGCGCTCGTCGCGGCCCTCGACCGGGGCCGCCGCCAGGGCCATGGCCACCAGTTGGCTGCCCTCGTCCTGGACACCGGCGCGCCCCTCGCGGACCGCCTCCAGTGCGCCCGGCTCGCCGCCCTCGGCCATCCGCACCGCGTACGGGGACCAGCGGCCCGGCAGCGCCGACTCCTCGCCGAGCGCCTCCACCAGCTCCTCGGGGGTGGACCGGCCGGGACGGGCCACCAGCGTGACCTCGGGGCGCTCGTTGTCGGCCTCCAGGAGGTCCTCGATCCCGGCGCGGCCGCCGCCCAGGGCGTCCCACAGGGCGCTGACCACCCAGCGGGGGTGGGAGTGGTAGACCGCGAGGTGCTCCTCGGCGTCCTCCTCGTACGGCGGCGCGACCCGCTCCAGCCAGCCGTCCAGGTCATGGGCGGCGATCTTGCGCAGGACGGCGTTGACGAACTTCGCCCGCCCGTCGCCGAGCACCACCCGGGCCAGCTCCACGCTCGCGGAGACCGCGGCGTGGGTGGGGATGCGGGTGCCCAGCAGCTGGTGCGCGCCGAGCGACAGCACGTCCAGGACCGGCGGGTCCACCTCGCGCAGCGGCCGGTCGACGCAGGCGGAGATGATCGCGTCGTACGTGCCCTGGCGGCGCAGGGTCCCGTAGACCAGCTCGGTGGCCAGGGCGGCGTCGCGGGCCTGGAAGGACTCGTTCTGGCGGGCCTTCTTCAGCAGCGGGGGCAGGACGAGGTTCGCGTACGCGTCGCGCTCGTCCACCGCCCGCAGCGCCTCGAAGGCCAGCATCCGGACGGGGTCCTTCTGGGGCCTGCGGTAAGGCTTGGCCGGCCGGCCGCCCGCTGCGGGGCTGCGACGGGGCTGGGGGGACTTTTCGCTCACGTGGAAGGTGCTCCGGAGGTACGAGGTGCTACGGGGGTTCTGCCGTGGACCGGGGTGGTGCGGTGCCCCCGGCGGGCGGGGGCGCGGATGGGATCAGCCTACGTCGGTGCCGCCCAGGCGCTCGCCGGGAGCGATGCGCACCCCGCGCGCCCAGTCGGCGCCCTTCATCGGCTTCTTGCCCTGCGGCTGCACCCAGAGCAGCTCGACGGCGTGCGAGCCGGTGCCGACGTACACGTTGTTCTTGGCCGGGGCCAGGACGCCCGGCGCGAGGTCGGTGCGGTCGGGGACGAGCCCGACGGAGATCAGCTTGAGGCGCTCGCCGCGGAAGACCGTCCACGCGCCCGGCGCCGGGGTGCAGCCGCGCACGACGCGGTCGGCGCGCAGCGCGGGGGCGTTCCAGTCGACCCGGGCGTCCTCGACGGTGATCTTCGGCGCGAGGGAGACCCCGTCGGCGGGCTGCTCGACGGCGCGCAGGGAGCCGTCCTCGATGCCGTCCATGGTCGCGGTCAGCAGCCCGGCGCCGGCGAAGGCGAGGCGGGTCAGCAGGTCGCCGCTGGTGTCGGTCGGGCGGATGTCCTCGGTGAGGACCCCGAAGACGGGGCCGGTGTCGAGCCCCTCCTCGATCCGGAAGGTGGAGGCCCCGGTGACCTGGTCACCCGCCATGATCGACTGCTGGACGGGCGCGGCGCCGCGCCAGGCGGGCAGCAGCGAGAAGTGCAGGTTGACCCAGCCGTGGACGGGGATGTCGAGGGCGCTCTTGGGGATCAGCGCGCCGTACGCGACGACCGGACAGCAGTCCGGGGCGATCTCGCGCAGCCGCTCCTGGAACTCCGGGTCGCGCGGGCGGACCGGCTTGAGGACCTCGATGCCGGCCTCCTCGGCGCGCTCGGCGACGGGGCTGGCGACCAGCCGCCGGCCGCGGCCGGCCGGTGCGTCGGGCCGGGTGACGACGGCCGCGACCTCGTGCCGCCCGGAGGCGATCAGGGCGTCCAGGGCGGGCACGGCGACCTCGGGGGTGCCTGCGAAGACGAGCTTCACTGGGTCCTACCTCGCTATCTCGGCGTCAGCAACGGTCCAGTCTAGGGTGCGTGCTCCCCCGGGCCCACCTGCGGGATCGGGGGCGTACGCACACACGCGCGCCTCTCGCATATGCCGACACGCCCCCAGGGCGTGACCTGGGCGCACGTTGGCGCGTTGGTCAAGAGAGATTGACCGAAACGGGCCGCGATCAAGAACGGTGTCTGCGGCCCGATCCGCTCTTCAGCACCGGTTCGAGAGGCTTCTCCATGGCCGACCACGCCACCCATGACGCCCAAGCACGGGCCAGTCTGCACCTCCTGGTGCGGGACATCGAGCGGGTTCGCCGGCAGGTGGACGCACTGCGTACGCTCACCGCCCAGCTCGGCAACGTGTACCGCCCCCGCCGCTCCGGGCCCTCCACGGGCTTCGTCGTCTACGGCAGGGCGCCCGCGCCCACCGTCCGCCTCGCGCAGGAGCTGCGGGACAGCGTCGAGACGCTCGTCACCGCGGCGGTGGACTTCGACCGCTCCCTGGGCTTCTCCTGGGACGCGGTCGGCTCGGCGCTCGGCGTCACCAAGCAGGCGGTGCACCGCCGCTACGGAGCGCGGCGCGCGCAGGCCGTCGAGGCCGCGGAGCCGGTGGCCGAGGCCGGCGCGACCCGGACGCTGGGGCCGTTGCCGACGATTCCGGCGGCGCGTTCGGTGCCGCCGCAGCCGGTCCGCGAGGACGCCCAGGCCGTCCCGGCGGCCCGCCAGTCGGCGTTCCCCGGCCCCCGCAACGGCTGACCCCGCCCGCCGCCGGGACGCCGACCCCCGACGGCACCGGCCCCGCGGGAGCCGCCCCCTCGTGGCGGCCCTGCGGGGCTTTCCCCTGCCCGCAGGGCAATTCCAGCCCCGCCGGCGTTTGAGGCGCGGGGTCCGGGGGCGGAGCCCCCGGGAAACGGAGAAAGGGCGGGGCGGGGAGACCGGCTCCGCGCAGCGGCACCCGCACCCACCGCCGGACGGCCTCAGCCGATGTCCGGCGGGTCGACGCGGATGCGGACCGCGTCGGCGACCGGCACCCCCCGGGCCATCCGCGCGGCCTGGGCGGACTTGAGCGCGGCGGCCAGCGCCGCCCCGCTGCCGGGCGGTACCCGGATCAGGGCCCGCTCCCCCGCCGAGTCCTCACCCCGCCGCCCCGGCAGCGGCACGGGCCCCAGCACCTCCGCGTCCGCAGGCAGGTCGGCGGCCTCCAGGAAGGCCTCCAGGGCCTCGGCCCGCCCCGCCACCGCCGCCATCCGGGACACCGGCGGGAACCCCAGCTGGGCCCGCTCCGCGAGCTCCCGCAGGGCGTGCCCGACGGGGTCCCACCGCACCAGGGCCTGGACCGGCCGCAGCGTCGGCTCGGCGACGACCACCACCTGGCCCCCGGCCCGGACCAGGGAGGCGGCGCCGATCCAGCGGCGCAGCGCGTCCTCCCCCGCCCGCAGGTCGGGCCGGGTCAGCATCGCCCAGCCGTCCAGCAGCAGCGCCGCCGCGTACCCGGCGCCCGCCGCGACCGGCTCGGCGCCGGGGGTGGAGACCACCAGGGCCGGGCGGTCCGGCACCTCGTCCAGCACGTGGTCGCGCCCCGAGGTCCGCACCGGCACGGCCGGGAAGGCCCGGCCCAGCTCCTCGGCGGTCCGCCGGGCGCCCACCACCCGGGCCCGCAGCCGGAACGACCCGCACTCCTCGCAGTGCCAGGCCGGCTCGCCCCGCCCGCACCAGCCGCAGTGCAGGTCCCGCTCGTCGGGGGCCTCCAGCGGGCCGGCGCACACCCGGCAGCGGGCCGGGGTCCTGCAGCGCTCGCACGCCAGCCTCGGCACGTACCCGCGACGGGGCACCTGGACCAGCACGGGCCCGCTCTTCAGCCCCTCCCGGACGGTCTCCCAGGCCAGGCTCGGCAGCCGCGCGGCGCGGGCGGCCCCGTCGCGCGCCAGCAGTTCGTCGCCGACGGTCCGGATGCGGGGGGCGGCGGCGCGGACCGTCTCGCGGTCGGCGGTCAGCGGCCGGGCCCAGCCCGACTCGACCAGCTGGGCGGCCTCGACGGTGCAGCTGGTGCCGCCGACCAGGAATCCGCACCCGTCCGTGACCGCGCGCAGCTCCAGCACCTCACGGACGTGCGGGAAGGGGGCGTGGTCGGCGCCGTGGCTGGAGTCCCCGTCGTCCCAGACCGCGACCAGCCCGAGGTCCCGTACGGGCGCGAACATGGCGGCCCGGGTGCCGACCACGGCCCGCACGGAGCCCCGGTTGACCGCGAGCCACTCCCGGTAGCGCTTCTCCGGCCCGGAGTCGGCGGTCAGCAGGGCGTGCCGCCCCTCGCCCAGCAGGGCGGTGAGGGCGGCGTCGACGCGGGCGGCGGTGCGCCCGTCGGGCACGACGGCGAGGGCGCCGCGCCCGGAGGAGAGGGTGGCCGCCATGGCCCGGGCCAGCTCGTCGGCCCAGCCGGGGCCCGGCAGGGCGGTCCACACGGCGCGCGGGGTGCCGCCGCCGGCCAGGGCGCGCAGGAAGGCGGGGCCGGCGTCGTACCGGCTCCAGCCGCCCGGCTCGGGCGCGGCGGGCGGGGGCAGCGGATCCGGGGAGGGCCTGGACTCGGCACGGGCGTTGCGCGGGGGCAGGGCCAGCTGGAGGACGTCGGCCAGGCTGCCCGCGTACCGGTCGGCGACGGCGCGGGTGAGGGCGAGCATGCGGGGGCCGAGGACCACCTCGGGCGAGACGACCTGGGCGAGGGCGGCCAGCGCCCCCTCGTAATCGGACTCGGCGCGCCGCTCGACGATGAAACCGTCGATGAGCCCGCCGCCCTCACGCCGGCCTCCGTGCACCCGGTGGGCGCCGGCCCCGAAGCGGACGCGGACGCGGACGCCGGGGCGGGCGGTCTCGGACAGCTCGGCGGGGACGGCGTAGTCGAAGAGCCGGTCGAGGTGGAGCACGCCCTTGTTCACGAGGACGCGGGCCACCGGCAGCTCCTCGGCGAGGGCCGCCCCGCGCCAGGTGCGCGGCTTGGCCTTGGGCGCCTTGGCCTTCGCCTCGGCGACCATCTCCCGGATGAGCGCGAGCTGCTGCGGCGGGCCGCCGGGGCCTTCTGCGTCGGGTGCGTTGTCGCTGCTCACAGCAGCATTCTTACCAAAGGGCACCGACAGGCGGACGCCGCCCGCAACGCGATACCGCCCCGGACCTGCGGGTCCGGGGCGGTATCGGGTGGAACGGGTGCCGTTTACAGACCGGCGGCGGCGCGCAGGGCGTCGACGCGGTCGGTGCGCTCCCAGGTGAAGTCGGGGAGCTCGCGGCCGAAGTGGCCGTACGCGGCGGTCTGGGCGTAGATCGGGCGCAGCAGGTCCAGGTCGCGGATGATCGCGGCCGGGCGGAGGTCGAAGACCTCGCCGATCGCGTCCTCGATCTTCTGGACGTCGACCTTGGCGGTGCCGAAGGTCTCCACGAACAGGCCGACGGGCTCGGCCTTGCCGATCGCGTACGCGACCTGGACCTCGCAGCGGGCCGCGAGGCCGGCGGCGACGACGTTCTTGGCCACCCACCGCATCGCGTACGCGGCGGAGCGGTCCACCTTCGACGGGTCCTTGCCCGAGAACGCGCCGCCGCCGTGGCGGGCCATGCCGCCGTACGTGTCGATGATGATCTTGCGGCCGGTCAGGCCGGCGTCGCCCATCGGGCCGCCGATCTCGAAGCGGCCGGTCGGGTTGACCAGCAGGCGGTAGCCCTCGGTGTCCAGCTTGATGCCGTCCTCGACGAGCTGCGCGAGCACGTGCTCGACGACGAACTCGCGGATGTCGGGGGCGAGCAGCGAGTCCAGGTCGATGTCCGCCGCGTGCTGCGTGGAGACGACGACCGTGTCCAGGCGCACGGCCTTGTCACCGTCGTACTCGATGGTGACCTGGGTCTTGCCGTCGGGGCGCAGGTACGGGATGGTCCCGTTCTTGCGGACCTCGGACAGGCGGCGGGAGAGCCGGTGCGCGATGTGGATCGGCAGCGGCATCAGCTCGGGGGTCTCGTCGCAGGCGTAGCCGAACATCAGGCCCTGGTCGCCGGCGCCCTGCTTGTCGAGCTCGTCCTCGTCGCCCTCGACCCGGGACTCGTAGGCCGTGTCGACACCCTGGGCGATGTCCGGGGACTGGGCGCCGATGGACACCGACACGCCGCAGGAGGCGCCGTCGAAGCCCTTCTTCGAGGAGTCGTAGCCGATCTCGAGGATCTTGTCGCGGACGAGCTGGGCGATCGGGGCGTACGCCTTCGTCGTCACCTCGCCCGCGATGTGCACCAGACCGGTGGTGATGAGGGTCTCCACGGCCACGCGCGAGGTCGGGTCCTCGGTGAGGAGGGCGTCGAGGATCGTGTCGCTGATCTGGTCAGCGATCTTGTCGGGGTGACCCTCGGTCACGGACTCCGAGGTGAACAGACGACGGGACACAATGCTCCCTGGGGTTGCAGCGGCTGCTGGCTGATCATTTGGCGGAACGATACCGGGGGCTGCGCCCGAACACGTTCCAGATGCAGTTTATCGGTCGCCACCGTTTGCCGGACCACCCGTCTCGCCTTATGGGAGCCGTGTGACCTGCGGCACTCCATTCTGACGCACGGATTTCCCGTCGAGAAGGGAAACGCTCAGGCGCGCCGGTGCTCGCTGCGCGGCGCGAGGCGCGGGGCGACCTGGTCCCAAATGACGTCCGCCAGGGCTTCCTTCGGACCATAGGGCACCTGCACCTCGCCGCCATCGGAGGCGAGGATGACGGCCTCGTTCTCCTCGGATCCGAAGGTCTTGCTCTCTCCGACCTCGTTGACGACGAGAAGGTCACAGCCCTTGCGGCGGAGCTTGGCCCGGCCGTTGTCGAGCACGTCGTCCGTCTCGGCGGCGAATCCGACGACGACCTGGCCCTCCAGGGCCCGCTCCGCGGAGATCTCCGCGAGCACGTCGGGGTTGCGCACGAGGACCACCGGATCGGGCTCGCGCCCCTCCTGCTTCTTGATCTTGCCGTCGGCGTACGAGGACGGCCGGAAGTCGGCCACGGCGGCGGCCATCACCACGGCGTCGGCGTCGGCGGCCGCCTTGAGCACCGCCTCGCGCAGCTGGAGGGCGGTGCCCACCCGGACGACGTCCGCCCCGGCCGGGTCGGCCAGCGCGGTGTTCGCGGCCACCAGGGTGACCCGGGCCCCGCGCGCCACGGCGGTGCGGGCCAGCGCGTAGCCCTGCTTGCCGGAGGAGCGGTTGCCGAGGAAGCGGACCGGGTCCAGGGGCTCGCGGGTGCCGCCGGCGCTGATGACCACGTGGCGTCCGGCCAGGTCGGGGGCGGCCGCGCCGCGGGCGAGGACCGCCCGGCAGACCTCGAAGATCTCCTCCGGGTCGGGCAGCCGGCCCTTGCCGGTGTCCTTGCCGGTCAGCCGCCCGACGGCGGGCTCGATGACGACCGCGCCCCGGCGGCGCAGGGTGGCCACGTTCTCCCGCGTGGCGGGGTGCTCCCACATCTCGGTGTGCATCGCGGGCGCGAAGACCACCGGGCAGCGGGCGGTGAGCAGGGTGTTGGTGAGGAGGTCGTCGGCGAGGCCGTGGGCCGCCTTGGCCAGCATGTCGGCGGTGGCCGGGGCGACGACGACGAGGTCGGCGCTCTGGCCGATGCGCACGTGGGGCACCTCGTCGACGCTCTCCCAGACCTCGGTGGAGGCCGGGTTTCCGGAGAGCGCGGCCCAGGTGGCCTCGCCGACGAAGTTCAGGGACGCCGCCGTGGGCACCACCCGCACCTCGTGCCCGGACTCGGTCAGCCGGCGCAGCAGCTCGCACGCCTTGTACGCGGCGATCCCGCCGCTGACCCCCAGCACGACCTTCGGCTTGTCCACTGCTTCTCCCGTGATCGGTTGCGTCGGTACCTATGACACACCACAGGCCCGGCAGCCGTGCTGCCGGGCCTGTGGTGACGATGTCGTGCCTTACTGGGCCGGGGCCTCGATGGCCTCGGAGGTCAGCAGACCCGCGTTGATCTCGCGCAGTGCGATCGAGAGCGGCTTCTCGTGGACGTGGGTGTCCACCAGGGGGCCGACGTACTCCAGCAGGCCCTCACCGAGCTGCGAGTAGTACGCGTTGATCTGACGCGCGCGCTTGGCCGCGTAGATCACGAGGCTGTACTTCGAGTCCGTGGCCTCGAGCAGCTCGTCGATCGGCGGGTTGATGATGCCCTCGGGCGCGGTGATGGAAGAGGACACGCTCTACCTTCCGAAGATGGATAAAAGATCAGACAACTGCCATCAAGGCTAGCAGCTCACGTGCTACGTCCTCGACGGAGGTGTTGACCAGGGTGGTGTCGAACTCGGACTCGGCGGCGAGCTCGACCTTCGCGGTGTCGAGCCGCCGCTCGATGACCTCGGGCGACTCGGTGCCCCGGCCGGTGAGCCGGCGGACCAGCTCGTCCCAGCTCGGCGGGGCCAGGAAGACCAGTTGTGCGTCGGGCATCGACTCGCGGACGAGCCGGGCGCCCTGGAGGTCGATCTCCAGCAGTACCGGCTCGCCGTTGTCGAGGCGTTCCAGCACCGCGCCGCGCGGTGTGCCGTAGCGGTTGCCCGCGAACTCGGCCCACTCCAGCAGCTCGCCGTTGGCGATCAGCTTGTCGAACTCGTCGTCGTTGACGAAGAAGTACTGGACTCCGTGTCGCTCACCGGGCCGCGGCTTGCGGGTGGTGGCCGACACCGAGAGCCAGACCTCGGGGTGGACCTTGCGCATATGCGCGACGACCGTGCTCTTGCCGACCCCCGAGGGGCCGGAGAGCACGGTCAGCCGCGGACGAACCTCTGCTGCCATAGAGCGATTATCCAGGTTCTCGGGACTGCCTGAGAACGCCGGGAGAACTTCGGGCGACGCCTCAGGCGCCGCTACCGCCGAACTCGCGCTCCAGAGAGGCGATCTGGTTGGAGCCGAGACCTCGGACACGCCGGGACTCGGAGATGCCGAGGCGCTCCATGATCTGCTTGGCGCGGACCTTGCCCACGCCGGGCAGCGACTCGAGAAGGGCGGAGACCTTCATCTTGCCGATGACGTCGTTCTCCTGGCCCGTCTTGATGACGTCGTGGAGGGAGGCGCCGGAGTGCTTGAGTCGATTCTTCACCTCGGCCCGCTCCCGGCGAGCCGCGGCGGCCTTTTCGAGCGCTGCTGCGCGCTGTTCAGGGGTAAGGGGCGGAAGAGCCACGCCTACGTCACCTCGGATGTCGAACTGTCGGATACGGACCGGCGGGGAGCCCTCGGGCACCACGCCGGGCGAGCTCCCGAACAGCGATGGAACTCCTTCGCTGCGCGTTCACTCTGGTCGGAGACTAGCGGCCAAGGCCGCTCCAGTCAGCGAGAACGGACGAAAAGTCCTGGTCAGCCTCCACTGAACCGTACATCACGGGCAAAACACCCCGGTTTTGTCCGGGGAAAGACGTTCGATTTTCGTCAGCCCGTGCTCCGCGCCGGTCCGCGACCCCTCCGGTCAGGCCGCGACGGCCTCTCGGATCTCCTCCGCGAACCGCTTCGCGGAGGCCCGCAGGGCGGCGGTGTCCGGTCCGTGCTTGAGGACGCCCCGGGAGACGTTCGGGACCACGTTGCCCACGGCCGCGCCGAAGACCGCCGGGAGGTCGGCCGCCGTCGCGCCCTGGGCGCCGATGCCGGGGGCCAGGAGCGGGCCGTTGATGTCCAGGTCGAAGGAGGACAGGTCGCCCAGGGTGGCGCCGACCACCGCGCCGAAGGAGCCCATCGGGTCCGCTCCGGCGTTCTCGGCCGCCAGGTGCGCCAGCATGGTCGCCCCGATCGAGCGGCCGTCCTCGCGCACCGCCCGCTGGACCTCCGCGCCCTCCGGGTTGGAGGTGAGGGCCAGGACGAACAGGCCCGCGCCGGACTCGCGCGCCAGGTCCACGGCCGGCTTCAGCGAGCCGTAGCCCAGGTACGGGGAGACCGTGAGCGCGTCCGAGAAGAGCGGGGAGGCCGGGTCCAGGAAGGCGGAGGCGTACGCGGCCATCGTGGAGCCGATGTCACCCCGCTTGGCGTCCATGACGACCAGGGTGCCCGCCGCGCGGGCGTCCGCCACGGTGCGCTCCAGCACCGCGACGCCGCGCGAGCCGAAGCGCTCGAAGAAGGCGGCCTGCGGCTTGAAGACCGCCACCGAGTCGGCGAGCGCCTCCACGACGGTGCGGGAGAACCGCTCCAGGCCCGCGATGTCGTCCGCCAGGCCCCAGGAGTCCAGCAGGGCGGCGTGAGGGTCGATGCCGACGCACAGGGGGCCGCGGGCGTCCATGGCGGCGCGCAGGCGGGCCCCGAAGGGGGTCACAGGGGTCTGGGAGGTCACTGGGCGGCCTTCCGGGTCTCGGCGCCCACGGCCTCGGCCAGGGTCGCGTACGGGCTGGCGGCCAGGCGCGCGGCCAGGCCCTTGTGGATGGCGCGGGCGTAGAACGGGCCCTCGTAGATGAAGGCGCTGTAGCCCTGGATCAGGGTGGCGCCCGCCAGGATGCGCTGCCAGGCGTCCTCGGCGTTCTCGATGCCGCCCACCCCGACCAGGGTGATCCGGTCGCCCACACGGGCGTACAGGCGGCGCAGGACCTCCAGGGAGCGCTCCTTGACGGGCGCGCCGGACAGCCCGCCGGTCTCCTTGACCAGGGCCGGGTCGGACTTCAGGCCCAGGCCCTCGCGGGCGATGGTGGTGTTCGTGGCGATGATGCCGTCCAGGCCCAGCTCCAGGGCGAGGTCGGCGACGGCGTCCACGTCCTCGTCGGCCAGGTCCGGGGCGATCTTGACCAGCAGCGGGACGCGGCGGCCGGTGACCGAGCGGTCGGCGGCCTCCCGTACGGCGGTCAGCAGCGGGCGCAGGGACTCGGTGGCCTGGAGGTTGCGCAGGCCCGGGGTGTTCGGCGAGGAGACGTTGACGACGAGGTAGTCGGCGTGACGGGCGAGGCGCTCGGTGGAGACCACGTAGTCGGCGGCGGCCTCGGTCTCCGGCACCACCTTGGTCTTGCCGATGTTGACGCCGACCACGGTCTTGAAGACCGGGTTGCGGGCGGCCAGGCGGGCCGCGACGGCCTCGGAGCCCTCGTTGTTGAAGCCCATGCGGTTGATCAGCGCGCGGTCGGGCACCAGGCGGAAGAGCCGCTTCTTGGGGTTGCCGGGCTGCGCCTGGCCGGTGACCGTGCCGATCTCGACGTGGTCGAAGCCGAGCATCGCCATGCCGTCGATGGCGACGGCGTTCTTGTCGAAGCCGGCCGCGAGCCCGAAGGGGCCGTGCATACGCAGGCCCAGGGCCTCCGTGCGCAGCCCCTCGTAGCGGGGGGCCAGGGCCGCCGCCACGAAGGTGCGCAGCACCGGGGTGCGGGCGGCGAGGCGGATCCAGCGGAAGGCCGTGTAGTGGGCCTTCTCGGCGTCCATCCGCTTGAAGACGAGGTTGAAGAACAGTTTGTACATCGTCCGGAATATCCCTTGTGCGCTCATGAAAGGGGGGACACCGATCGCTGCTGCGTCGGTGCCCCCCTGTCGGACGGGCTGCTAGTCGCGGGAGGCGTTCAGGTGCTCCGCGTGCTCCTGGAGGGAGCGCACGCCGACCTCGCCGCGGCCGAGCGCCTCGATGCCCTGGACGGCGGCGGCGAGCGCCTGGACCGTCGTCAGGCACGGGACGCCGCGCGCCACGGCCGCCGTGCGGATCTCGTAGCCGTCGAGGCGGCCGCCGGTGCCGTACGGGGTGTTGACGATCAGGTCGACCTGGCCGTCGTGGATGAGCTGGACGACGGTCTTCTCGCCGTTCGGCCCCTCGCCCTCGCTGAGCTTGCGCACGACGGTGGCGTTGATGCCGTTGCGCTTGAGGACCTCGGCGGTGCCGGAGGTGGCCATCAGCTCGAAGCCGTGGGCGACCAGCTCGCGGGCCGGGAAGACCATCGAGCGCTTGTCGCGGTTGGCGACCGAGATGAAGGCGCGGCCCTTGGTCGGCAGCGGGCCGTAGGCGCCGGCCTGCGACTTGGCGTACGCCGTGCCGAAGACGGAGTCGATGCCCATGACCTCGCCGGTGGAGCGCATCTCCGGGCCGAGGACGGTGTCGACGCCGCGGCCGTGGATGTCGCGGAAGCGCGACCACGGCATGACGGCCTCCTTGACGGAGATCGGCGCGTCCAGCGGCAGGGTGCCGCCGTCGCCCTCCTTGGGGAGCATGCCCTCGGCGCGCAGCTCGGCGATGGTGGCGCCGAGCCCGATGCGGGCGGCGGCCTTCGCGAGCGGGACGGCGGTGGCCTTCGAGGTGAAGGGGACCGTCCGGGAGGCGCGCGGGTTGGCCTCCAGGACGTAGAGGATGTCACCCGCCATCGCGAACTGGATGTTGATCAGGCCGCGGACGCCGACGCCCTTGGCGATGGCCTCGGTGGAGGCGCGCAGGCGCTTGATGTCGAAGCCGCCGAGGGTGATCGGGGGCAGGGCGCAGGCCGAGTCGCCGGAGTGGATGCCGGCTTCCTCGATGTGCTCCATGACGCCGCCGAGGTAGAGCTCCTCGCCGTCGTAGAGGGCGTCCACGTCGATCTCGATGGCGTCGTCGAGGAACCGGTCGACCAGCACGGGGCGGGTCGGGGAGATCTCGGTCGACTCCGCGATGTACGACTCCAGGCGGGTCTCGTCGTAGACGATCTCCATGCCGCGGCCGCCGAGCACGTAGGACGGGCGGACGAGGACCGGGTAGCCGATCTCGTCGGCGATCGCCTTGGCACCCGCGAAGGTGGTGGCGGTGCCGTGCTTGGGGGCCGGGAGGCCGGCCTCGGCCAGGACGCGGCCGAAGGCGCCGCGGTCCTCGGCGGCGTGGATGGCCTCGGGCGAAGTGCCGACGACCGGGACGCCGTTGTCCTTGAGGGCCTGGGCGAGACCCAGGGGGGTCTGGCCGCCGAGCTGGACGACGACACCGGCGATGGGGCCGGCCAGCGACTCGGCGTGGACGATCTCCAGCACGTCCTCGAGCGTCAGCGGCTCGAAGTACAGGCGGTCGGAGGTGTCGTAGTCCGTCGAGACGGTCTCGGGGTTGCAGTTGACCATCACGGTCTCGTAGCCGGCGTCGCTGAGGGCGAAGGAGGCGTGGACGCAGGAGTAGTCGAACTCGATGCCCTGGCCGATGCGGTTCGGGCCGGAGCCCAGGATGATCACCGCGGGCTTGGTGCGCGGGGCGACCTCGGACTCCTCGTCGTAGGACGAGTAGAAGTACGGGGTCTTCGCCGCGAACTCGGCGGCGCAGGTGTCGACCGTCTTGTAGACCGGGCGGACGCCGAGGGCGTGGCGGACCTCGCGGACGACGTCCTCGCGCAGGCCGCGGATCTCGGCGATCTGGGCGTCGGAGAAGCCGTGGCGCTTGGCCTCGGCGAGGAGCTCGGGCTCCAGCTTCTCGACGGAGGCGATCTCGTCCGCGATCTCCTTGATCAGGAAGAGCTGGTCGACGAACCACGGGTCGATCTTCGTGGCCTCGAACACCTCCTCCTGGGTGGCGCCGGCGCGGATGGCCTGCATGACGGTGTTGATGCGGCCGTCGGTCGGGCGGACCGCGACGCGCAGCAGCTCCTCCTTGTCGCCGGGCTCGCCGACGAAGGTGAACTGCGAGCCCTTCTTCTCCAGGGAGCGCAGGGCCTTCTGGAGGGCCTCGGTGAAGTTGCGGCCGATGGCCATGGCCTCGCCCACCGACTTCATGGTGGTGGTGAGGGTGGCGTCGGCGGCCGGGAACTTCTCGAAGGCGAAGCGTGGGGCCTTGACGACGACGTAGTCGAGGGTCGGCTCGAAGGAGGCCGGGGTCTTCTCGGTGATGTCGTTGGGGACCTCGTCCAGCGTGTAGCCGATGGCCAGCTTGGCGGCGATCTTGGCGATCGGGAAGCCGGTGGCCTTCGAGGCGAGCGCGGAGGAGCGGGAGACGCGCGGGTTCATCTCGATGACGATGACGCGGCCGTCGTCCGGGTTGATCGCGAACTGGATGTTGCAGCCGCCGGTGTCGACGCCGACCTCGCGGATGATCGCGATGCCGATGTCGCGCAGCCGCTGGTACTCGCGGTCGGTCAGCGTCATCGCCGGGGCGACGGTGATGGAGTCGCCGGTGTGGACGCCCATCGGGTCGAAGTTCTCGATGGAGCAGACGACGACCACGTTGTCCTTGGTGTCGCGCATCAGCTCCAGCTCGTACTCCTTCCAGCCGAGGATGGACTCCTCCAGGAGCACCTCGGTGGTCGGGGAGAGCGTGAGGCCCTGGCCGGCGATGCGGCGCAGCTCGTCCTCGTCGTGGGCGAAGCCGGAGCCGGCGCCGCCCATGGTGAAGGAGGGGCGCACGACGACGGGGTAGCCGCCGAGGGTCTCGACGCCCTTGAGGACGTCGTCCATCGAGTGGCAGATGACCGAGCGGGCGGACTCGCCGTGGCCGATCTTGGCCTTGACGGCCTCGACGACGCCCTTGAAGAGGTCGCGGTCCTCACCCTTGTTGATGGCCTCGACGTTGGCGCCGATGAGCTCGACGCCGTACTTCTCCAGCACACCCTGCTCGTGCATGGAGATCGCGGTGTTCAGCGCGGTCTGGCCGCCGAGGGTGGGCAGGAGCGCGTCGGGGCGCTCCTTGGCGATGATCTTCTCGACGAACTCGGGGGTGATCGGCTCGACGTACGTGGCGTCGGCGATCTCCGGGTCGGTCATGATCGTCGCGGGGTTGGAGTTCACCAGGATGACCCGCAGGCCCTCGGCCTTGAGGATGCGGCAGGCCTGGGTGCCGGAGTAGTCGAACTCGGCGGCCTGGCCGATGACGATCGGGCCGGAGCCGATGACCAGGACGGACTGGATATCGGTGCGCTTAGGCACGCTCGGCCTCCATAAGGCTGACGAAGCGGTCGAAGAGGTAGGCGGCGTCGTGCGGGCCGGCTGCCGCTTCGGGGTGGTACTGGACGCTGAAGGCCGGCTGGTCGAGCAGCTGGAGGCCTTCGACGACGTTGTCGTTCAGGCAGACGTGGGAGACCTCGGCGCGGCCGAAGGGGGTCTCGGACACCTTGTCGAGGGGCGCGTCGACGGCGAAGCCGTGGTTGTGCGCGGTGACCTCGACCTTGCCGGTGGTGCGGTCCTGGACCGGCTGGTTGATGCCGCGGTGGCCGTACTTCAGCTTGTAGGTGCCGAAGCCGAGCGCGCGGCCCAGGATCTGGTTGCCGAAGCAGATGCCGAAGAGCGGGGTCTTGCGCTCCAGGACGCCCCGCATGACGGCGACGGGGCCGTCGGCGGTGGCCGGGTCGCCCGGGCCGTTGGAGAAGAAGACGCCGTCGGGGTTGACCGCGTACACGTCCTCGACGGTGGCGGTGGCGGGCAGCACGTGCACCTCGATGCCGCGCTCGGCCATCCGGTGCGGGGTCATGCCCTTGATGCCGAGGTCGACGGCGGCGACGGTGAAGCGCGCGGTGCCAATCGGGACGGCTTCGCCGTCGGGGCCGATCGCGGGGACGACGTACGCCTCCTTGGTGGCGACCTCGGCGGAGAGGTTGGCGCCCTTCATCTGCGGCTGCGCCTGGACCTTCGCGAGCAGGGCCGCGTCGTCGGCGACCGCCTCGCCGGAGAAGATGCCGACGCGCATGGCGCCGCGCTCGCGCAGGTGGCGGGTCAGGGCGCGGGTGTCGATGCCGCTGATGCCCACGACGCCCTGCTTGACGAGCTCCTCGTCCAGCGAGCGCCGCGAGCGCCAGTTGGACGGGATGCGCGCGGGGTCGCGCACGACGTAGCCGGAGACCCAGATGCGGGAGGACTCGGGGTCCTCGTCGTTGACACCGGTGTTGCCCACGTGGGGGGCGGTCATCACGACGACCTGCCGGTGGTACGACGGGTCGGTGAGGGTCTCCTGGTAGCCGGTCATGCCGGTGGAGAACACGGCCTCGCCGAAGGTCTCCCCCACTGCGCCGTAGGCGCGGCCGCGGAAGATCCGGCCGTCCTCCAGGACGAGTACGGCGGGAGCTTTGGCTGCTCCCCTGGTGGAGGTCGTCATCGTTCGGCGCCTTCCGTCGTGATGGATTGGTTCATGGAGTTGATGGCCTCGACCCAGGCGGCGTGCTCGGCCGCGCGGTCGGAGCGGAATCCGGAGTCGATCAGCTTGTCGCCGTGCGCCCAGGTGACGACGAGCAGACCGCCCTCGGTGAGTACCTTGCCCGCGATTCCCTTGTCGAGGCGGGCGCCGCGCAGTTGCGGGGCCGGTACGAAGAAGTCGGTGGCACCCGGACGGACCACGTCGAGGCCCGCGTCGGTGAGGGTGAGTTCCACCCGGCTGCGCACTCCCAGACCGTGGGCGACGATCCGGTCGAGCCACTGCCCGGCGGTGGTGGACCCGTGGTACCGGCCGGTCAGGGCCAGCCGGTGCTCGGGGAGACCGCCGGGGGCGGCGGGCAGCTCCGGCAGATCGCTCTGCAGGGCTCCGCGCCATTTCCAGCCCTGCCGCATCAGCCAGTACACGAAGGCGATGAAGACGAGCAGACCGATCACCCACGCGATGCGGGCGCCCCAGTCCGTCACCTCCGCCGACTGTCGCCCGGCGGCCTCGGCGGCCAGTTGGATCACTGCAGGTGTCACGCGAGTTTCCCGTCCACGACCGTTGCACGGCCCCGCAGGAAGGTGTGAGTGACGCGCCCCGGCAGCTCGCGGCCCTCGTAGGGCGTGTTGCGGCTGCGGGAGGCGAAGTGTGCGGGGTCCACGACACCACGGTACGAGGTATCGACCAAGGTCAGGTTCGCGGGTTCACCTGCCGAGACGGGCCGGCCGTGCTGGTGGGACAGGCCGCCGATGCGGGCCGGGGCGAAGGACATGCGCTCCGCGACGCCCGCCCAGTCGAGCATCCCGGTCTCCACCATCGTCTGCTGGACGACGGAGAGCGCGGTCTCCAGGCCGACCATGCCCATGGCGGCGGCGGCCCACTCGCAGTCCTTGTCCTCGTGCGGGTGCGGGGCGTGGTCGGTGGCGACGATGTCGATCGTGCCGTCGGCGAGCGCCTCGCGCAGGGCCATCACGTCGCGCTCGGTGCGCAGCGGCGGGTTGACCTTGTAGACCGGGTCGTACGAGCGGACCAGCTCGTCGGTGAGGAGCAGGTGGTGCGGGGTGACCTCGGCGGTGACGTCGATGCCGCGGGACTTGGCCCAGCGGACGATCTCGACGGAGCCGGCGGTGGAGAGGTGGCAGATGTGCACGCGGGAGCCGACGTGCTCGGCGAGCAGGACGTCGCGGGCGATGATCGACTCCTCGGCCACGGCCGGCCAGCCGCCCAGGCCCAGCTCCGCGGAGACGACGCCCTCGTTCATCTGGGCGCCCTCGGTGAGGCGGGGCTCCTGGGCGTGCTGGGCGACGACGCCGCCGAAGGCCTTCACGTACTCCAGGGCGCGGCGCATGATCACGGCGTCGTCCACGCACTTGCCGTCGTCGGAGAAGACGGTGACGCGGGCGGCGGACTCGTGCATGGCGCCCAGCTCGGAGAGCTTCTTGCCCTCCAGGCCGACGGTGACGGCGCCGATGGGCTGCACGTCGCAGTAGCCGGACTCCTTGCCCAGGCGCCAGACCTGCTCGACGACGCCGGCGGTGTCGGCGACCGGGAAGGTGTTGGCCATGGCGAAGACGGCGGTGTAGCCGCCGGAGGCGGCGGCGCGGGTGCCGGTCAGGACGGTCTCGGAGTCCTCGCGGCCCGGCTCGCGCAGGTGGGTGTGGAGGTCGACGAGGCCCGGGAGGAGGACCTGGCCGGCCGCCTCGACGACGGTGTCGACGCCTTCGGCGGACAGTCCGGTGCCACTCCAGTCGATTTCGCCCGTCCGGGCGGTGGCGGCGATGGTCTCGCCGTCGATCAGGACGTCCTGCGCCTCGCCGCCGAGGACCTGCGCACCGCGGATAAGGATCTTGCTCATGGTTACTTGTTCTCCTCGGTGCGGGACGTGGTGACGGCGGGCTCGGAGCCTCCGAGCAGCAGGTACAGGACGGCCATGCGGATCGAGACCCCGTTGGCGACCTGCTCGACGACCGTGCAGCGGTCGGAGTCGGCGACCTCGGCGGTGATCTCCATGCCGCGGACCATGGGGCCGGGGTGCATGACGACGGCGTGCTCGGGCATCCGCGCCATGCGGGCGGCGTCCAGGCCGTAGCGGCGGGAGTACTCGCGCTCGGTCGGGAAGAAGGCGGCGTTCATGCGCTCGCGCTGCACACGCAGCATCATGACGGCGTCGGACTTCGGCAGCACCTCGTCCAGGCTGTACGAGATCTCGCAGGGCCAGTTCTCGACGCCGACCGGCACCAGGGTGGGCGGGGCCACGAGGGTGACCTCGGCGCCGAGGGTGTGCAGCAGCTGGACGTTGGAACGGGCGACCCGGCTGTGCAGGACGTCACCGACGATGGTGATCCGGCGGCCGCCCAGGTCCTTGCCGAGGCCCGCGTCGCGGCCGACCAGGCGGCGGCGCATGGTGAAGGCGTCGAGGAGCGCCTGCGTGGGGTGCTCGTGGGTGCCGTCGCCGGCGTTGATCACCGGGGCGTCGATCCAGCCGGAGTTGGCGAGCCGGTAGGGGGCGCCGGAGGCGTGGTGGCGGATGACGACCGCGTCGACGCCCATGGCCTCCAGGGTCTGGGCGGTGTCCTTGAGGGACTCGCCCTTGGAGACGCTGGAGCCCTTCGCGGCGAAGTTGATGACGTCGGCGGAGAGGCGCTTCTCGGCGGCTTCGAAGGAGATCCGGGTACGGGTCGAGTCCTCGAAGAACAGGTTGCAGATCGTGCGGCCGCGGAGGGTGGGCAGCTTCTTTATCGGCCGGTCGGCGACGCGGGCCATCTCCTCGGCGGTGTCGAGGATGAGGACGGCGTCGTCGCGCGTGAGGTCGGCGGCCGAGATGAGGTGGCGCTTCATCTGGGTGCTCCGTAAGTCGGGAGGGCAGGCAGGCGGGGCTGACGGTGGTGCGGGCAGGGCAGGCCGGGGCGCGGGCCCCGCCGCGGGAGCCCGTGACCGGGTGGGTTACTGCGCTGCTGCCTGGACGGTCCGCTGGCCGAGCAGTACGGCGTCGCGGCCGTCCTCCTCCTGGAGCTGGACCTTGACGGTCTCCCGCAGCGAGGTGGGCAGGTTCTTGCCCACGTAGTCGGCGCGGATCGGAAGTTCGCGGTGGCCGCGGTCGACGAGGACCGCGAGCTGGACGGCGCGGGGGCGGCCGAGGTCGCCGAGGGCGTCGAGGGCGGCGCGGATGGTGCGGCCGGAGAAGAGCACGTCGTCGACGAGGACCACGAGACGGCCGTCGATGTCGTCGCCGGGGATCTCGGTGCGGCCGATGGCCCGGGCGGGCTTCATCCGCAGGTCGTCGCGGTACATGGTGATGTCGAGGGAGCCGACCGGGATCTTCGTCCCGGTGATCTCCTCCAGCTTGGCGGCCAGCCGGCGGGCGATGTGGACGCCGCGGGTGGGGATGCCGAGGAGCACCACGTCGTCGGCGCCCTTGGCGCGTTCGACGATCTCGTGGGCGATGCGGGTCAGCACCCGGGCGATGTCCTGCGCCTCCAGTACGGAGCGCGTCGCTTCATCGGGAGAGACCTGGGAAACCTGGCTGTCCATGAAAAGGACCTCCTTCTCCGCCTCACGGGACGGACCTTAAAGGACGTCTGATGTACGCCGTCCACGGTACCAGGGCGGGGCGGGCACCCGCGCACCGGGGGCGCGCGCTCCCCCTCGTACGAGGGCGTCGATGACCATTCGGCTTGACGCATCCACGTAACGCTGCGTAACCTCACAGTGAGTTACCAGCCGCGCGGCGGAGCCGCACGTCACAGCGTCCGGGAGCGTTATGTCCAGCGAATACGCCAAACAGCTCGGGGCCAAGCTCCGCGCCATCCGCACCCAGCAGGGCCTCTCCCTCCACGGTGTCGAGGAGAAGTCCCAGGGCCGTTGGAAGGCCGTGGTGGTCGGTTCTTACGAGCGCGGGGACCGCGCCGTGACCGTCCAGCGCCTCGCCGAGCTGGCGGACTTCTACGGGGTGCCGGTCCAGGAGCTGCTGCCGGGCACCACCCCCGGCGGAGCCGCCGAGCCGCCGCCGAAGCTGCGCCTCGACCTGGAGCGCCTGGCGGGCGTGCCCGCCGAGAAGGCCGGCCCGCTCCAGCGTTACGCCGCGACCATCCAGAGCCAGCGCGGCGACTACAACGGCAAGGTGCTGTCGATCCGCCAGGACGACCTGCGCACCCTGGCCGTCATCTACGACCAGTCCCCCTCGGTCCTGACCGAGCAGCTGATCAGCTGGGGCGTCCTGGACGCCGACGCGCGCCGCGCCGTCGCCCACGAGGACATCTAGTCCCCGGGCCGGGAACGGCCGTACCAGCAGAAACGTACCGGCGGGTGCCGGGACCCTCACGGGGGTCCCGGCACCCGCCGGTTTTTTCGCGTGGACCCGCCGGGGCGGGCATACGGAAGGGCCCGCGACGCGGACGTCGCGGGCCCTTCCGTGTGTGCGCGGTGCGCGTCGTCAGCCCTCGCCGCGGCGCAGGCTCGGCTTCAGGTCCTTGAAGCGGGCCAGCAGGCCGTTGACGAACGCCGGGGAGTCGTCCGTGGAGAACTCCTTCGCCAGCTGCACCGCCTCGTCGATCGCCACGGCGTCCGGGGTCTCGTCGACCCAGATCAGCTCGTAGGCGCCCAGCCGCAGGATGTTCCGGTCGGCGACCGGCATGCGGTCGAGCTCCCAGTCCACGGCGTAGGTGACGATCAGGTCGTCGATGCGGTTCACCTTCTCGGCGTACCCCTCGACGAGGTCCATCGTGAAGGCGTTGACCGGCGGCTGCCGGACGTCCGCGTTCGCGTGGCGGATCCAGTCCGCGAGGACCTCGCGCACGGGAACGTCCCGCTGGTCGGCCTCGAAGAGGATCTGGAAGGCGCGCTTGCGCGCGTTGCTCCGGGCAGCCACGGTTAGCTGTTCACCCGGCCGAGGTAGGCGCTGGTGCGGGTGTCGACCTTGATCTTCTCGCCGGTGGTGACGAAGAGCGGGACCTGGATCTCGTGGCCGGTCTCCAGCTTGGCGGGCTTGGTGCCACCGGTGGAGCGGTCGCCCTGGACGCCCGGGTCGGTGTGCTCGATGGTCAGCTCGACGGCGGCCGGGAGCTCGACGTAGAGCACCTCGCCCTCGTGCTGGGCCACGGAGGCGGTGAAGCCCTCGATGAGGAAGTTGGCGGCGTCGCCGACGGCGGCGCGCGAGACCATCAGCTGGTCGTAGGTCTGCATGTCCATGAAGACGAAGTAGTCGCCGTCCATGTACGAGAACTGCATGTCACGGCGGTCGATCGTGGCGGTGTCGACCTTCGTGCCGGCGTTGAAGGTCTTGTCGACGACCTTGCCGGAGAGCACGTGCTTGAGCTTGGTGCGCACGAAGGCCGGGCCCTTGCCGGGCTTGACGTGCTGGAACTCGACGACGGACCAGAGCTGGTCACCGTCGAGCTTGAGCACCATGCCGTTCTTGAGGTCGTTCGTGGAAGCCACGGTTGCGGAATCTCCTGCACTGGAAGACCAGGGAGGCGCACACGGCCCGGCACAGCGGACTACAGTGCGAGCAGCTCCTTGGTCGTAATGGTGAGTAGCTCGGGACCGCCGTCCGCCTCGGGGCGCACGACGAGCGTGTCATCGATCCGGACACCTCCCCGGCCGGGGAGGTGAACCCCCGGTTCGACGGTGACCGGCACGCAAGCGTCCAGTTTACCCATTGCCGTAGGTGCAAGCTGCGGGTCCTCGTCGATTTCGAGGCCGACCCCGTGTCCCATGCACCCGGCGAGGGCCTCGCCGTACCCCGCCGAGTCCAGTACGGACCGCGCCGCGTGGTCCACGTCCCGGTACGTGGCACCGGGCAGCAGCGCCTCCCGGCCGGCCCGCTGGGCGGCGAAGACCAGGTCGTACAGCTCGATCTGCCAGTCGGCCGGAGTGGTTCCGATCACGAAGGTGCGGCCGATCTCGCAGCGGTAGCCCCGGTAGTTGGCGCCGAGGCAGACGGAGAGGAAGTCGCCCTCCTCCACCCGCCGGTCCGAGGGCCGGTGCCGGGAGCGGCCGGAGTGCGGGCCGGTGCCGACGGAGGTCGGGAAGGCGGGGCCGTCCGCGCCGTGGTCGACGAGCCGGCGCTCCAGCTCCAGGGCCAGGTGGCGTTCGGTGCGCCCGACCAGGATCGACTCCAGCAGCTCGCCGAGGGCCTGGTCGGCGATCTCGGCGGCGATCCGCAGGCAGGCGATCTCCTCCTCGTCCTTGACCAGCCGCTGCTGCTCCACGGCCGAGCCCAGGTCGGCCAGCCGCAGGCGGGGGGCGACGGAGGACACCGCGCGGTGCCGGGCGACCGTGAGGTGGTGCTCCTCGACGGCGAGGGAGTCCGCCCGTACGGCGGCGGCGCGGTCGGCCGCGGCCACCGCCGGATCCGCCCCGGGCCCACCCAGCAGGCTGAGCGTCAGCCCCTCGTCCAGCCGCCCCTCGTCGGCCTCGCCGGTGGGCGGGGCCGCGCAGAACAGCTCGTCGTCGGCGGGCCCGACCAGCAGGACGGCGCCCAGCGGGGACGCCCCGGCGAGGTAGCGGACGTTCGCCGGACGCGTGATCAGGGCGGCGGAGTTGCCCGCGGCGGCGCAGCGCTCGCGGAGCAGGCCCCTGCGGGCCGCGTACACGTCTGACATGTCTTCGAGCCTACGAGCGAGCCGCGCATCCGGCCCGGCGAGCGCGTCCGGACGGGCCGTCCCCGGCCTCCCCCGCGCCGCTACCAGCGGGGAGGACTCGCCAGGGCCCGGGCGAGCGCCTCGTCCAGGGCGCGCGCGGTGGCCTCCACGTCGAGGTGGGAGTTGTCGATGATCGGCAGCCCGGAGCCGTACCAGCCGGCCATCCGGCCGTGGATGCGGGCGACTTCCTCGTCGGACAGGCGCCGGTTTCCGGAGCGGGCGGCGTTGCGGTCCAGGACGATCTCCAGGCCGGGGAGCAGCACCACCGGCAGGAGGGCGGGACCCACGTGGCGCTTCCAGCCGCCGAGGCCGACCACGGGCCGGTCGGGGAAGACGGCGTCGTCGAGGATGCAGGAGATCCCGTTGGCCAGGAAGTTGCGGGCCGCGAAGCCGCAGGTGCGGCGGGCCAGGCGGTACTGGGCCTCGGAGTGGTCGTTCCAGCCGGCCTGCGGGTCGGCGAAGCCCGAGCGGACCCATTCGCGGACGTCGTCGAGGCTGATGTGCGCGGTCGGCACCGGACGCGTCTGCGCCCAGTGCCGGGCCACGGTCGTCTTGCCGGCGCCCGCCGGGCCGATGAGCAGGACGGCGAGCACGGCGCCGCCCGTCCCCCCGGCGGGGGGAGCGGGCGGGGCGGGCGCGGCGGGGGGCAGCGGGATGTGACCCGTCGCCTCGGGCACCGGGGGCGCCGGCCAGCCCTGCGCAGGGGGTATCGGCGGTGGCGGGGGCGGTGCCGGGTGCTGTCCCGGCGGACCCCAGCCCCCCACTCCGTGCTGCATCCTCGCCACTCCGTCTCGTTCAGGCGACTGATGCGTGAACGTTATCTCAGGCCGTGACCTCTTCGGCCAGCGCGCGCAGCGCCAGCCGGTAAGAGCCCAGGCCGAAGCCCGCGACGGTGCCGGTGGCCACGGCCGCGATGACCGAGGTGTGCCGGAACTCCTCCCGGGCGTACGGGTTGGAGATGTGCACCTCGATCAGCGGCGCGGTCCGCTGCGCGGCCGCGTCCCGCATGGCGTACGAGTAGTGCGTGAAGGCACCCGGGTTGATCACGACCGGGATCTTGCCGTCCGCCGCCTCGTGCAGCCAGCGCACGAGCTCGCCCTCGTCGTTGGTCTCGCGGACCTCGACGTCGAACCCGAGCTCGGCGCCCAGGGTGCGGCAGCTCTCGACCAGGCCGGCGTACGAGGTGGCCCCGTAGACGTCGGGCTCGCGGGAGCCGAGCCGGCCCAGGTTCGGGCCGTTCAGCACCAGGACGGGGCGGCTCACGCCGACACCTCGCCGTACGCGGCGATCAGGTGGGCCGGGTCGGGGCCCTCCAGCACGGTCGGCTTGCCCAGTCCGTCGAGGACGATGAAGCGCAGCAGGTTGCCGCGGGACTTCTTGTCGACCTGCATGGTCTGGAGCAGCTTGGGCCACTGGTCGCCGCGGTAGGTCAGCGGCAGCCCGACGGAGGCCAGCACCGCCTTGTGCCGGTCGGCCGTCGCGTCGTCCAGGCGCCCGGCCAGGCGGCCGAGTTCGGCGGCGAAGACCATGCCGACGGAGACGGCCGCGCCGTGGCGCCACTTGTAGCGCTCGTTCTTCTCGATGGCGTGCGCGAGGGTGTGCCCGTAGTTGAGGACCTCCCGCAGGCCCGACTCCTTGAGGTCGCTGGAGACCACGTCGGCCTTGACCTGGATGGAGCGGACGATCAGCTCGGCCGTGTGGGGGCCCTCGGGCGTGCGCGCGGCCTGCGGGTCCGCCTCGATCAGGTCGAGGATCACCGGGTCGGAGATGAAACCGGCCTTGATGATCTCGGCGAGACCGCTGACGTAGTCGTTGACGGGCAGCGAGTCCAGCGCGGCGAGGTCGCACAGCACCCCGGCCGGCGGGTGGAAGGCGCCGACGAGGTTCTTGCCCTCGGCGGTGTTGATGCCGGTCTTGCCGCCGACGGCCGCGTCCACCATCGCCAGGACGGTGGTCGGGACCGCGATCCAGCGCACCCCGCGCAGCCAGGAGGCCGCGACGAAGCCCGCCAGGTCGGTGGTGGCGCCGCCGCCCACGCCGACGATCACGTCGGTGCGGGTGAAGTTCGACTGGCCCAGCGCCTTCCAGCAGTAGGCCGCCACCTCGACGGTCTTGGCCTCCTCCGCGTTGGGCACCTGGATGGCGATGGCCTCGTAGCCCTGATCGGCCAGGTCCGCGCGAAGCGCCTCGCCGGTCTCGGCGAGGGCCTCCGGGTGGATCACGGCGACCCGCTGGGCCTTCGTCCCGATCAGGCCGCCGAGCTCGCCGAGCAGCTGCCGGCCGACCAGCACGTCGTACGCGTCGTGTCCGGCGCTGGCGCCGACCTGGATCCGCGTCACCTGGTCTGTCATACGTCCTTCAACTCCAGAGCGTCGAGGATCGCCTGGGCGACCTCTTCGGGGGTGCGTTCGTCCGTGGCCACCACGACGCGCGCGACTTCGGTGTACAGGGGGCGCCGGGCCTCCATCAGCTCACGCCACTGCCGGCGCGGGTTGACGGCCAGCAGCGGGCGGGCCGCGCCGAGGCCGACGCGGCGCACGGCCTCCTCGACGTCCATCGACAGATAGGCGACGGGCAGGCCGGCCAGCAGGGCGCGGGTGCCCGGGTCGAGGACGGCGCCGCCGCCGAGGGCGAGGACGCCCGTGTGCTCGGCGACGGCGGTGGCGACCGCCTGCCGCTCCAGCTCACGGAAGTGGGGCTCGCCCTCGTCGACGAAGATGTCGGAGATCTCCCGGCCCTGGGCCGCGACGATGTCCGCGTCCGTGTCCCGGTAGGCGACGCCGAGCCGCTCGGCGAGCAGCGCCCCCACCGTGGACTTGCCGGACCCCATGGGGCCGACGAGGACGACGAGCGGTCCGCCCGTCACCGGATCTGCAGGTTGTCGAGGTAGGAGCGCACGTTGCGCCGGGTCTCGGGGACGGAGTCGCCGCCGAACTTCTCGACGACCGCGTCGGCCAGCACGAGCGCCACCATGGCCTCGGCGACGATGCCCGCGGCGGGCACGGCGCAGACGTCGGAGCGCTGGTGGTGCGCCACCGCCGCCTCACCGGTGGCCACGTCGACGGTGGCCAGGGCGCGCGGCACGGTCGCGATGGGCTTCATCGCGGCGCGGACGCGCAGCAGCTCACCGGTGGTCAGGCCGCCCTCGGTGCCGCCGGAGCGGCCGGAGGTGCGCTTGATGCCCTCGGGGGTGGAGACGATCTCGTCATGCGCCTGGGAGCCGGGCACGCGGGCCAGCTCGAAGCCGTCGCCGACCTCGACGCCCTTGATGGCCTGGATGCCCATGAGCGCCGCGGCGAGGCGTGCGTCGAGGCGGCGGTCCCAGTGGACGTGGGAGCCGAGGCCGACGGGCACGCCGTAGGCGAGGACCTCGACGACGCCGCCGAGGGTGTCGCCGTCCTTGTGGGCCTGGTCGATCTCCGCGACCATCGCCTTCGACGCGTCGGCGTCGAGGCAGCGCACCGGGTCGGCGTCGAGCTTCTCGACGTCGGCGGGGGTCGGGTAGACGCCGTAGGGGGCCTTGGCCGAGGCCAGTTCCACCACGTGCGAGACGATCTCGATGCCCGCGACCTCCTTCAGGAAGGAGCGGGCGACGGCGCCGAGGGCGACGCGGGCGGCGGTCTCACGGGCGCTGGCGCGCTCCAGGATCGGCCGGGCCTCGTCGAAGCCGTACTTCTGCATGCCCGCGAGGTCGGCGTGGCCGGGGCGGGGGCGGGTCAGCGGCGCGTTGCGGCCGGTGTCCTTGAGCAGCGAGGGGTCGACGGGGTCGGCCGACATGACCGTCTCCCACTTGGGCCACTCGGTGTTGCCGACCATGACGGCGATCGGGGAGCCCTGGGAGAGCCCGTGGCGGACGCCGCCGAGGAAGGTGATCTCGTCCTGCTCGAACTTCATCCGGGCACCGCGTCCATAGCCGAGCCGGCGCCGGGCCAGGTGGTCGGCCACCAGCTCGGTGGTGACCGGGACGCCGGCGGGAAGGCCCTCCAGCGTCGCGACCAGGGCCGGTCCGTGCGACTCTCCTGCGGTCAGCCAACGCAACCTGCTCAACGATGCTCCTCATGCTCGCGCCTGGCACTGCCACGGCGAGTCCGGTGCGCGGACCGCAACCGCCGGTACCCGAATCCTCCCACGTCCCCGGGGTTCCTCCGTGATCCGGTCCAGCTATCGGACGGCCGTCTCACGGCGGCGGCGCCACCACCGGTAGCCCTCCAGGACGACCACCACGGACACCAGCGAGCCGACGATCCACTTCGCCCAGTCGGGCAGGTCGCCGATCAGCACCTTGACGAACATCAGGACGGCGTACCCGGCGTCCCACTTGGAAGCCAGCGTCTGGCCCGTTCCGAACGCGTCCACGCGCCCCCCTCACCCCGAAGAACAGCAGGTGGGAAGCCTAACGCGCGGCCAGCGCCCGCTCTCCCGCGGCCCGCATGGCCGCCAGGGGGCCGGGGGCGCGGCCGGTCATCAGCTCGACCTGGAGCACGGCCTGGTGGACGAGGAGGTCCAGCCCGCCGAGCAGGGTGCCGCCGCGGCCGGACCAGGCGGCGGCGAGTGCGGTGGGCCAGGGGTCGTACAGGACGTCGAAGAGTGCGCCCGGGGCCGCGGGTACGGCGGCGGCGAGTGCGTCGGTGGCGCCCGCCGGTGTGGTGGCGATCACCAGCGGGGCGTGGAGGGCCTCGGCGGCCCGGGACCAGTCGGCGGTGCGGACGTCCACGCCGAGCCGCTCGCCCCAGCCGCGCATCTCGTCGGCGCGGGCCTCGGAGCGGACGTACGCGGTGATCTCGCCGGTGCAGATCCGGGCGAGGGCCGCGAGCGCCGAGGAGGCGGTGGCCCCCGCCCCGAGGACGGCGGCGGCGGGCACCTCGTCGACCCCGCGCTCGTGCAGGGCCGCGACTATGCCGGGGATGTCGGTGTTGTCGCCGACGCGGCGGCCGTCCTCGGTGAGGACGAGGGTGTTGACCGCCTCCACCGAGGCGGCGGTGTCGCTGATCTCGTCCAGCAGCGGGATGACCGCCCGCTTGAGCGGCATCGTCAGGGAGAAGCCGGCCCACTCGGGGCCCAGGTCCGCCACGAACCCCGGGAGCGAGGCCTCGTCGATCTCGAACCGGTCGTAGGACCAGTCGCCGAGGCCGAGCTCCCGGTAGGCCGCCCGGTGCAGTACCGGTGAGAGGGAGTGCTCGATGGGAGATCCCAGCACCGCGGCCCGTGTCCGTGACATGTCCTGCTACCCGCCGTTCTTCTTCTGCGCCTGACGCTCCTGGAACTCCGCGACGAGCTTCAGGTGCTCGTCGTAGGTCTTCGTGAAGGTCGTCTTGTTGCCGTCGACCGACACGAAGAACATCCAGCCGCCGTGATCGGGGTTGAGCGTAGCGGTCAGCGCGTCCAGACCGGGATTGTCGATCGGACCGGGCGGGAGGCCCTTGACGAAGTGCGTGTTGTACGGGTTGTCGAAGGCCTGGGCTTCCTTCAGGTTGAAGTTGATCTCGCTCTGGTTCTTGACGTAGTTGTACGTCGAGTCGAACTGGAGCTTCTGGTTCGTGACGTCGTTGGTCTTCTTGAGGCGGTTGTAGACCACCTCGGCCATCTTGCGGAAGTCGTCGTGGTTCTTGCCCTCGGCGTTGACGAGGCTCGCGACGGTGATCACCTGGAGCGGGTTCTCCAGGTTGAGCTCCTTGGCCTTGGCCTCGACGCCCAGCTCCGCGTACTTGTCGGAGGCGTTCTTGACCATCTGCTTGAGCAGGGACTCGGGCGTGCTGTCCTTCTTGAGGTCGTACCGCATCGGGTACAGGAAGCCCTCGAGCGGGTCCGTGATCTTCGGGTTGCTCGCGGCCCAGGCCGGCAGGCCGAGGTTCTTGGCCTCGCGCGAGGCGATCTCGCGGGTGGTGCCGTCCGGTTTGCCGAGCTTCTTGTCGATCGCCTTGTAGATCTCGGAGTTGCGCATGCCCTCGGGGACGGTGATGACCGCGAGCTTGCTCGGGTCGATCATCAGCGCGACGGCGGCCGTCCCCGACATCTTCTTCTTCAGCGGGTAGATGCCCGGCTGGATCGACTTGCCCTTGGGGTTGGCGTTCGCGGCGTCCACGAAGGCCTGGGCGCTGGCGACCACGCCGGCTTCCTTCAGGATGCGGCCCATCTGGCCCAGGCCCGCGTTCTTGGGGATCTCGACGTCGACGGTCTCGTCCGTGCCCTCGCCCGCGAAGTCCTCGGTCGCGCCGAACCGGTCCTTCAGGTAGCCGTAGCCGTAGTAGCCGCCACCGCCGACGATGCCGAGGATCACGACGGCGGCGACCAGGCAGGCCGCGCCGCTGCGCTTCTTCTGCTTCTTCTTGCCCGCCTTGCCGCCCTTGCCGCGGCCCGCCCGGCGGCCGCCGGCCACGGGCTCGCCGGCGTCGTCCGCGCCGCCGCCCACGGGCAGGACGGACTCCTCGGGCTCCTCCTCCGGTTCCGGCTCCAGGTGGCGCTGGTTCGGGGGCTGCGGCGGCGGGAAGGCGTCCGGCGTCGCGTACAGGTCGGGGGCCTCACCGGGGAACGCCCCGGCGGACTGCTGGGCGTACGGGTCGGCGCCCGCGTAGGGGTCGGTCTGGACGGCGGCCATGTACTGCTGCTCGTGGGCGCCGTCCCAGCCCTGGCCCTGGCCCTGGCCCTGGCCCTGGCCCTCGTACAGCGGCTGCTGCTGGAGCTGCTGCTGGACGTGGGCCTGGGCCTGGGCGTGCTGCGCCGCGTACACCTGCTGTTCGGCGTACTGCGGCTGCTGCTGGGGGTACTGCGCGGGGTATTCCTGCTGGTACTGAGGCTGCTGCTGGTACGTCAGATCCTGCTGCTGCGGATCCAGGGGGTGCTGGTACTGCTGCTGTGGGTCACCGCCGTAGGGCACCTGCGCCTGCTGCGTCTGGTGCGCGGTCCACCCCTGGTCCCCGTAGAGGGGGTCCTGGGGGTTCCACGGTTCGGAGCCGTGGCCCCGGCCATAGTCAGTCATCGGTCCCCTAGAGCCGCGAGACGAAGAGCCTCGGCTCACATCGGCCGCGGCACCCGGTTCCGCCTCTTGAGTGGTGGGCGACGGCTGTTCGAATGCCGTCTCATCGCGCGGAACGTTACCGTACCGCGATCAGACAACCACTTCGACGCACTCACCAGGCGGATTACCTGATACCCGTTCGGTCTCAAGAGCGTTCTGAAGGATGACCACAGCGGCGGCCTGGTCGATGACCGACCGGCCCTTCTTCGCGTTCTTCCCGGAGGCGCGCAGGCCCTGGGCGGCGGTGACCGTGGTCATCCGCTCGTCCACCAGGCGGACCGTCACCGGCTTGATCCCCTTGGCCAGTTCGTTCGCGAAGGCACGTACCTTGGCCGCGGCCGGCCCCTCCCGCCCGCTGAGCGAGCGGGGGAGGCCGACGACGACTTCGAGGGGCTCGTACTCCGCGACGAGCTGCCGCAGCCGCCGGTGGGCGGCCGGGACGTCCCGGCCCGGGACGGTCTCCACCGGCGTGGCCAGCACCCCGTCGGGGTCGCACGAGGCGACCCCGATCCGGGCGTCTCCGACATCGATGGCCAGACGGCGGCCACGGCGCAGGCTCATCGTCAGGCCGTCTCGACGACGAGACGCTCGACCGCGGCGATGGCCTCCGGCACGGCGGCCGGGTTCTGGCCGCCGCCCTGGGCCACGTCCGGCTTGCCGCCACCGCCGCCGCCGAGGGTCTTGGCGGCGGTGCGGACCAGGTCGCCGGCCTTGAGGCCGCGCTCGCGGGCCGCCTCGTTGGTGGCGATCACGGTCAGCGGGCGGTCGTTCGCCACGGCGAACAGCGCGACGACGACCGGACGGTCGCCCGGGATGCGGCCGCGGACGTCCAGGACCAGCTTGCGCAGGTCGTGGGCGCCCGTGCCGTCCGGCACCTGGCCGACGACGAGGGCGACGCCGCGGATGTCCTGGGCGCCGGCGGCGAGGCCGGCCGCGGCCTGGAGGACCTTCTCCGCGCGGAACCTCTCGATCTCCTTCTCGGCGTCCTTCAGCTTGCCGAGCATGGAGGCGATCTTCTCCGGCAGCTCCTCCGGACGGCCCTTGACCAGCTCCTGGAGCTGGGCGACGACCGTGTGCTCCTTGGCGAGGAAGTTGTACGCGTCCACGCCGACGAGGGCCTCGACGCGGCGCACGCCGGAGCCGATGGAGGACTCGCCGAGCAGCTTCACCAGGCCCAGCTGGGCGGTGTTGCCGACGTGCGTGCCGCCGCACAGCTCCTTGGAGAAGTCGCCGATGGTCACGACGCGGACCCGCTCGCCGTACTTCTCGCCGAACTCGGCGATGGCGCCCTGCTTCTTCGCCTCGTCGATGCTCATGATCTCGGCGGTGACGTCGAGCTCGCGGGAGAGCACATCGTTGATCTTCTGCTCGACGTCGGTGAGGACCGTGCCGGGGACGGCGTTCGGCGAGCCGAAGTCGAAGCGGAAGCGGCCGGGGCTGTTCTCGGAGCCGGCCTGGGCGGCCGTCGGGCCGAGGGCGTCGCGCAGCGCCTGGTGGGTCAGGTGGGTGGCCGAGTGGGCGCGGGCGATGGCCCGGCGGCGCTTGACGTCGATCGCGGCGTACGCGGAGGCGCCGACCGTGACCTCGCCGACCTGGACGGAGCCCTTGTGGACGGAGACGCCCGGGACGGGCTGCTGGACGTCGCGGACCTCGATGACGGCACCGGTGTCGAGCTTGATGCGGCCCTGGTCGGCGAGCTGGCCGCCGCCCTCGGCGTAGAAGGGGGTGCGGTCGAGGACGACCTCGACCTCGTCGCCCTCGGAGGCGGCGGGCGCGGAGACGCCGTTGACCAGGAGGCCGACGATGGTGGCCTCGCCCTGGTTGGTGGCGTAGCCGGTGAACTCGGTGGCTCCGGAGCCGTCGGCGATCTCGCGGTAGGCGGAGACGTCGGCGTGGCCGGTCTTCTTGGCCTTGGCGTCGGCCTTGGCGCGGTCGCGCTGTTCCTGCATCAGGCGGCGGAAGCCGGTCTCGTCCACGGAGAGGCCCTGCTCGGCGGCCATCTCCAGGGTGAGGTCGATCGGGAAGCCCCAGGTGTCGTGGAGCAGGAACGCCTTGTCGCCGGAGAGGACCGTGCCGCCGGCGGCCTTGGTCTCGGTCACGGCGGTGTCGAGGATGTTGGTGCCGCCCTTGATGGCCTTGAGGAAGGCGGCTTCCTCGGCGATGGCGACGGTCTCGATGCGCTTGCGGTCGGTGACGAGCTCCGGGTACTGCTGCCCCATCGTCTCGATGACGACGTTGATCAGGTCCTGGACGACCGGGCCGGTGGCGCCCATGAGGCGCATGTTGCGGATGGCGCGGCGCATGATGCGGCGCAGCACGTAGCCGCGGCCCTCGTTGCCGGGGGTGACGCCGTCGCCGATGAGCATGGTCGAGGTGCGGATGTGGTCGGCGACCACGCGCAGGGAGACGTCCGTGTGGTCGGCGGCGCCGTAGGCGACACCGGTCAGCTCGGTGGCCTTGTCCATGACCACGCGCAGGGTGTCGGTCTCGTACATGTTCCGCACGCCCTGGAGGATCATCGCGAGGCGTTCGAGGCCGAGGCCGGTGTCGATGTTCTTCGACGGCAGGTCGCCGAGGATCGGGAAGTCCTCCTTGCCGTCGCCGGCACCCCGCTCGTACTGCATGAAGACGAGGTTCCAGATCTCCACGTACCGCTCGTCGTTGACGGCCGGGCCGCCCTCGACGCCGAACTCGGGGCCGCGGTCGTAGTTGATCTCGGAGCAGGGGCCGCAGGGGCCGGGGACGCCCATGGACCAGAAGTTGTCCTTCTTGCCCAGGCGCTGGATGCGCTCGGCCGGGACGCCGATCTTGTCGCGCCAGATGGCCTCGGCCTCGTCGTCGTCGAGGTAGACCGTGATCCAGAGCTTCTCGGGCTCCAGGCCGTAGCCGCCGTCCGCCACGGAGCTGGTCAGCAGCTCCCAGGCGTACGTGATGGCGCCTTCCTTGAAGTAGTCGCCGAAGGAGAAGTTGCCGCACATCTGGAAGAACGTGCCGTGGCGGGTGGTCTTGCCGACCTCTTCGATGTCCGGCGTGCGGACGCACTTCTGCACGCTGGTCAGCGTGGGCGCCGGCGGCTTGGTCTCACCCAGGAAGTAGGGCTTGAAGGGGACCATGCCCGCGGGCACCAGCAGCAGAGTCGGGTCGTCCGCGATGAGCGACGCCGAAGGGACAACGGTGTGACCGCGCTCCTCGAAGAAGCTCAGCCAGCGGCGGCGGATTTCAGCCGACTCCATCAGTGGTCCTCATTCCGGTTGTACGAGAGATTCGATCGGTGGGTGGTGCTGTCGGGTCCGATGGCCCGCAGCCGCCGCGGCCCGGGGAGGGCGGTGACGTTGTCGGGCCGGTCGGGGTCCTGGGTCAGGCCCAGGGCGTCGTTCAGCTCGTCCTCGCGCTGCGTCATTCCCGCCTTGACGTCGAGGGCGAAGTCCTTGAGGCGGTGGCCCGCCTCCACGGCCTTGTCGGCCGCCTGGGCCGCGAGGCTCTCCGGCGTCAGCTTCTTCAGCTGGCGGTTGACCTTGGTGGTGGCCCAGACGCCGGCGGCGGCGCCGGCGGTGAACCAGAAGGCTCGGCGGAACATCGGAGGTCTCAGCCCTTCTGCTTGCGGCGCCGCGGAGCCGGCACCGTACGGCCGACGATCACGGTGCGCCGGGGGGTGCGCTCGGTTCCGGCGTCGGTCCTGCCCATGGCCTTGCGTACCCCGTAGCCGAAGGCCGCGACCTTGACGAGGGGGCCGCCGAAGGTGGAGGCGACGGTGGAGGACAGCGCGGAGGCGTTGGAGGTGACCTCCTGGACGTCGCTCGCGATGGCGTCGACCCGGTCGAGCTGGGTGCGCGCGGAGCGGACGGTCGTGGAGGCGTCCGCGAGCAGCGGGACGGCCTGCTCGGTGACCTCGGCCACGAGCTTGGTGGTGGCCCTGAGCACCTGGGCGAGCCTGGCCAGCGCCACCGCGAGGAAGGAGACCAGGATGGCCCAGAAGACGGCCACGATGATCCCGGCCACCTCTCCACCGGACACGTTGCACCGCTTCCTGAAATCTGGAAACCCGACGGGTTCACGTCTGCTGGTTAAGTCTGCTCCGACCCTATCGCGCCGGAGATCCGCCGCAGTACCGGATTCCGGTGCGGCTGCGACGGATACGGCAAAGCCCGCCGCCCCCTGAGGGGACGGCGGGCCGGACCAGCCTGTGAGTGGCTACGTCCGCTGGATCAGCGGGCGTAGTACTCGACGACGAGCTGCTCGTCGCAGATGACCGGGATCTCCTTGCGGTTCGGGTCGCGGTCGAGGCGGAAGGCCAGGGCCTTCAGGTTGACCTGCAGGTAACGCGGGGTCTCACCCTCACCGGCGTAGCCACCCTCGCGGGCGACCTGGAAGGGGTGCTTCTCGCGGCTGCGCTCGCGAACCGTGATGACGTCGTCGGGACGCACGCGGAACGACGGCTTGTCGACCTTGCCGCCGTTGACCTCGATGTGGCCGTGGACGACCATCTGGCGGGCCTGGTAGATGGTGCGGGCGATGCCCGCACGCAGGACCAGGGCGTCCAGACGACGCTCGAGCTCGACGACCAGCGCCTCGCCCGTCTTGCCCTCGGCCTTCTTCGCGCGGTCGTACGCGCGGGCCATCTGGCGCTCGGAGATGTCGTACTGGGCGCGCAGACGCTGCTTCTCGAGCAGACGGACCTTGTAGTCCGAGTTCTGCTTGCGGCCACGGCCGTGCTCGCCCGGCGGGTAGGGGCGGGCCTCGAAGTACTTGACGGCCTTCGGCGTCAGGGCGATGCCGAGGGCGCGAGACTTCTTGACCTTGGGTCGCTTCTGGTTCACGGGGAACCTACCTCCATGTAAGTTAGGTGAGGCTTACCTTAGCGAGGAGGACGTAATGTCTCGACCACATGGGATCCCCCTGCCCAGTGCGCGCCGCAGTTCGGATTCCAACGAAACGGAATCCGCTTTCGACGACGATAAGCAAGGTCAGCCGCGTCCCAGGGAAGGCGTTCGGCAGCTCACCGGAGCCGAACGCGTACGAACCCTCGTAGAGTCCAACGCCTCAGTATCCCTCACGCTGCCGGGTGCTCGGGACCAGGTGTGGACCCGTGACCAGGGAGAGTGCGGGACAGGGGCGCCGGTCGCTCGGACCGTCACCCCGGACGGGGACGTGATTCTCCTTGTGCCAGGGGAATCCGCGGCGGCCAGGGCCGCCGCTCACGCCCAGGACGACGACCTCCCCGCCGTGATCGAGATCACGGACGTGGCGCCGGTGTCCGTCCCCCATCGTATACGCGGCCGCGCCCGGCTCGCCGGATGGCTGACCCCGGTGCGCGGGGACGACCGCGCCCCCTGCGCCGCGCTCATGGCCGAGCGCCAGCCGGTGGGCGAGCTGCTCGGGCTGAGGGAGTCCCTCGACGCCCCGTACAGCGGCCGTCCGGCCTGGATGCTGCTGCGGCTGGAGGTCGGCGAGATCTTCGTGGACGACCTGTGGGGCGCCGGGCGGGTGGACCCGGAGGAGCTGGCGGCGGCCGAACCGGACCCGATGACGGCGCACGAGGCGGAGCTCCTCCAGCACCTGGCCTCCGTCCACCCCGAACGCCTCGCCGCCCTGTGCGGGCTGCTGGGCTCCCGGGAGGCGGCCGGGCTGACCCCCGTGCCGCTGGCCCTGGACCGGCTCGGGCTGCGCGTCCGCTTCACCCGCGGGCCCGGCCGGGCCGCCTTCGACGCCCGCTTCGACTTCCCCGAGCCGGTCACGGACGTCTGCGGCCTGCGCCGGGCCATGCGCTCCCTGTTCACGGCGGCCGCTCACTGAGGGCAGGTACCGAGCAGTTCCTGCCGGGGCGGCCGCCACTTGTCGGCTGTGAATAGCCCCGCCGGCGCTTGAGGCGAATCTTGTAGCCGCGCCGGCGATTGAGGCGGGGACGGAGGAAGGGCGGGGCGGGGAGAAGCGCCGCAGGCGGGCGGGTCAGCCCGCGCCGCGGAGGCGTTCGCGGACCTTCTCCACCACGTCCGCGTAGCGGGCCTCCGCCCCGTACCGCGTCGGCTCGTAGTACCGCTTGCCGTGGATCTCGTCCGGCGCGTACTGCTGCGCGGCGATCGCCCCCGGCACGTCGTGCGGGTACACGTACCCCACCGCGTGGCCCAGCTTGGCCGCGCCCTTGTAGTGCCCGTCCCGCAGGTGCGCCGGTACCGTCCCGGCCAGTCCGGCCCGGACGTCGGCCAGCGCCGCGCCGATCGCCGTCGTGGCGGTGTTCGACTTCGGGGCCAGCGCCAGCGCGATCGTCGCGTGGGAGAGGGTCAGCGCGGCCTCCGGGAAGCCGATCATCGCCACCGCCTGGGCCGCCGCCACCGCCAGCGGCAGGGCGGTGGGGTCCGCCAGGCCGATGTCCTCGCTCGCCGAGATCATCAGCCGCCGCGCGATGAACCGGGGGTCCTCGCCGGCCTCGATCATCCTGGCCAGGTAGTGCAGCGCCGCGTCCACGTCGGAGCCCCGGATCGACTTGATCAGGGCGCTGGCCACGTCGTAGTGCTGGTCGCCGTCCCGGTCGTAGCGGACCGCCGCCCGGTCGACGGCCTCCTCCAGCGTCTGGAGGGTGATCTCCCCCTCGCCCTTGGCGATGGCCGATCCGGCCCCCGCCTCCAGCGCGGTCAGCGCGCGGCGGGCGTCGCCCCCGGCGATCCGCAGCAGGTGCGCCTCGGCGTCGGCGGGCAGCGAGACCGCGCCGCCCAGCCCCCGCTCCTCCTCCAGGGCCCGCCGCAGCAGCCCGCTCAGGTCGGCGTCGGTCAGCGGCTCCAGCGTCAGCAGCAGGGAGCGCGACAGCAGCGGGGAGATGATCGAGAAGTACGGGTTCTCCGTGGTCGCCGCGATCAGGGTGACCCAGCGGTTCTCCACGGCGGGCAGCAGGGAGTCCTGCTGGGCCTTGCTGAAGCGGTGGATCTCGTCGAGGAAGAGGACGGTCTCCTTGCCGTAGCCGCCGGCGGCGCGCTTGGCGCCCTCGATGACGGCCCTGACCTCCTTGACCCCCGCCGTGATCGCCGACAGTTCGACGAACCGCTTCTGCGTGGCCTGGCTGACCACGTACGCGAGGGTGGTCTTGCCGATCCCCGGCGGCCCCCAGAGGATCACCGACGAGGCTCCGGCCGGTCCCCCGGCGCCCTCCCCCACCAGCCGGCGCAGCGGTGAGCCGGGCTTCAGCAGGTGCTGCTGGCCGACCACCTCGTCCAGGGTGCGCGGGCGCATCCGGACGGCCAGCGGGGAACTGGCCGGGTCCTTCTCCTGGCGTTCCTCGGCGGCTGCGGTGAAGAGGTCTGGTTCCACACCCAGAGCCTATGCCAGCCCACCGACAGACCCGCCGGGACGGCCCCCGAGGCTCAGGAGGTCCAGAAGTCCCACCAGCGGGTCAGGATCAGCATCCCGATGATCCCGATGTGCAGGACGGGCAGCACCCAGGTGAACTCGTCCAGGAAGCCGCGCAGCCAGCCGGGGGCGGGCAGCAGGCCCTGGCGGACGTTGTGCGAGGTGACGTACCAGAACATCAGGATCGTGCAGACCCAGGCCAGGCAGCACCACAGGCACAGGGAGTTGATGTTGTACAGCGACTGGTACATCAGCCAGGCGCAGAACCCGACGCCGAAGAGCATGCCGGCGTTCAGGGTGAGCCAGTACCAGCGGCCGAAGCGGGCCCCGGCGAGCAGGCTCATGCCGACGCAGATGACGATGCCGTAGGCGACGAGCCCCAGCATCGGGTTGGGGAACCCGAAGGCCGAGGCCTGCTCGCTCTTCATGATGTTGCCGCAGGAGACGACCGGGTTCAGGCTGCAGCCCGGGGTGAAGTTCGGGTCCTCCAGCAGCTTGAACTTGTCGATGGTGATCACCCAGGCGGCGAGCAGCGCCGCCGCTCCGGTGATGACCAGCAGCAGGGCAAGCGCCCGGCTGCCGCCGTAGGTCCGCGGAGAGGTGTCCGCGCCAGCGCCCGTCGTCGTCATCCCGCCCGCTCCACATCACACATCGGCAAGGTCATCAAGCACGGGCCATTGTGCCGTACCCGGGGGACCGCCTTCCGTTCGATCGGTATAAGGACGGTCGAAACGCGCCGGGGGCGGGACGGAGGGCGCTCCCCCGTCCCGCCCCCGGCGGTGTCCCGTGTCCCGCGTCAGGCCAGGCGGGCCCGGACCTCGGCGACGAGGTCGGCCACCGGCACGGCGCTCTGCTCGCCGGACTCCATGTCCTTGAGCTGGACCACGCCCTCGGCGAGGTCGCGGTCGCCCGCGACGACCGCGAAGCGCGCCCCGCTGCGGTTGGCGTCCTTCATGGCACCCTTCAGGCCCTTGCCGCCGTACGACATGTCGGCCGCGACGCCCGCCTTGCGCAGCTCGGTCACCAGTCCGAAGACCGCCGGCTTGGCCTCGCCCAGCGCGACGGCGAAGACCGACGTGGCCGCCGGGATGTCCAGCTCCACGCCCTCGGCCTCCAGGGCCAGCACGGTCCGGTCGACGCCCAGCGCCCAGCCGACGGACGGCAGGGCCGGCCCGCCGATCATCTCGGACAGGCCGTCGTAGCGGCCGCCGCCGCCGACCGCGGACTGCGAGCCCAGGCCGTCGTGGACGAACTCGAAGGTGGTGCGGGTGTAGTAGTCGAGGCCGCGCACCAGCTTCTCGTCGTCCTCGAAGGCGACCCCGGCGGCCGTGACCAGCGCCCGGACCTCCTCGTGGTACGCCTTGCACGCGTCGCACAGGTAGTCGCGCAGCACGGGCGCGCCGACCAGCTGCTTCTGGACGTCGGGCCGCTTGTCGTCGAGGACGCGCAGCGGGTTGATCTCGGCCCGGCGGACGGTCTCCTCGTCGAGGTCGAGGCCGCGCAGGAAGCCCTGGAGCGCCTCCCGGTACACCGGGCGGCACTCCTTGTCGCCGAGCGAGTTCAGCAGGATGCGGAAGTCGCGCAGGCCCAGCGAGCGGTACGCCTGGTCGGCGAGGATGATCAGCTCGGCGTCCAGCGCCGGGTCCTCGGCGCCGATCGCCTCGGCGCCGACCTGGGAGAAGTGGCGGTAGCGGCCCGCCTGGGCGCGCTCGTAGCGGTAGTACGAGCCGGAGTACCAGAGCTTGACGGGCAGGCTGCCGAGCTTGTGCAGGTTGCCCTGGAGGGCCGCGCGCAGCACGGAGGCGGTGCCCTCGGGGCGCAGGGCGAGCTCGTCGCCGCCCTTCGTGGTGAGGGTGTACATCTCCTTGGAGACGATGTCGGTGGACTCGCCGACGCCGCGGGAGAACAGCTTCACGTCCTCGAAGCCGGGGGTCTCCACGTATCCGTAGCCCGAGTTCTTCAGGGGCGCGGCGATCGCCTCGCGCACCGCCAGGAAGCGGGCGGAGCGGGGCGGCAGCAGGTCGTACGTGCCCTTGGGGGCCTTGAAGGTGCTCACGAAACTCGTCACATTCCTCGTCGTGGGGCGGCGGTGCCGTCCCCCAGCCCGGCCGCCACTTCCCGCAGGTACGGGTTGGTGGCGCGCTCGCGGCCGATGGTGGTCTGGGGACCGTGGCCGGACAGCACCACCGTCGAGTCCTCCAGCGGCAGGCACACGCGGGCCAGCGACTGGAGCATCTCAGCGTGGGAGCCGCCGGGCAGGTCGGTGCGTCCGATGGAGCCGGCGAAGAGCAGGTCGCCCGAGAAGAAGACCGGCGGAACGTCGGCCTGCTCGGGCATCCCGAAGGTCACCGACCCCTTGGTATGCCCGGGCGCGTGCGCCACGGAGAACTCCATCCCGGCCAGCTTCAGGGCGCTGCCGTCGGTCAGCTCGCGGACGTCGTCCGGCTCGCCGACGGTGAGCTCCCCCATGAGGGGCATCCCGATGGAGCGGCCGAGGGCCTTCTCCGGGTCGCTCATCATGTAGCGGTCCTCGGGGTGGATCCAGGCGGGAACGTCGTGCGCTCCGCACACCGGGACCACCGAGGCCACATGATCGATGTGGCCGTGGGTCAGGACGACCGCGACGGGCTTGAGACGGTGCTTCCTCAGCGTCTCCTCGACTCCCTGGGCGGCCTGGTGGCCCGGGTCGATGATGACGCACTCCTCACCCGCGGCGGGGGCGACCAGGTAGCAGTTGGTCCCCCAGGCCCCGGCGGGGAACCCGGCAATCAGCACGTTCGTCCTCAATCGTCGTCCGGCGGGCGGCAGCAGTTCGGAATCTGCTGCTCAGAGCCTACCGGCGCCCCTCATTACACAGCGAACCCATATACGGTACGGCCTAACCGAGCCCGGACAGCGGTACCAGAGACGTACAAGGAGACGACCCGGTGGTCACGAGCGATCAGCGGCGGCGACAGCTCGCCAGGGAGAAGTACGAGCGCCAGCAGAAGCGCCGCGCGGAGGCCCGCCGCAAGTCGCGGCAGCGCCTCGCGATCATCGGTGCGGCCTCGGCCGCGGTGATCGCGGCGCTGATCGGCCTGATCGCGGGCGGCGTCTTCGACTCCAAGGACAAGAACGATTCCGCGGCCGAGCCCTCGGCCTCCCCGTCCCCCGAGCCGAAGAAGTCGCCCTCCCCGGCGATGGCGATCGACGACAAGGCGAAGTACACCTTCGACCTGAAGACCAGCGCGGGCGAGATCAAGTTCGGGATGGACGCCTCGAAGACCCCGCAGACGGTCAACTCCTTCAAGTCGCTCGCCGACAAGGGCTTCTTCGACAAGACCAAGTGCCACCGCCTGGTGACCTCGGGGATCTACGTGCTCCAGTGCGGCGACCCCGAGGGCACCGGCCGGGGCGGCCCGGGCTACACCATCCCGGACGAGAACCTGGACTCCCTGGGCAAGCCGAACGAGCAGGGGCAGGTGATCTACCCGGCCGGCACGGTGGCGATGGCCAACACCGGGCAGCCCGGTACCGGCGGCAGCCAGTTCTTCCTCGTCTACAAGGACAGCCCCCTCGCCCCCTCGTACACCCCGTTCGGGAAGATCGACGCGGCCGGGCTGAAGGCGCTGGAGGAGGTCGCCAAGGCGGGGACCGCCGACGGCGCCCAGGACGGCGCCCCGAAGACCCCCGTGAACATCGAGAAGGCCACCGTCACGAAGGACTGACGGGACCAGGCGCCCCCGCCCCGGCCGGCCCCGCGGCCCGTACGCCGAGATTCCGTCGTGCGGGATGCGGACAGCCGGCCCGGCGGTCGCCTATGTTGGCGTTGTGCAGGGCGGGCGCTGCCCGCCCCAGGAAACTGTGGACGATGCCGGGGGGTCACGACCCCGCGCGGCATCAGGTGGAGGAGGCGCTGTGAGCAGCGACCCGTGGGGCCGAGTCGACGAGACCGGCACCGTGTACGTGCGTACTTCCGAGGGCGAGCAGGTCGTCGGCTCGTGGCAGGCGGGCACCCCTGAGGAGGCCCTGGCCTACTTCGAGCGCAAGTACGAGGGCTTGGTGGTCGAGATCGGCCTCCTCGAACGGCGGGTGCGGACCACCGATCTGTCCGCCAAGGACGCCCAGACGGCCATCGATCACCTGCGGACCCAGGTGGACGAGCACCACGCCGTCGGTGACCTCGACGCGCTGCGCGTCCGGCTCGACAAGCTGGTCGCGTCGGTGGACTCGCGGCGCGAGGAGCGCAAGGTCCAGAAGGCCAAGCAGGCGGACGAGGCCCGTACGGCCAAGGACGCCCTGGTGACCGAGGCCGAGCAGCTGGCGCAGAGCGACCAGTGGCGCAGCGCCGGCGAGCGGCTGCGCGCGCTGGTGGACATCTGGAAGGGGCTGCCCCGTCTCGACCGCAAGTCGGACGACGAGCTGTGGCACCGCTTCTCGCACGCCCGGTCCGCCTTCTCCAAGCGCCGCAAGGCGCACTTCGCCGCGCTGGACGCCCAGCGCGAGGACGCCCGTAAGGCGAAGGAGAAGCTGGTCGCCGAGGCCGAGTCGCTGTCGAAGTCGACGGACTGGGGTCCGACGGCCGCCCGCTACCGCGAGCTGATGGACAGCTGGAAGGCGGCGGGCCGGGCGCAGCGCGAGGCCGAGGACGACCTGTGGAACCGCTTCCGCGGTGCGCAGGACGTGTTCTTCGCGGCGCGCGGCGAGGTCTTCGCGGAGCGGGACGCCGAGCAGGTCGAGAACCTGAAGCTGAAGGAGGAGCTGGCCGTCGAGGCGGAGCGGATCCTCCCGGTGACGGACCTGAAGGCGGCCCGGGCCGCGTTCCGCTCGGTCAACGAGCGCTGGGAGGCCATCGGCCACGTGCCGCGGGACGCCCGTCCCAAGGTCGAGGGCCGGATGCACGCCGTGGAGCGGGCCATCCAGGAGGCCGAGGAGGGCGAGTGGCGCCGTACGAACCCGGAGGCGCGGGCGCGTGCCGCCGGTCTGACGGGGCAGCTCCAGGCGGCCGTCGACAAGCTGCGCGGTGAGATCGACGCCGCGCGCGCGGCCGGGAACAACTCCAAGGCCGACAAGCTGTCCCGTGAGCTGGAGGGCCGCCAGGCCCTGCTGGACCAGGCGCTGAAGGGCCTGGAGGAGTTCGGCGGCTGACGCCCCTGAGGGACTTCGGACGGGCACCACCGGTCACCCCCGGTGGTGCCCGTCCGCCGTATATGGGTCCGATTCGTTACGCGGATTCAACACAGGGTGCGCGCGGGTTGCACCCTCCACCTGTGTAACGTTGTACGGTGCCGCCTCGGCGGCCTTCTGCCGGGCGACGACCAGGATCGAATGTGACGCATACCCAGATACGCGCTGATGTCCCCGACTCACTTCTCGTCGCCGAACCGGTGTCCGGCGAGAAGGACTCCGGACTCCGCGGTGTCGGACGGCGCGTACTCGCCAACCTGAAGCGGGCCCGCAAGGCGCTGCTGATCCACATCGCCCTGCGCGCGACCGGGCTCGCCGTGATGGCCATCTGGGCCGTGCGCAAGGACGTGCGGCCGCTGGAGATCCTGGGCGGGCGCTGGGACGCCGTCTACTACCTGCACATCGCCGAGAACGGTCTGACGACCCCGCTGGCGACGCCGTCGCCGTGCGCGTTCGCGGGGCCGAGCTGCCAGATGGCGTTCTTCCCCGTCTACCCGATGCTGGTGCGGTACACCTCGTTCGTCACGCACCTGCCCATGAACTGGGTGGCGATGGGGCTGGCGCTGCTGGCGTCGGTGGTCGCCGCGTGGGGCATCTTCGCCGTCACCGACAAGATCTACGGACGCCGGGTCGCGCTCTTCACCTGCGCCCTGTTCGCGATCGTGCCGGCGGCGCTCGTCCAGTCGATGGCGTACACCGAGCCGCTGTTCCTCGCCCTGTCCGTGTGGGCGATGTACGCGGTGATGACGAAGTCCTGGCTGACGGCCGGTGTGCTGGCCTTCTTCGCGGGGGCCACCCGGCCCTCGGGTTCGGCGATCGTCGCGGCCGTGGTGCTGGCGGGGGTCTGGGAGTACGTGCAGTGGCGCCGCGGGCGCCGCTCGCAGCGGCCCCCGGTGGGGCGGATCGTGACCGCCTCGCTGATCGCCCCGCTGGGCTGGTTCGGGTACGTGGGCTACGTCGGCTGGCACTTCGGGCGCTGGGACGGCTACTTCGAGCTCCAGCGCCGCTGGGGTTCGGTGTACGACGGCGGGTTCGACACCCTCAGCGAGCTGAAGAAGACCTTCACCGAGGTGCACACGACCCTCAACCACGTGGTGGTCTCGCTGACCGTGGTCACGGCGGTGGTGCTGTTCGTGCTGATGACGCGCCGGCGCCGGCCCCCCATGGTGGTGTGGATCTTCGCAGCCATGATCATGCTGATGGCGCTGGGCGGGGCGGGCTTCTACTTCTCGAAGATGCGCTTCATCATGCCGGCGTTCCCGCTGCTGTTCCCCTTCGCGCTGGCCCTGGCCAGGGCCCGGCGGAGCACCGTGGTGTGGATCGTCGGCTCGGCCACGGCGGTGTCCGCGCTCTTCGGCGGCAACCTCAACTTCGTGTGGTGGGGCTGCCCCTGACCGGGCCGCCGCGCCGGAGGTGAACGTGGGCGCCACCCCCTCGGGGGTGGCGCCCACGTCCGTTGGCCGGTCCGGGCCCGGCCGGGCGGGTGCTACGGCCTGCGGGCCGAGGTCACGCGGTAGACGTCGTAGACGCCCTCGACGCCCCGTACGGCCTTCAGGACGTGTCCCAGGTGCTTCGGGTCGCCCATCTCGAAGGTGAACCGGGAGGTGGCCACCCGGTCACGGGAGGTCTGCACGGCCGCCGAGAGGATGTTGACGTGCTGGTCCGACAGGACCCGGGTGACGTCCGACAGCAGCCGGGACCGGTCCAGCGCCTCGACCTGGATGGCGACGAGGAAGACGGAGGACTGGGTCGGGGCCCACTCCACCTCCAGCATCCGCTCGGGCTGCTGGGAGAGGGAGTCGACGTTGACGCAGTCGGCGCGGTGAACCGATACGCCACTGCCGCGGGTGACGAAGCCGATGATCGGGTCGCCCGGGACCGGCGTGCAGCAGCGGGCCAGCTTCACCCACACGTCGTCGACGCCCTTGACGACCACGCCCGGGTCGGCGTTGCCGCGCCGCTTGGTGCGGGCGCGGGACGGCGGGACGCTCTCCTCGATGTCCTCGTTGGCGGCCTCCTCGCCGCCGAGGGCCTGGACCAGCTTCTGCACGACGCCCTGCGCGGCCACGTGGCCCTCGCCGATCGCCGCGTAGAGGGAGGAGATGTCGGGGTAGCGCATCTCGTGCGCGAGGGTGACGAGGGAGTCGCCGGTCAGGATCCGCTGGATGGGCAGGTTCTGCTTGCGCATGGCCCGCGCGATGGCGTCCTTGCCGTGCTCGATGGCCTCGTCGCGGCGCTCCTTGGAGAACCAGGCGCGGATCTTGTTGCGGGCCCGCGGGGACTTGACGAAGCCCAGCCAGTCGCGGGACGGGCCGGCGCCCTCGGCCTTGGAGGTGAAGACCTCGACCAGGTCACCGTTGTCGAGGGTCGACTCGAGCGGCACGAGCCGCCCGTTGACCCGCGCCCCTATGGTGCGGTGGCCGACCTCGGTGTGGACGGCGTACGCGAAGTCCACGGAGGTGGCCCCGGCGGGCAGGGCGATGACGTCGCCCTTGGGGGTGAAGACGAAGACCTCGTTGCGGGAGAGGTCGAAGCGCAGGGAGTCGAGGAACTCGCCCGGGTCCTCCGTCTCCTTCTGCCAGTCGAGGAGCTGGCGCAGCCAGGCCATGTCGTTGACCGTGTCCTGGCCGGCGCTGCCCTTGGCGGCCTGCGGGACGTCGGTGCGGATCTTGGAGGCGCCGGCGACGGTCTGCTGCTTGTACTTCCAGTGGGCGGCGATGCCGTACTCGGCGCGGCGGTGCATGTCGAAGGTGCGGATCTGGAGTTCGACCGGCTTGCCGTTGGGTCCGATGACCGTCGTGTGGAGCGACTGGTACATGTTGAACTTGGGCATCGCGATGTAGTCCTTGAACCGGCCGGGGACCGGGTTCCAGCGCGCGTGCACGGTACCGAGGGCCGCGTAGCAGTCCCGGACGGTGTCCACGAGGACGCGGATGCCCACCAGGTCGTAGATCTCCGCGAAGTCACGGCCGCGGACGATCATCTTCTGGTAGACGCTGTAGTAGTGCTTGGGTCTGCCCGTGACGGTGGCCTTGATCCGGGCCGCGCGCAGGTCGACCATCACCTCGTCGGTGACGACGGCGAGGTACTCGTCGCGCTTGGGGGCGCGCTCGGCCACGAGGCGCACGATCTCGTCGTACATCTTGGGGTAGAGGATCGCGAAGGCGAGGTCCTCCAGCTCCCACTTGATCGTGTTCATGCCGAGGCGGTGGGCCAGCGGCGCGTAGATCTCGAGGGTCTCGCGGGCCTTCTTCTCCTGCTTCTCCCGCTTGAGGTAGCGCATGGTGCGCATGTTGTGCAGGCGGTCGGCGAGCTTGATGACCAGGACGCGCGGGTCCTTGGCCATGGCGACGACCATCTTGCGGACGGTCTCCGCCTGGGCCGCCTCACCGAACTTGACCCGGTCGAGCTTGGTGACCCCGTCGACGAGGAGGGCCACGGCGTCGCCGAAGTCGCGGCGGAGCTGGTCGAGGCCGTACTCGGTGTCCTCGACGGTGTCGTGCAGGAGGCCCGCCATCAGGGTGGCGGGGTCCATGCCGAGCTCGGCGAGGATCGTGGTCACCGCGAGCGGGTGGGTGATGTACGGGTCGCCGCTCTTGCGCTTCTGGCCGCGGTGCCAGCGTTCGGCGACCTGGTACGCCTGCTCGATCTGGCGCAGCGTCGCCGTCTCGATCTTCGGGTCGTTGCTGCGGACTATACGGAGCAGGGGCTCCAGTACCGGGTTGTACGGGTTGGAACGCTGCACGCCGAGACGGGCCAGCCGGGCGCGCACCCGGTTGGAAGACCCGGCCGGCTTGGCCGGAAGGGGCTTGACCGGCGGGGCCGGCTGGGGCGTCGCTGCTGCCGCCGCGGCCGGCTCGGCCTTGGGGTCGGGCTGCGAGGCAGAGAGTGGCGGCTGGACCTCGTCTGGCAAGAGCGCTCCTCTGGGGGTCCCCCCGGACGGAGTCTGGGGGAGGTTCCGGGGCCCCGGTCAGGTCCGGATAAACCATGGTAGCGAGGGTTCCGCCGACCCGTTCTCCCCGGCCGCTCCGCGAGATACGGCCCCAGCCCCGTTCCACCCCGCCTCAGCCTCCGACGGCCCGGGGGCAGCGCCCCGGCAGCGGTGCCGCACACGAAAGCGGCGGGTACCCGGGATTCCCGGGCACCCGCCGCTTCGGCACAGCGGGGTCAGACCACGATCAGCGCGTCCAGCGGAGCCCCGGCGAGGGCCCCGGACAGCTTCTCGCGCCCCGGGAGGAACGACAGCTCCATCAGGACCGCCACACCGGCGACCTCGGCACCGGCCCGCCGGATCAGTTCCAGCGAGGCCTCGGCGGTGCCGCCGGTGGCCAGGACGTCGTCGATGACCATGACCCGGTCACCGGCCGACAGGTCCTCCGCGTGGACCTCGATCTCCGCCGTCCCGTACTCCAGCTCGTACGCCTGGGCGAGCGTGGCGCCCGGCAGCTTGCCGGCCTTGCGCACGGGGATGAAGCCGATGCCCGCCTTCACGGCGACCGGGGCCGCGAGGATGAACCCGCGCGCCTCCAGCCCGACGATCTTCGTCGCGCCGTACCGGCCGGCCAGCTCCACCAGGGTGTCGGTCAGCGCGCCGAACGCCTTCGGGTCGGCGAGCAGCGGGGTGATGTCCTTGAACACCACGCCCGGCTTCGGGTAGTCCACGACGTCCGTGATCCGGCTGAGCAGCAGCTCGCGGACCTCGGGGGTGCAGGATGCGGTGGTCACCGGCGCCGCCTCCCCTGGCCGCCCTGGGCCACGACCTCGGGGGTGTCGTCCCCTTCGGCGCCGCCCTCGACGTCCTCGCCCTTGGCGGCCGCGGCCGCCCGCTTGGCGAGCACGCGCTTCTTCAGCGCCTTCATCGCCGGCTCGCGCTCCTTCAGGTCCACGACCAGCGGGGTGGCGATGAAGATCGAGGAGTACGCGCCGGCCGCCAGACCGACGAACAGCGACAGCGAGATGTCGTTGAGCATGCCCGCGCCGAGGAAGCCGCCGCCGATGAACAGCAGGGCCGCGACCGGCAGCAGCGCCACGACGGTGGTGTTGATCGAGCGGACCAGCGTGCCGTTGATGCTGCGGTTGGCGACGTCGCTGAAGGTCCAGCGGGTCTGCTTGGTGATGTCCTTCGCGCCCTCCTTGAGACCGTCGAAGACGACGACGGTGTCGTAGAGGGAGTAACCGAGGATGGTCAGCAGACCGATCACGGTGCCCGGGGTGACCTCGAAGCCGACCAGCGCGTACACGCCGACGGTGATGGTGAGGTCGTGGATCAGCGCGACCAGGGCCGCGACGGCCATCCGCCACTCGAAGGCGATGGCGAGGTAGACCACCACGAGGACCATGAAGATCGCGAGGCCCGTCCAGGCCTTGTTCGCGATCTGCTCGCCCCAGCTCGGGCCGACCAGGTCCGCGTTGATCTGGCCCGCGTCGACCTTGAGGTCGGTGCCGAGCTGCTTCTTCACGGAGGCGGCGGAGTCGGTGTCCAGACCGGAGATCTGGATGCGCAGCCCGCCGGTGCCGAGCTCCTGCACGATCGCGTCGTGCCCCGAGGCCTTCTCCGCGGCCTGGGTGGCCCGCGCGACGGACACGCTCGTCTTCGGGGTGGTGAAGACGGCACCGCCCTTGAACTCGATGCCCATGTTGAGGCCCTGGACGGCCAGGGCGACGGCCGCCGTGATGGTGATCAGGATGGAGACGCCGTACCAGACGAAGCGCTTGCCGACGAAGTCGTAGCCGACCTCACCGCGGTACAGCTTGGCGCCGAGATCTCCCAGCTTCGACATCTCACGCCTCCTTTGCGTCGACGGGGGCGGGGACGGGGCCGGTACGGCGGGAGCGCCGCAGCGGGGGCTTGGCGCCGAGCCGCTTCGGGTCCAGCCCGGACCACGGGTGACCGCTGGAGAAGAACTTCGTCCGCGCCAGCAGCGTCATGACGGGCTTGGTGAACAGGAACACCACGACCACGTCGAGCAGGGTGGTCAGACCCAGCGTGAAGGCGAAGCCCTGGACCTTGCCGACGGTGACGATGAAGAGCACCGCGGCGGCGAGGAACGACACGAAGTCGGAGACCAGGATCGTGCGCCGGGCGCGCGGCCAGGCCCGCTCGACGGCCGGACGCAGCGTGCGGCCCTCGCGGATCTCGTCGCGGATGCGCTCGAAGTACACGATGAACGAGTCCGCGGTGATGCCGATGGCCACGATCGCGCCGCAGACGGCGGGCAGGTTCAGGGCGAAGCCGATGCCCTTGCCCAGCAGCGCCATGATCGTGTACGTGAGGACCGCGGACACCATGAGGCTGACGATCGCGATGAAGGCCAGGCCGCGGTAGTAGACCAGCAGGTAGATCACGACCAGGGCCAGGCCGATGGCACCGGCGATCAGGCCGGCCTTCAGCTGCTCCCCGCCGAGCGCGGCGGTGACGGTGGTGACGCTGTCCTCCTGGAAGGACAGGGGCAGGGCGCCGTACGAGAGCATGTTGCCCAGGTCCTGCGCGGACTGCTGGGTGAAGCCGCCGGAGATCTCGGCGTTGCCGCCGGTCAGCGCCTGGCTGACGGAGGGGTCGGAGATGACCTCGCCGTCGAGGACGATCGCGAACTGGTTCTGCGGGGGCGTCTTGGTGGCGAGCTCACCGGTGATCTTGGCGAACTTGTCGGCGCCCTTGTCGGTGAACTGCATGGTGACGATCCACTGACCGCGCTGCTGGTCGATGACGCCCTTGGCGTCCTTCACGTCCGTGCCGGCGACCTGGGCGGGACCGAGGATCCACTTGCCCCACTGGGCGCCGCGCTTGCCACAGGCGATCATCGGGTCCTCGGGCTTGACGCCCTTGCCCGCGGCGGCCCGCTGCTCCTCGTTGGTGCAGTTCAGCGCCGCGAACTTGGCCTGGAGCCCGGCGACGGCCGGGTCGGCCGGCGGGGTCGGCACGGGGGCCGGGGCCGAGGGCGAACCGGAGGCCTGGGCGGACGGCGTGGCCTTGTTGTCGTCTGCCTTCTTCGACTCGCTCGCCGAGGGCGAGGGAGTGGGGGTGCCCGGGGCCTTGAGGGCCTCGCTGAGCACGCGGCCCTGGGAAGTGGCGCTGGACGACGGGGTGGCCGACGCGGACGGCTTGGTGCCGCCTTCGGCCTTCGGGGCGCCGGAACCGCTCGCGGAGGGGCTCGGGGAGCCGCTCGGCTTGGTCTCGGGGGCGGCGGGGGCGCCGTCCGCGAAGGCGAGCACGGGGCGGAAGTAGAGCTGGGCGGTGGTGCCGACCTGCTCGCGCGCCTGCTGCTCGTTCGTCCCCTTGGGGATGTTCACGATGATGTGGTCGCGGCCCTGGGTCTGGACCTCGGCCTCCGAGACGCCGAGACCGTTGACACGGCGCTCGATGATGCCGACCGCGGTGTTCATGTTGGTCTCGTTGACCGCGTCCGGCTTGCCGGGCTCGCTCTTCGCCTTGAGCGTGATGCTCGTACCGCCCGCGAGGTCGATGCCCAGGCGAGGGGTCGTCTGATGAGAGAGGAACATCCCCGTGGTGAGCGCCACCATCGCGATCAGGATGAGGGCCAGGGCTCGCCCGGGCCTCCCCTGAGCCCCCGTGGGCCGCCGGCCCTTCTTCGGTGCTGCCACCTTGTCGTATCTCCCTGTCCAACCGTCCCGCGCCGGGTCAGCGCGCGGACGGCCACGAAATGTGTGGTGGGGACCCCTGCCCCCCGCAGAAGTTCGGTACGGGGTCCCCGGCGGCAGCCGGTCGGGCGCCGCCGGGGTCCCCGGCCGGCGCTACTTGGCGCCGGCCTCGCCGTCGGTCTTGCCGTCCTTCGGCTCGTCGTCCTTGTTCAGGTCGAGCTTGGGGGCGTCCTCCGGGCCGGAGTCCTTCGACAGGTCCGTCTTCGGGGACTCGGAGTCCGTCAGCGAGGAGGCGTCGTCCGGGACGGTCAGGCCCTCCGCCGTGGCGCCGTGGACGATGCGGTTGTACTCGTCGTCCTCGAGCACGGCGCCGATGGCGTTCTTCGCGTAGATCGCGTGAACGCCGGGGGCCACCTCGAGGGTGACGGTGTCGTCACCGATCTCCTTGACCGTGGCGTACATGCCGCCGATGGTGCGGACGCCGGTGCCGGCCGTCATGTGGTCGCGCATCTGCGCGGCCTGCTGCTGCTTCTTCTTGGCGGAGCGGGTCATCAGGAACATCGCCCCGATGAGCACGATGAACGGGAGGAGTGTCACGAGATTCACGGGACGGAGATCCTTCGCACGACCGCACGGGAGACGGCCTTTTTCTACGGGGGTGGGCACGCCGACCCGAAGGGTCGGCATCGGCGGAGTCTAGGCGAGTCCGCACCGATGGAACAACGCCCAGCATGGCACCGCAGTTCCTGACCGGTCGAACCTCCGCGCCGTCAGGCCCCGAACAGGCCCTGTTGTCCGCTTGATCCGCCGGCCTCGCGCTGCGGGGGAACAAGTCCCAGGTGAGCCCATGCGGCGGGGGTCGCGACCCGGCCCCGGGGGGTACGGGCCAGCAGGCCCTCCCGCACCAGGAACGGCTCGGCGACCTCCTCGACCGTCTCCCGCTCCTCCCCCACGGCCACGGCGAGGGTGGACAGCCCGACGGGACCGCCGCCGAACAGCTTGAGCAGGGCCTCCAGCACGGCCCGGTCCAGCCGGTCCAGCCCGCGCGCGTCCACCTCGTACACCTGGAGGGCCGTGGCGGCCACCTCGCGGGTGATCACCCCGTCGGCCCGGACCTGGGCGTAGTCGCGGACGCGGCGCAGCAGGCGGTTGGCGATGCGCGGGGTGCCGCGGGAGCGGCCGGCGATCTCGGCGGCGCCGGCGGTGTCGATCTCCACGTCGAGGAGGCGGGCCGAGCGGTGGATGACGCGTTCCAGCTCCTCGGGGGCGTAGAACTCCATGTGCCCGGTGAAACCGAAACGGTCCCGCAGCGGCGGGGGCAGGAGGCCGGCCCGGGTCGTCGCCCCGACGAGGGTGAACGGGGGCAGCTCCAGGGGGATCGCGGTCGCGCCGGGGCCCTTGCCGACGATCACGTCGACGCGGAAGTCCTCCATGGCCATGTACAGCATCTCCTCGGCGGGCCGGGACATGCGGTGGATCTCGTCGAGGAAGAGGACCTCGCCCTCCTGGAGGGAGGAGAGGATCGCGGCGAGGTCGCCGGCGTGCTGGATGGCGGGGCCGGAGGTGATCCGGATGGGCGCGCCCATCTCCGCCGCGATGATCATGGAGAGGGTGGTCTTGCCGAGGCCGGGCGCGCCGGAGAGCAGGACGTGGTCGGCGGTGGCGCCGCGCTGGCGGGCTGCCTTCAGCACGAGGTCCAGCTGCTGGCGGACCTTCTCCTGGCCGACGAACTCGCCGAGGTCCTTGGGGCGCAGGGCCGCCTCGACGGCGGTGTCCTCCCCGTCGGCCGCCGCCGCGACCAGCCGGTCGGGCTCGGGGGTGGTGCTCTCGTCGTCCCAGTTCACGCTGCCGGTCTGCCTTCCAGGTCATTGCGGTGGTCTGTGCGGGGGTCCCGCCACGCGGGGCGAGGGTCCCGCGCGGCGGGACCCGGGGTCAGCGGGCCCGGTTCAGGGACTGGAGGGCCGCTCGGAGGAGCTGCGGGACGGGGGCCGGGCCCCCGGCGGCGATGGCCGCCTCCGCCTGGGGGGTGACGGCGGCGACGGCGTCCTCCGCCTCCCGCGACGCGTACCCGAGCCCGATCAGCGCGGCCGTGAGCTGCTCGGTCCAGGGCGCGGGCGCCGACGCGGCCGCCCGCTGGGCGCCGACCACCGGCGCGGCGGGCGCCCCCAGCTTGCCCTTCAGCTCCAGCAGCAGCTTCTGCGCGCCCTTCGGCCCGATGCCCGGCACGGCCGTCAGGGCCTTGGCGTCCCCCGCCGCGAAGGCGGCCCGCAGGGCGTCCGGGCTGTGCACCCCGAGCATCGCCTGCGCCACCCGGGGGCCGACCCCGCTCGCGGTCTGGAGGAGCTCGAAGACCTGGCGTTCGTCGTCGTCGGCGAAGCCGTAGAGGGTCAGGGAGTCCTCACGGACCACCAGGGACGTGGCCAGCCGGGCCGGTTCGCCGACGCGCAGGCCCGCGAGGGTGTTCGGGGTGCACTGCACGGCCATGCCCACTCCCCCGACCTCGACCACGGCCAGGGTGGGGGTGAGCGCGGCGACCGGGCCGCTGACGAAGGCGATCATCTGGTACGGCCTTTCAAGGCGGAGGCGTGCTGGGCTACCGCCTGCTGGAGGCGGTTGTGGGCGGGGGCCCGCCAGATGTGGCAGATGGCGAGGGCCAGCGCGTCGGCGGCATCGGCCGGCCTGGGCGGTTCGGCGAGCCGCAGCAGCCGGGTGACCATGGCCCCGACCTGCGCCTTGTCGGCCCGGCCGCTGCCGGTGACGGCGGCCTTGACCTCGCTGGGGGTGTGCAGCGCGACGGGTATCCCGCGGCGCGCCGCGCACAGCATGGCGACGGCGCTGGCCTGGGCGGTGCCCATCACGGTGCGGACGTTGTGCTGGCTGAACACCCGCTCCACGGCGACGAATTCCGGCCGGTGCTCGTCGAGCCACTCCTCGATGCCGCGCTCAATCGCGACGAGCCGGTGCCCGAGCTCGGCGTCCGCGGGGGTCCGTACGACCCCCACGCCGATCATGGTCAGGGGCCGTCCGGCGACGCCCTCGACCACGCCGACACCGCACCGCGTCAGCCCCGGGTCCACACCCAGTACGCGCACCGCGCCCCCTCTTCCGGTCACCGCTCACCTGTCCGTGCAGGCTATCCGCCCCCACTGACAATGCGACGGCGGGCCGACGGGGTGTCTCCCGCCGGCCCGCCGTCACAGGGCGAGTGAGGCCGACTAGGCGTCGACCTTCTCCATGACCTCGTCCGAGACGTCGAAGTTGGCGAAGACGTTCTGCACGTCGTCGCTGTCCTCCAGCGCGTCGATCAGCTTGAAGATCTTGCGCGCGCCCTCTTCGTCGAGCTCGACCTGCATGGTCGGGACGAAGCTGGAGTCGGCGGAGTCGTAGTCGATGCCGGCCTCCTGGAGCGCGGTGCGGACCGCGACCAGGTCGGTGGCCTCGCTGATGATCTCCCAGGTGTCGCCGTTGTCGTTGACCTCTTCGGCACCGGCGTCCAGGACCGCGCCGAGCACGTCGTCCTCGGAGAGCTCGGCCTTGGGCAGCAGGATGACGCCCTTGCGGTTGAACAGGTACGAGACCGAGCCCGGGTCGGCCATCGAGCCGCCGTTGCGGGTCATGGCGACGCGGACGTCGGAGGCGGCGCGGTTGCGGTTGTCGGTGAGGCACTCGATGAGCACCGCGACACCGTTCGGGCCGTAACCCTCGTACATGATCGTCTCGTAGTCGGCGCCGCCGGCCTCCAGGCCGCCGCCGCGCTTGACCGCGGAGTCGATGTTCTTGTTCGGGACCGACTGCTTCTTGGCCTTCTGAACGGCGTCGAACAGCGTCGGGTTGCCGTCGATGTCGGCACCGCCCATACGGGCCGCGACCTCGATGTTCTTGATCAGCTTCGCGAAGAGCTTGCCGCGCTTGGCATCGATCACGGCCTTCTTGTGCTTCGTCGTAGCCCATTTAGAGTGGCCGGACATCCGCCTGTCTCCTTCGCGTAACCAACAGTGTTCACCTCAGATCCTACCGGGACCTGATTACAGCGCCGCGCGCACCATGTCGACGAAGTACGCGTGGACGCGGTCGTCGCCGGTCAGCTCCGGGTGGAACGAGGTCGCGAGGACGTTGCCCTGCCGGACGGCGACCGTGTGGCCGTCGTACGTGGCGAGGACCTCGGCGGAGGCGCCGACCGACTCGACCCAGGGGGCGCGGATGAAGACACCCTCGACGGGGCCGCCCGCTATGCCCGAGAAGTCGATCTTCGCTTCGAAGGACTCGTTCTGGCGGCCGAAGGCGTTGCGGCGGACGATCATGTCGATGCCGCCGAGCGTCTCCTGGTCGTCACGGCCGTCGAGCAGCTTGTCGGCCAGCATGATCATGCCGGCGCAGGTGCCGTACACGGGCATGCCGGCGCGGACGCGCTCGCGCAGCGGCTCCAGCATGCCGAACAGGACCGCGAGCTTCGACATGGTCGTGGACTCGCCGCCGGGGATCACCAGGGCGTCGACCTCGGCGAGCTCCTCGGGACGCCGGACCGGCCTGGCCACGGCGTCCGCCGCGGCCAGGGCGATCAGGTGCTCCCGTACGTCGCCCTGGAGGGCCAGGACACCGATCACGGGGGGGTTGTTCATCGTGGGGTGCCTTACCAGCCGCGGTTGGCGTAGCGCTCGGTCTCGGGGAGGGTGTCGCAGTTGATGCCGACCATGGCCTCGCCCAGGTTGCGGGACGCGTCCGCGATGACCTTCGGGTCGTCGAAGAAGGTGGTGGCCTTCACGATGGCGGCGGCGCGCTTGGCCGGGTCGCCGGACTTGAAGATGCCGGAGCCGACGAAGACGCCCTCGGCGCCGAGCTGGCGCATCAGCGCGGCGTCGGCCGGGGTGGCGACGCCACCGGCGGAGAACAGGACGACGGGGAGCTTGCCGAGCTCGGCGACCTCCTTGACGAGCTCGTACGGGGCGCGCAGCTCCTTGGCGGCGGCGTACAGCTCGTTGTTGTCGTAGCCGCGCAGCTGGGCGATCTCGTTCTTGATCTGGCGCAGGTGGCGGACGGCCTCGACGACGTTGCCGGTGCCGGCCTCGCCCTTCGAGCGGATCATGGCCGCGCCCTCGGCGATGCGGCGCAGGGCCTCGCCCAGGTTGGTGGCGCCACAGACGAAGGGGGTGGTGAAGGCCCACTTGTCGGAGTGGTTGATCTCGTCGGCCGGGGTCAGGACCTCGGACTCGTCGATGTAGTCGACGCCGAGGGACTGGAGCACCTGGGCCTCGACGAAGTGGCCGATGCGGGACTTGGCCATGACCGGGATGGAGACGGCCTCGATGATCTCCTCGATCATGTTCGGGTCCGACATGCGGGCCACGCCGCCGTCCTTGCGGATGTCGGCCGGAACCCGCTCCAGGGCCATGACGGCCACGGCGCCGGCGTCCTCGGCGATCTTCGCCTGCTCGGCGTTGACCACGTCCATGATCACGCCGCCCTTGAGCTGCTCGGCCATGCCGCGCTTGACGCGGGAGGTGCCGATGGCCGACTCAGCGGACTGGGGAGAGGTGGGAAGCGTGCTCACGGTTGACCTCACTGGAAGGGAAGACGGGGTACTACTCGGCAGAGACAACCCCACCGACCAGTCCACTACAAGGGCCAATATGGAGCCGGTGGCTCCTTGTTTTGTCCCCGGCGGCGCTGGTGGACCCCGATCGGACCAATCCCACGGCCTTCCGCGCCCCCTCCCGCCCCGTCTAGGCCGGGCGGTCCGCGAGGTCGGCCGGGGGTTCGTCGTCCATCTCGAAGGCGAGCGGGAACGGCGCGTGCCCGGCCAGCCGGAACCAGCGGACCTTGCGGTGCCTGCGCAGGGCGCGGGCGGCCCGGACGGCGTCGTTGAGGAAGCGCCGGGCCATGGGGACCCGGCGCACCGCCGCGGCCAGCTCCTCGGCCGCCGCCACGCCTCCGGGGGCGCTCTTGAGGACCTCGACCTGGTCGGCGTCGGCGAAGACCGCGCGCAGCGCCTGGCTGAGCTCGCTCTCGGCGACCTCGCGGTGCTCCTCCTCGGCCTGCCGGGCGGCGTGCGCGGCCTCGTACAGCACGAGCGAGGAGGCGGGGTCGAGCGCCCCGGAGGTGGCCACCTCCAGGACGACGGAGGCGCGCCGCACCAGCTGCGCGTCCAGGGCGGCGCGGGCGGCGTCCATCCGGGTGTGCAGCCGGTCCAGCCGCCCGGCGGTCCAGCTGAGGTAGACCCCGACGGCGCCGAGCGCCAGCGCGATCCAGACAAGGTTTTCGATCACGGGCGGCGACACTACCGGCTCCGGCGTGCCGCCCGCCCGTTCCGCCGGTCACCCCGGTGGTCCAGCCCGGGTCTAACCCTCCCGGGAGAAGCCGAGGCGGGTGCGGAGCGGGACGCGTTCGTCGGCGGCCACCGCCGCCGCGCCGGCGGTGACGGTCTCGTAGACGGCCAGGATGTCCGCGCCGACCGTCGACCAGTCGAAGCGGCGTACGTGCGCCGAGCCGCGGGCGCTCAGTTCCGCGCGCCGGGCCGGGTCGCGCAGCAGGGCGACCGCCGCGGCCGCCAGCGAGTCGGCGTCCTCGTTGGCGAACAGCTCGCCGGCCGCGCCCTGGTCCAGTACCTGGGCGAAGGCGTCGAGGTCGGAGGCGAGGACGGCCGCACCGGCGGACAGGGCCTCGACCAGGATGATCCCGAAGCTCTCGCCGCCGGTGTTGGGGGCCACGTACACGTCGACGCTGCGCAGCAGCCGGGCCTTGTCCTCGTCGGAGACCATGCCGAGGAACTCCACGCGCGAGCGCAGTTCGGCCGGGAGCGAGGCGACGGCCTCCTCCTCGTCGCCGCGGCCCGCCACGAGGAGCCGTACGTCCGGGCACTCGGCGACGATCCGCGGGAAGGCGGCCATGAGCACCGGCAGGCCCTTGCGGGGCTCGTCGATGCGGCCGATGAAACCGAGGGTCTGCCCGCCCCACTCGGGCTTGGGGTCGGCCTCGGCGAAGAAGTCCACGTCGACGCCGTTGGGGATGACGACGGCGTCCCCGCCGAGGTGCTCGACGAGGGTGCGCCGGGCGTACTCGCTGACCGCGATCCGCGCGCTGATCTTCTCCAGCGCGGGCTGGAGGATCGGGTAGGCCGCGATCATCGCCCGGGAGCGGGGGTTGGAGGTGTGGAACGTGGCCACGATGGGCCCCTGCGCCGCCCAGCAGGACAGCAGGCCGAGCGAGGGGGAGGCCGGCTCGTGGATGTGGATGACGTCGAAGACCCCCTCGTGCAGCCAGCGCCGCACCCGGGCGGCCGACAGGAAGCCGAAGTTCAGGCGGGCGACCGACCCGTTGTAGGGCACCGGCACGGCCCGCCCGGCGGAGACCACGTACGGCGGCAGGGGGGTCTCGTCGTCGGCGGGGGCCAGGACCGACACCTCGTGGCCGCTGCGGATCAGGTGTTCGGCCAGGTCGCGGATGTGGAACTGGACGCCGCCCGGTACGTCCCAGGAGTACGGGCAGACGATGCCGATCTTCACTACGGGCGCTCCTCCAGGTCGTCGAGCCACAAGCGCTGGAGCATGTGCCAGTCCTCCGGGTGCTCGGCGATCCCCGAGGCGAAGGCGTCGGCCACCGCCTGGGTCATGGCGGCGGTCTTCTCGGCCCGGGTCCCGTCGCCGGGCACCTCCACCTCGGGGTGGATCCGGCCGTACATCTTCGGGGCGTCCCCGTAGTACAGGGTGACCGGCAGCAGCGCCGCCCCGGTCTGCTGCGCCAGCAGCGCGGGCCCGGCGGGCATCCGGGCGGTGGCGCCGAAGAAGTCCACCTCGACGCCGGAGGACGACAGGTCCCGGTCGGCGACCAGGCAGATCAGCCCGCCGGAGCGCAGCCGGCGCGCGAGGGTGCCGAAGGCGGCCCCGCCGGAGTGCGGCAGGACCTCCATGCCCAGGCTCTGCCGGTAGGCGACGAAGCGGTCGTAGAGGGACTCGGGCTTGAGCCGCTCGGCGACCGTGGTGAAGGGCACGCCGACGTGGCCGGTGACCCAGGCTCCGGCCAGGTCCCAGTTGGCCAGGTGCGGCAGGGCCACGATCACCCCGCGGCCGGAGGCGAGGGCCTCGCGCAGGATGTGGTCGTCCTTTATGGCGACGTCCGTACCGAACCGCCGGGGGTCCATGGCGGGCAGCCGGAAGGACTCCATCCAGTAGCGCATGTACGAGCGCATGCCCGCCTGCGAGAGGGCCCGCAGCCGCTCCGGGCCCGCGTCGGGCACCACCCGGGCGAGGTTGGACTCCAGGCGCAGCACGCTCTTGCCGCGCCGCTTCCAGGCCACGTCCGCGATCTTCCGGCCGAGGGCCCTCGCGGCCGGCTCGGGCAGCTTCTTGACGCCCGCCCAGCCGAGCCCGTAGAGCCCGTCGACCAGTTTGTCCCTGCCCGCCCCCATCAGGCCGCACCGCCCTCGGCGGGGGCCGCCGCGTCGGCCTCGGCGGCCTCACGGCGTACGGTGACCACCCTCTGGACCAGCGTGACGAGCGAGCCCGCCGCCACCAGCCACAGGGCGACGGGCAGCAGGACCCCGATCCACGACGGGACGCCGAAGGTCTGGAGCCCGGACAGACCGGCCGCGACCAGGGAGATCACCAGGCGCTCGGCGCGCTCGACGAGCCCGTTGACGGCGACCGGCAGGCCGATCGCCTCGCCGCGGGCCTTGGTGTACGAGACCACCTGGCCGCTGGCCAGGCAGAAGATCGCCACCGCGCACAGCACGTTGTCGTTCCCGGAGCCCGCGTACCAGAGCGCGAGGCCGCCGAAGATCGCCGCGTCGGCCACCCGGTCGAGGGTGGAGTCGAGGAACGCGCCCCAGCGGCTGGAGACCCCGGCCTGGCGGGCCATGTTCCCGTCCACCAGGTCGGAGAAGACGAAGAGGGTGATGGTGATCGTGCCCCAGAAGAACTCGCCCCGGGGGAAGAAGACCAGCGCCCCCGCCACCACGCCGGCGGTGCCGACCAGCGTGACCGCGTCGGGGCTCACCCCCCGACGGAGGAGAAATGCGGCGAACGGCGTGAGAACACGCGTGAAGAACGCACGCGCGTACTTGTTCAGCATGGCCTTCCCGGAGGGTCGCTGGGCCGCGCGGCCACCACGGCCACCGGCTGGCCCATCGTAGCCAGCACGCCGGGTGCGGGGCGCCCCGCACCCTCCGGTTCGCCGGGCGCAATCCTTCGGCCGTCCCCTGCCGGGTGCCCCTTCACGCCGCCGTCCGTGACCGGTACGACGTATGGACGCAGTGTGACGCCGGTGCAAAGCTCGAAGAACCCCGATCACCCTCCTTCACCGCGACACCGGGAGGCACGAGCATCATGGGACCCACATCACACCAAGCCGGGGCCGCCGGCAGGGCACTGACGGCCGACCGCCCCGACTCCGTACGCAACGTCGTGCTGGTCGGCCACAGCGGCGCCGGAAAGACCACCCTGGTCGAAGCCCTGGCCCTGACCGCGGGGGCCGTGAACCGCGCCGGACGGGTCGAGGACGGGGGCACCGTCTCGGACTACGACGAGATCGAGCAGCGCCGCCAGCGCTCCGTCCAGCTCTCCCTGGTCCCGGTCGAATGGGCCGGAATCAAGATCAATATCCTGGACACCCCCGGATACGCCGACTTCGTCGGGGAGCTGCGGGCCGGCCTGCGCGCCGCCGACGCGGCCCTCTTCGTCGTCTCCGCCGCCGACGGGATCGACGGCGCGACCCGGATGGTGTGGGACGAGTGCGAGGCCGTCGGCATGCCGCGCGCCATCGTCGTCACCCATTTGGAGGCAGCCCGCTCCGATTACTCCCAGATGGCCTCCGTGTGCGGCGAGATCTTCGGCGCCGACGACCCGGACGCCGTGATCCCCCTCTACCTCCCCCGCTACGGCTCCCCCGGCCCCGACGGCCACGCCCCCGTCACCGGCCTGCTCGGCCTGCTCTCGCGGCGCGTCCACGACTACACCTCCGGCGAACGCGCCGAACGCGACCCGGACCCCGACGAGCTCGCCGTCATCGACGGCGCCCGCTCCCGCCTCATCGAGGGGATCATCGCCGAGAGCGAGGACGAGACCCTCATGGACCGCTACCTCGGCGGCGAGGACATCGACCTCAAGACCCTCATCGACGACCTGGAGCGGGCCGTGGCCCGCGGCACCTTCCACCCCGTCCTGATGGCCGCCCCGGCCGCCGACGGCGCCCGCCAGGGCCTGGGCACCGTCGAGCTCCTCGAACTGATCACCGGCGGCTTCCCCACCCCCGCCGAACGCGCGCCCCTCACCGTCACCGCCCCCGACGGCAGCCCGCGCCCCGACGTGGTCTGCGACCCCGCCGGACCCCTGCTCGCCGAGGTCGTCAAGACCTCCTCCGACCCCTACGTCGGCCGCGTCTCCCTCGTCCGCGTCTTCTCCGGCACCCTGCGCCCCGAGGAGACCGTCCACGTCTCGGGGCACGGCACGGAGGACCGGGACCACGAGGACCGGCACCTGCACGAAGCGGACGAGCGGATCGGCGCCCTCACCTCCCCCTTCGGCAAACAGCAGCGCACCCTCGGCACCTGCATCGCCGGGGACCTCGCCTGCGTGGCCAAACTCACCCGCGCCGAGACCGGCGACACCCTCTCCGCCAAGGACGCCCCGCTGCTGATGGAGCCCTGGGCCATGCCCGAGCCGCTGCTCCCCCTCGCCATCGAGGCACACAGCAAGGCCGACGAGGACAAGCTCTCCCAGGGCCTGGCCCGGCTGGTCGCCGAGGACCCCACGATGCGCCTGGAGCAGAACCCGCACACCCACCAGCTCGTCCTGTGGTCCCTCGGCGAGGCCCACCAGGACGTGGCCCTGGAACGGCTGCGCACCCGCTACGGGGTCCAGGTCGACCCCGTCCCCCACAAGGTCAGCCTCCGCGAGACCTTCGGCGCCAAGGCGGCCGGGCGCGGCCGGCACGTCAAGCAGTCCGGCGGCCACGGCCAGTTCGCCATCTGCGAGATCGAGGTGGAACCGCTGCCGCCCGGCAGCGGCATCGAGTTCGTCGACAAGGTGGTCGGCGGCGCCGTGCCCCGCTCGTTCATCCCCTCCGTGGAGAAGGGCGTACGGGCCCAGGCCGCCCGCGGCGTCGCGGCCGGCTACCCGCTGGTCGACGTGCGCGTCACCCTGCTCGACGGCAAGGCGCACTCCGTGGACTCCTCCGACGCCGCCTTCCAGACGGCCGGCGCCCTGGCCCTGCGCGAGGCCGCCGCACAGGTCCCGGTCCACCTGCTGGAACCGGTCGCCGAACTCGACGTCGTCGTCCCCGACGAGTACGTGGGCCCCGTCATGAGCGACCTGGCCGGCCGCCGGGGCCGCGTCGTCGGCACCGAACAGGCCGAACCGGGACGCACCCGGGTCCGCGCCGAGGTGCCGGAGATCGAGATCGGCCGCTACGCCGTCGACCTGCGCTCGGTGTCCCACGGCACGGGCCGGTTCAGCCGCGGCTACGCCCGGCACGAGCCGATGCCCCCGCAGCTGGCGGACAAGGTGCGCGAACAGGCGTAGAAGGGAAGCCTGGTGACATAGCGTCACATCGCACTCCGGCCACCGCCCACCCAACCCGCTTGCGGTGGGCGGTATTTCCCTGTCCCATGACCATGGGGCCGAGTACCCCGTTAGGCTCTTCGGGCGCGACGGGGAGGTCAAGGGGCCACGACGGAGCGCGACCGGCACGACGGCACGACCAGCACGACAGCACAACAGCACGACGAGCACGACAGCACGACCGGCAAAGAGCACAGTGGCACGGCGATGGGGGCAGCGGTGGCGGACGACGGTTTCGACTTCAGGCCCGGAGCACAGATCCCTCTGCAGGGCGGCGGCGGACAGACCGCCGCCACCAACGCGCTCGCCTCCGCCGCGTACCGCGACGGCGGCGGGGACACCGAGCTCAAGGACATCCTGACGGCCAACAGCGAGAACCACCCGGCCTCGGTGAAGGACCCGAAGATCGCCCTTCTCCGGCCCAACCTCGGCGAGGCCTTCTGCCGCGCCGTGGAGGCCCGCACCCTCGGCGCGGGCCGCAAGCCGCTCATCCAGTCCTTCGGCGCCGACCCGCAGACGGTCGTGGAGCACTGCCTGGCCGCCTCCCGCATCCGCCGGGAACGCGACCGCCGGCTGCGCCTGCTCATGCTGGTCTGCGGGGTGCTCTTCCTGCCCGGCCTGCTCATGTGGCTGGGCCTCTTCCAGCTGCGCGAGACCCTGGCCAAGGGCGAGGGCAGGAAGAACACCTGGGTCGGCACCGCCCTGCTGGTCGGCGTCGCGCTCGTGGCCGCCGTCCTCCTCTACCGGGTGGCCTACCGCCAGCCCGGCAGCGGCCTGCTGGAGCTCTACCTGCTCGGCTCCATCGTCGCCCCCGTCCTCGGCTGGTACGGCGCCCGCCGGACCTGCGAGCGGACCGCCGCCGACCTGCGCTCCCGCTGGGACGGCCTGCTCGGCGGCGGTGGCGTGGTCACCGCCAAGATCCCGGAGGCGGTCCCCGGCAACCCGGACGAGAAGGCCCGCGAGGACCTGCGCCACCAGCTGGCGAAGCTCACCGCCGAGGACCACAGCAACTCCGTCTTCTACGCCGGCCCCAAGGGCATCCTCGGCATGGGCACCCGCTGGGGCAGCTGGCAGATGGCGGAGGAGCTGACCCCCAAGACCGAGGGCCACGAGATCCACCCGTTCCGCAGCTGGGACGTCATACGCGCGATCGACACCGAGCTGCGCAAGCTGGAGCGCGGCCCCCTGCACACCGGCGGCTTCCCGCCCGCCTCGATCCGGCACTGGATCGTCACCCCCGTCGGCGAGGGCGCGGCCGAGGTGGCCCGGCCCGGCGGCGAGGACGTGGACACCTTCCAGATCAAGCCGCACGAGATCACCCGGATCTGCAACGAGCAGCAGTTCAGCGCCGGCAACCGGCACTACCTGGGCATCCAGTGGCCGCTCTGGGACGGCCAGCTCGTGATCACGATGCTGGTCACGGTCACCGTGCTCTACAAGACGCTGCGCGTGGACGTCACCGCGCACGCCCTCGGCCCGGTGCACGGCCTGTTCACCACCAAGTCCAAGCCGCCGGTGGTCGAGGTCCCCAAGTCCATCCGGTTCTGGGAGACGGTCGAGCGCCCGCTGCCGCTCGTGGACGCGCGCGAGGTCGTACGCCTCGCCGTGCGCGCGCCCCTGACCTGGTACCCGCCGATGCTGGACTACTTCGGCGGCAAGCTGGTCCTGCCCGAGCCCTTCGGCCTGCGCCACGTCTGGGCGGGCTCGATGTGGCGCCACCGCTTCATGGCGGACGACGCCCTGCGCACGGTGGCCCCGGTCCTGCGCGCGGTGCACGCGGCGGCCTTCAGGGTGCTCGACGAGAACGGCGTGGACACCTCGGCCTTCACCAACCGCTCCTCGATCATGAACGGCCTGATCCAGGAGCCGGCCCCGCGCAAGGCGGACGTGTACGACGCGTAGTGACGCGCGGTGCCGGGCCGCGCGGCCTAGCTCGGACGCTGGCCCTGAGCCTTCTTCAGGAGCTCCGGGAACGGCGTCTCCGCGACCGAGCCACGCACGAGGGCGAGACCGTAACGGTCAGCGGCATGTCCCACGCCGTGTTCGAAGGTCTTGTCCTCACCCGGCCGCGACACGTTCACGTAGAGGTGCGGGTCGTACGGGCTGTGCACCCACCAGACGGTCACGCGCTCCCGGCCTCGCACCACGTTCATGAGCTCACTGCTCTGGGAGATTCCGGACTGATATCTCTTGTAATTGTCAGCCGGCCCCGGCGGATCCTTTTCCTTCCCCTGCTTCACGAGTTCGGACTTCCACTTCCCCGACCCCTCGTAATCGCCGGCCACCTCCAGTCTGTCTTTCCTGACCACGAACGTCTCGGTGTCCACCTTGACGGCTTCGTGGGTGAGCGTTTCGGGGTGCTCGATCTCAGCGACCACATCCACCGAATAATCCTCTTTCGGATTCAGCGTCCGCCCCGGAGGGTCGATGAACTCGCCAGGGCTCATCACCTGGTACCTGGGGTACCCCTCGTTCGCGAGCCGGTATTTGATCCAGTAGATGCTGCCCAGCACGTAGACCGGCACCTGGCCGACGTTCTTGATCTGCAGACGGACCCGCAGGTACATCTTCCCCTTCTTGTCCAGACTCGGCGTTCCGAATGCAGCCGTACTCTCCACCAGCGGATACGCCACGGAAGGAACGTAGACGGACCCATATGCCAGATTGGTGACGACGAGGAGGGTGGAAACGGTCGCACCGATCGCGATGTGCCTGGGATTGTGGAGCCTCTTCCACACCCGCCCGCGGACGACGAGCACCCACAGGGCCCAGAAGGACCAGAGCGCGAGAGCCGTCCAGATCAGCACGTACCACGGAAACGACCCGTTGAGGACGTGCAGCAGGAGCAGCCCGAGGCTCGCGAGCAGGGCGATCGAGGCTCCGAGCAGCAGGACCGGCCCGGACTGGGCCGCTCTCCGCCTGCCCCAGTAGTCGAAGGCGGCCAGCACGCAGAACGCCTCCACCACCCCTGCGGCCAGCAGCACGAAGCCTGCCATCCTCCCGGCGAAGGTGAGCGCGTCCACGGCGTCCTTCGCGCCGATCTTGACGAGGACGGACGCGGTCCCCAGGAGGCCGACCGCCATGAGGACGCCGGTGACGCGTCGCAGCCAGGTGCGGTCCGGCCAGACGGTGCTGTCGCCGCCGCGCCATTCGACGCCGTCTTCCAAGCCCAGACCGGCCTGACGCAGGACTTTGCCCAGTTCATTGAGGTTCCGCACCGTGCCGGCGGTCTTGCCGTCGATCACGACTTTCCGCAGGCCGATGTCATCGGGTGGACCCACGAACGCCGCGGGAGTGTTCGTCATGGCACCAGCCTGCGGCCGCACTTGGGCGCACGCCCCCGGAGCCCGGTCACCCGGAGCACCTCCCGCGCGATGACGGGACCACGACCCTCACCCGAATGGAGTAACAGGATGCGCACCTGGACGCCCGGCGGGGCGAACCTGGTGACGACCGCCGTCGCTCGCCTTTCGGGAGGTCCCGATGCGTACACGACTCGCCGGTTTCACCATCGCCGTCGTACTGGCCGCTCTCGGCCCCGTCAGCCCTGCCGCGCACAGTGCCGTGGCGGCACCGACGCCGGCGCCCAGCGTCGACGGCAAGACCTGTGAGGACGGCCAGGGGAAGGTGGTGTACGACTCCACCACCGGCGGCTGGGTCTGCGCCGGCGGCAAGCAGGACGGCAAACCCGTCGTCTGAGACCTAGTCGTTCGGCCAGGCGTCGGAGAGCATCTGGCGGGTGTCCGCGAGGAGTTGCGGGAGCACCTTGGTGTGCCCGACGACCGGCATGAAGTTCGTGTCGCCGCCCCAGCGGGGCACGATGTGCTGGTGCAGGTGCGCGGCGATGCCGGCGCCGGCGGCGGAGCCCTGGTTCATGCCGATGTTGAAGCCGTGCGCCCCCGAGGCCTTGCGCAGCGCGACCATGGCCCGCTTGGTGAGGTCGGCCAGCTCGGCCGTCTCGGGGCCGTCGAGCTCCGTGTAGTCGGCGACGTGCCGGTAGGGGACGACCATGAGGTGGCCGCCGTTGTACGGGTAGAGGTTCAGCACGGCGTAGACGTGCTTGCCTCGCGCGACGATCAGGCCGTCCTGGTCGGACATCTCCGGGATCCCGCAGAAGGGACACCCGTCCCCGGCCTCCGGCCCGGTCGGCTTGTTCTCGCCCTGGATGTAGGCCATCCGATGAGGGGTCCACAGCCGCTGGAACCCGTCGTGCGTGCCCACACCGTTCTGCCGCTCCGGCTCAGTCGTCATAGGACGCAGCATATGACCTCGTCCGGAGGAACGAGGAAGGCCCCCGGAAAGTGATCACCTGGTGATCACTTCCGGGGGCCTGCGCCGGGATCAGACCTGGACGCGGTCGGCGACGACCTTGGCCAGCTTCGCCAGCGCCTCGTCCTTCGGGATGCCGTTCTCCTGCGAACCGTCGCGATAGCGGAAGGAGACGGTGCCGGCGGCCATGTCCTCGTCACCGACGATGATCATGAACGGGACCTTGAGCTTCTGGTGGTTGCGGATCTTCTTCTGCATCCGGTCGGAGGAGGCGTCCACCTCGACCCGCAGGCCCTGCTTCTTCGCCTCGGCGGCGAACTCCTGGAGGTACTCCACGTGCCCGTCGCCGATCGGGATGCCGACGGCCTGGACCGGGGCCAGCCACGGCGGCATGGCGCCCGCGTAGTGCTCCAGCAGCACCGCGAAGAACCGCTCGATCGAGCCGAACAGCGCGCGGTGGATCATGACCGGGCGCTGGCGGGAGCCGTCGGCCGCGGTGTACTCCAGGTCGAAGCGCTCCGGCAGGTTGAAGTCCAGCTGGACGGTCGACATCTGCCAGGTGCGGCCGATGGCGTCGCGCGCCTGCACGGAGATCTTCGGACCGTAGAACGCGGCGCCGCCCGGGTCGGGGGTCAGCGGGAGGCCCTGCTTCTCGGCGACCTGCTGGAGGACCGCGGTGGCCTCCTCCCAGACCTCGTCCGAGCCGACGAACTTCTCCGGGTCCTTGGTGGACAGCTCCAGGTAGAAGTCGGTCAGACCGTAGTCGCGCAGCAGGTTCAGCACGAAGGTGAGGGTGCGGTCGAGCTCCTCGGCCATCTGCTCACGGGTGCAGTAGATGTGCGCGTCGTCCTGGGTGAAGCCGCGGGCCCGGGTCAGGCCGTGGACCACGCCGGACTTCTCGTACCGGTACACGGTGCCGAACTCGAACAGGCGCAGCGGCAGCTCACGGTAGGAGCGCCCGCGCGCGTCGAAGATCAGGTTGTGCATCGGGCAGTTCATGGGCTTGAGGTAGTAGTCGGTACCACCGTCGAGCTGCATGGGGGGGTACATGCCCTCCGCGTACCAGTCCAGGTGGCCGCTCTTCTCGAAGAGGGCGCCCTTGGTGGCGTGGGGCGAGTAGACGAACTCGTAGCCCTCCTCCTCGTGCCGGCGGCGCGAGTAGTCCTCCATGGTCCGGCGGATGATGCCGCCGCGCGGGTGGAAGACGGCGAGGCCGGAGCCGATCTCGTCCGGGATGGAGAAGAGGTCGAGCTCGTTGCCGAGCTTGCGGTGGTCGCGCTTCTCGGCCTCGGCGAGGAAGTCGAGGTGGGCCTTCAGCTCCTCCTTCGACGGCCACGCGGTGCCGTAGATGCGCTGGAGCATCGGGTTCTTCTCGCTGCCGCGCCAGTAGGCGGCCGCGTTGCGCATCAGCTTGAACGCCGGGATGTTGCGGGTGGTGGGCAGGTGCGGACCGCGGCAGAGGTCCTTCCAGCACAGCTCGCCGGTCTTGGCGTCGAGGTTGTCGTAGATGGTCAGCTCGCCGCCGCCCACCTCGACGTTCGCACCGTCGTCGGTGGACGCGGAGCCCTTGATGCCGATGAGCTCCAGCTTGTACGGCTCGTCCGCGAGCTCCTCGCGGGCCGCCTCGTCGGAGACCACGCGGCGGGCGAACCGCTGCCCGCGCTTCTGGATCTCCTGCATCTTCTTCTCGATGGTCTTGAGGTCATCGGGAGTGAAGGGCTTGGCGACGTCGAAGTCGTAGTAGAAGCCGTCGCGGACCGGCGGGCCGATGCCCAGCTTGGCCTCGGGGAAGAGCTCCTGCACGGCCTGCGCCATGACGTGCGCGGTCGAGTGGCGCAGGATGTTCAGGCCGTCCTCGGAGGAGATCTCCACCGGCTCGACGGTCTCGCCGTCACGGACCTCGTACGAGAGGTCCTTCAGCTCACCCGCGACGCGCGCGGCGATGACGGTGCGCTCGCCGGCGAACAGCTCGGCCGCCGTAGTGCCCGTGGTCACCACGCGCTCGTCCCGCTCGGAATCGCGTTGGATGATCACACGGACGTCTGACACCGGTTTCTCCTGAAGTCTGGGGGCCCCTTCCCGGCGGCAGCCGGGCGGGGAACGCGCCGGTGGTCCCGGCGCGTGTGAATCGTACCGAGCGGAGCGGCCGCGCCGCTAAACGGTTATGCCGGGCGCCTGCCCGGCGGGCCGCGGAAATCCCGCCGCGCGGCGCCGGGGCGCGCGGGTAGCGTGGCCGGGCCGTGTCCGCCGCGCCCCGAAGGGACCCCTCCCCCATGCCGAGCACCCTCGTACGTCCGCTGGACCTGACCGACGAGGCCACCGCCGTCGCCGTCCACCGGATCGGCCGGGCCGCGTACGCGGTGGAGGCGGAGCTGATCGGGTTCGACGGGATCCCCGCGCTGGGCGAGAGCCTGGAGGAGATGCGGGGACGGCCCCTGCGCTGGCTGGGGGCGGTGGCGCCGGACGGGGGCGTCGCCGGGTTCCTGGCCTGGGAGGAACCGGAGCCCGGCGGCCCCGTCACCCTCGACCGGCTCTGCGTGGACCCGTCCCGGTTCCGCGGCGGCGTGGCCTCGCTGCTGCTGCGGCACGTGCTGGAGGAACTCTTCCCGGGCCGGCCGGTGGAGGTGACCACGGGCGCCGCCAACGCCCCGGCGGTGGCCCTGTACGAGCGCCTCGGCTTCCTCCGGGGCGCGGACTTCTCCCCGGTCCCGGGCCTGCGGATGGCCTCGTTCACCCACGGTTAGTCCGTCCTCCCTCCCACGGGCGGGCCCGGCCCCGGGGAACCGGTTCACCGGCGGCCCCGTCCCAGGGACGCCCGAAGCAGAGCCGTCCAGGGGATCGAGGGACCATGCGCCGTACCGCCGTCACGCTCGCCTGCCTCGCCACCGTCACCGCCGCGCTGGCCGGAGGCTGCGGCAGCGCCGCATCCGGCCCGGCGACTCCCGCGCCGCTCCCCCCGTCGGGGGCGGCACCCGCCTGTCCGGGGGTCGGGCGCCCGGCACCGGCCGCGCCGCCCACCACCGTCGACGGGACCCCCGCGAACACCCCCGAGGCCGCCCGCCTCTCGCAGGCCGTAGGGGCGCAGGGCCGGGGGGCCTTCGCCGACGTCTACGGGAGCCACGTCACGGACCAACCGCCCGGCCGGGTCGCGCTGTGCGTCACCGACCTCGGCCGGGGGCGGCTGCTGCTGGAGGCCGCCCGGAAGGCGGATCCGGCCGTCGATCCGGGCCGCGCCGACCTTTACCTGAGCCGCTACACCCGGCGCGCGCTGAACGAGGCCGTCGCCCGGCTGACCGCCGACCGGGCCCGCCCGGCCTTCCCGCTGTACAGCTTCTCCGCGGCCTCGGACGCCTCAGGGGTGGTGGTGACGAGCACCGCCGACGGTGTCGCCTCGAAGGAGCTGAAGGCCCACCTGGAGCGGCTCACCGGCGGCGTCCCCGTCACCGTCGAGCGGGGCGACCCCGTCACCGCCGCGGTGGGCGGCCCGGCCGCGCACGCCGGCGACCCGGCCCCGTGAGCCGCCGCAGGCCGCAGGCCGCAGGCGCTCGCGCGGTCAGTCGTCCGACGGGAGGACGTCCTCGGGGTCGAAGGCCGCGTCCAGGGACTTCATCAGCCGGTCCCGCTCCACCTCGTCCAGCGGGACCGGGGTGACGTCCGAGGCGTCGGCCAGCCGCCGGAAGCCGCCCCTGCGCGAGAGCCTGCCGCTGATCCGGACCGGGAGCCCGGCCAGGTGCGCCTGGACCGCCGTCCGGTACGCCTCCTCCCCGAGCGCGGCCCGTACGTACGGCACCTCCGCCCCGGCCAGTACCCGCAGCCGGACCGTCCCGCCGCCGCCGGACTCCGCCCGGCGCATCCGCACCACGGCCCCGGTCAGCCGTACGGGGACGGCCGGCTCGGACCGGGTGTAGCGGGCGGAGGCCTCGCGCAGCACGGGCAGGTCGCCGGGCGAGAACTCCACCGGCTCCGGCCGGGCCGCGCACCCGGCCGGCACCCCCGCCGCCGGGGCCCAGGCCAGTGCGATCCGGGCCCCTTCGGAGCCCTGGACGAGGGCGATCAGCGCGTCAGCGAGCTCCCGGCTGACCCCGGCGGCGACGGCCGCGTCGAAGGCCTCCATGCCGCCGGTGGCCCGCTGGTAGTCCACCGCCTCGCGCGCCGCGTGCAGGGCGTGGTGCAGCCGCGTCACCAGCCCCCGCCCGCCGTCCACCGGGACGTACGCGGCGAGCCGGCGGCCGTCGGGCCCGGGTCCGACCAGCACCTCGTCCAGGGCCCGTTCGGCCTGGGCCCGGTGCCGGGCCCCGTGGTAGCCGGCGCGGGCGCGCTCGGCGAGGGCCCCGGCCAGCAGCAGGCGGCGGGCCGCCGAGCGCAGCCGCTCCTGCGCCGTCCAGGCGGCCTCGCCCTGGAACCCGTACGGCGCCTCGGGGATCTCGCGCTCCCACCGGACCTCGTCGCTGGGCACGCTCAGCCCGAACAGGACCTCCCGCGCCGAGGGCAGCCCGCTGCGGGACAGCGCGGTCAGCGCCTCCTCCAGCAGGTCCGCGCAGTCGGGGAAGGTCCGCGTCTCGGGGACGAGGAGGCTGGTGCCGCCCTGCCCGGGCGGGGTCCAGCGCCCGTAGCGGCCCGCCGCCCCGCCGCGCCGCAGCCAGCCGTGCCGGTGCAGCAGGGCCCCGAGGACCCGGGGGTCGACCCGGGCGGGATCGGGGGCGGCGGGAACCGCGGGCCGCACGGGCGGCAGCGGGAGCGGAAGTGGTTCCAGGCGCGGTGCGTGACGGTCCATCAGGGTGTCCCTCCCGACCCGACCCGGGTCATGATCTCGCACAGCGCCCGGTCGTCGAAGATCCGCGCGGTCGGGATCCGTACGGTGGTCCGGCGCCGGCCGGTCACCGGGTGCCCGGCGAGGTTGGTCCAGTAGCAGCAGTGCCGCAGGTCGAGCCGGTCGTGCCCGGCGCTCAGCCACTGCTCCCGTTCTCGCGGCACGAGCATCACCACGAGGATCTTGTGCACGGCGACGGGCGTGCGCGCCAGCTTCACCAGGTGCTCGTTGTCCAGGGTGAAGCCGAAGGTGGGCCCCGCCGGACGCGGCGGGATCTGGTAGGTCGCCTTCAGCTGCACCTTGATGGTGACCTCGTCGTCGACGACGTGCTCGGGCGCGCCGTGGCTGACGTGCCAGTCGATCCCGTTGTCCGGGAACGGCTGGGACAGCGAGCAGCCGGCGGCGGCCGCGACGGCGTGCAGGTATCCCACCTGAAGGGTCTCCATACAGGCGGTGGTGGCGAGTGTGCCGCGCAGCGGACCGGATCTCGCTCCGGTGTCCGCGTCCAGCACCCCGCCCGGTTCGGGCTGCGCGAGCGCCATGGCCGGCTCCCCATGCCTTCCGGGCTCTGCCGTGGGTGTGGTGGTGGTGACGGATGCGGGGTGACGGCCGGTCACGTGTACGACCCCCCAGGGGAGTTGTCTCCGCACCCGGCTCGCCGCAAACGGCGTACGGGGTGAACGGCCCGGGTATCACGGAATCGGCGGGGGCGGCAAGGTCCCGGGGCGCCGACGCCCGGTACGCCCCATCTGCCGATCGGGGACGAGGAGTTCGCCATGACACGCTGGTACGAGGGGCCGCTGGCCGCCTTCGACACGGAGACCACCGGGGTGGACGTCGAGCAGGACCGGATCGTGTCCGCCGCGCTCGTCGTGCAGGAATGTGCGGGCGGCCGGGTCCGCGCCACGCGCTGGCTGGTCAATCCCGGCGTCCCGGTGCCCCCGGGCGCCACGGAAGTGCACGGCCTGACCGACGAGCACCTCCAGCGCAACGGCCGCTGGCCGGCTCCGGTGGTCGAGGAGATAGCCCGTGCGCTGGGCGAGCAGCAGCTGGCGGGGAGGCCGGTGGTGGTGATGAACGCCCCGTTCGACCTGACGCTGCTGGACCGGGAGTTGCGCCGGCACCGGGCGTCGTCGCTCGCCCGGTACCTGGACGACCGGCCGCTGACGGTGCTGGACCCGCGGGTGCTGGACAAGCACCTGGACCGCTACCGCAAGGGCCGCCGGACGCTGACGGACCTGTGCGCGCACTACGGGATAGAGCTGGAGGGGGCGCACGACGCCTCGGCGGACGCGATGGCCTCGCTGGAGCTCGTACGGGCGGTGGGGCGCAGGTTCGCGGCGCGGCTGGAACGGCTGACCCCGGCGGAGCTGCACCAGCTCCAGGCGGTCTGGCACGCGGCGCAGGCGCGCGGGCTGCAGGCGTGGTTCGCGCGGCAGGGCACGCCGGAGTCGGTGGATCCGCACTGGCCGCTGCGTCCGGAGGTACAGGCGGCGGCCTGAGCCCGCCGAAAGCGGCCGTGGAATGCGGAAGGCCGGTCCGTCATCAGACGGACCGGCCTGTCCCGGTGGGCGATACTGGGATCGAACCAGTGACCCCTTCGGTGTGAACGAAGTGCTCTCCCGCTGAGCTAATCGCCCGGGAACGCACTGAACAATACAAGAGCCTCGGGGTCTGTTCAAACCGCTTCAGGCGGAGCGGTCAGCCGGGCCGCGAGGCCGCGCCGCCCGGCGCGCATCATCAGCGCGTGGTTGAGCCGCAGGACGGGCCGTCCCGCGAGGGCGAACCGCCTCAGCAGCGGGGCGCGCACCTCGACCTCCTGCTCGTAGAGGGCCCGGGTGCGGCCGGAGTCCGGCCCGCCGCGCGGGCGCACGGTCCAGCGGGCCCAGCCGTCGAGGTCCCCGCCCAGCGCCACTTCCAGGAGGCCCCGGCCGGGATCGCGGAGCAGGCCGGTGAGGGTGACGTGGATCTCGTACGGGAGGACGGAGCGGATCACGGCGGTCCCGGAGCGTTCGTCGGCCGGGGTGACGCGGCGGACCTGCGGCCACCAGCCGGGGTAGTGCCCGGGGTCCGCCAGCAGGGAGTAGACGCGGGCGGGCGGGGCGTCGAGGTCCCACACGCTGCGGAAGCGGTAGTGCGTCCAGCGGGGCATGGTCCCAGTCTGGCCCTCCGGGCGCGTACTCAGGGGCGATCTGAGTACGCACACCCATGTCCTGACGGCGTGACGGGCGCCACACTCCGGCTATGGACACCCCTCTGCCGCCGGCCCGTGAGCTGGCGCTCATCGACGCCGAGCTGACCCAACTGGACGCCCGGCGGGCGTACTTGCTGGCCCGCCGGGACTGGCTGCTGCGGCTGCTGTGGCCGTCGGGCCCGGCGGGGGCGGGCGCGTTCGGTCCGCCGGCCGCGCCGTTCTCCCCCGCCGGTTCCGCCGGTTCCGCCGGTTCCGCCGGTTCCGCCGGTCCCGCCGCCGCCCAGCCGAGCGGGCAGCCGAGTGCGCAGAACGTGCTGCTGGTGCTGGGCGCGGTGCTGCTGGCGGTGGCCGCGCTGGCCTTCACCCTGGTCAGCTGGGGCTCCCTGGGCATCGGCGGCCGTTCGGCGGTGCTGGCCGCGGTGACGGCGGCGGCGCTGGCGGCGCCCGTGGCGCTGCTGCGGCGGGGGCTGCGTTCGACGGCCGAGTCGGTCGCGGGGGTGGCGCTGGCGCTGACGGTGCTGGACGCGTACGCGGTGCGCGCGGTGGGTCTGCCCGGCAGCGACGGCCCCGCCTACGCGGCGTGGGCCTCGGCGGTGCTGGCGGGGCTCTGGGCGGGGTACGGGGCGGCGCTGCGCGGGCTGCGGCTCGCGCCGATGGCCGCGGTGGGGGCGGCTCAGCTGCCGTTGCCGCTGGCGGCGGTCTCCGCCGGGGCGGACCTGACGGGGGCCGGCTGGGCGCTGCTGGTGACGGCGGCGCTGGACGCGGGGCTCGCGGTGGCGGTCGTACGGCGTGCGGTGCGGGTGCCGGCCTGGGTGTGCGCGGGGGTGCTGGGCGGTTCGGCGTCGCTGGCGGGGCTGGCGGGCTCGCTGGCGGCGCCCGGGGCGGCAGGTCCGGCGCTGCTGCTGGCGGCGGGGGCCCTGCTGGGCGTGGCGGTGGCCTGGCGGGAGCTGCGGGCCTCGGCGGCCGCGGTGGCGGGCGGCCTGGCGGCGGTGTCGGCCGCGGGTGCGCTGGTGCCGGCCGGGACGGGTTCCGTGTGGTGGCCGGTGGCGGTACGGGTGGCGGCGGGGCTCGCGCTGGTGACGGCGGTACGGGTGGACGCGCTCCCGGAGCGGGTACGGCGCGGGCTGGCCGGGGCCGGGGCGGGGGTGGCCGCACTGGCCGCGCTGGCGGGGCTGCCGGCGGTGCTGTGGGTGGCGGTGTCGCACCCGGCGGCGCCCGGCGGGGTGTGGGCCCCGACGGCCGTGCGCCCGGACGCGGCGGGGACGGGCCTGGCGGTGACGCTGGTGCTGGCGGCCGCCGCCTTCGGCGCCGTCCCCCGGGACGCCCCCGGCCTGCCGGGCCCGGTCGCGCGGGCGGTGGCGGTGGTGTGCGGGTGGGCCGGGCTGTTCGTGGCGCCGGCCGGGGCGGGGCTGCCGGTGGCGGCGCTGCTCGTGGCGCAGCTGGCGGTGACGGTGGCGGCCGGGGCGGTGGCCCTGCGGGCGGCGGGGCCGGCGGTGGCGTGGGCGGGAGCCGGGTGCGCGGGGGTGGGGGCGCTGGGGGTGTCCCTGGCGGCGCTGGACGGCCGTGTGGCGACGTTCTCGGTGTTCGGGGCGCTGGGTGCCGCCGGCGCGCTGGCTGCGGCGTACGGGGGCGCCCGCGTGGCCGTGCGGGGTGCGGGGGCGGTGGCGGCCGTCGGGTACGCGGCGGCGACGGTGGTGGCCCTGGGCGCGCTGACGGACGCGGCGCCGGCCTGGACGGGGGTGGCGGTGCTGGCCGTGCCGGCGGTGGCGGTGGCCCTGGGGCCCCGGCTGGGGGTGGTGCGGGCCCCGGCGGAGGCCGCGGGGGCGGGGGCGGGGCTGCTCGGGCTGGCCCTGACGGCCGGGGATCCGCCGGTGACGGCCCTGGTGCTCGCGCTGGGCGCGGTGGTCTGCGCGGCGGGAGCGGTGCGGGCCGACCGGCGGGGGCTGGGCTGGGCGGCGGGGGCGCTGGGGGTGGCGGCGGCCTGGGTGCGGCTGGGGGCGTCGGGGGTGGCGGTGCCGGAGGCGTACACGCTGCCGGTGACGGTGCTGGCCCTGGGCGTGGGGCTGGTGCGCCGCCGCCGGGACCCGGGGGCCTCGTCCTGGGTGGCGTACGGGCCGGGGCTGGGGGCAACGCTCCTGCCGGGCGTGGTGGCCGTCTGGGGGGACCCGTACTGGCCCCGCCCGCTGCTGCTGGGCGCGGGGGCGCTCGCGGTGACCCTGGCGGGGGCGCACCGCAGGCTCCAGGCCCCGCTGCTGCTGGGCGGGGTCGCCCTGGCGGCGGTGGCGGTGCACGAACTGGCCCCGTACGTGGTGCAGGTGGTGGGCGTGCTGCCGCGCTGGCTGCCGCCGGCGCTGGCGGGACTGCTGCTGCTGGCGGTGGGGGCGACGTACGAGCGGCGGCTGCGGGAGGCCCGCCGGCTCCGCGAGGCCCTCGGCCGGCTGCGCTGAGCGGCCGGGGCCGTACCCGGGCCCGGGTACGACAGCGGCCCCGGAGATTCTCGCGAATCTCCGGGGCCGCTGCTCCGGGTGGGCGATACTGGGATCGAACCAGTGACCCCTTCGGTGTGAACGAAGTGCTCT
>NZ_JBEPFL010000013.1:0-189820 GCF_040301925.1 Streptomyces sp. NPDC000075
GGGGACGCGCAGGTGGAGCACGCCATCATCTCCGGAGTCGCTCACGACGTCTCCGAAGCCAAGATCACGGTCGTCGGCGTCCCGGACAAGCCGGGTGAGGCCGCGGCGATCTTCCGCGCCATCGCGGATGCCGAGATCAACATCGACATGATCGTCCAGAACGTGTCGGCGGCCTCCACGGGCCTCACCGACATCTCCTTCACCCTCCCGAAGGCCGAGGGCCACAAGGCCATCGACGCCCTGGAGAAGGCGAAGGGGCAGATCGGCTTCGACTCCCTGCGCTACGACGACCAGATCGGCAAGATCTCCCTGGTCGGCGCGGGTATGAAGACGAACCCGGGCGTCACCGCCTCCTTCTTCCAGGCGCTGTCCGACGCGGGCGTCAACATCGAGCTGATCTCCACCTCGGAGATCCGGATCTCGGTCGTGACCCGCCAGGACGACGTGAACGCGGCCGTCATCGCGGTCCACACGGCCTTCGGCCTCGACTCCGACAGCGACGAGGCCGTCGTCTACGGAGGCACCGGACGATGAGTCCGCACCGGTCGGCCCCGGCCCCGGCGCTCGCCGTGGTCGGGGCGACCGGGGCGGTCGGATCGATCCTGCTCCAGATCCTGTCCCAGCGGGCGGACGTCTGGGGCGCCATACGCCTGATCGCCTCCCCGCGCTCGGCCGGCCGTGTGCTGGCCGTGCGCGGTGAGGAGACCGAGGTGCTCGCCCTCACCGAGGACGCCTTCGAGGGCCTCGGCGCGGGCGACGTCGTGCTCTTCCTGACCCCGGCCGAGGTGTCGGCGCGCTGGGTTCCCGTCGCCACCGCGCGCGGGGCCGCCGTGGTGGACCAGTCCGCCGCCTTCCGGGAGGACCCCGAGGTGCCGCTGGTGGTGCCCGAGGTCAACGCCCACGCCGTACGCAGCCGCCCGCGCGGGATCGTCGCGGGGCCCGACTGCGTGACCGCCGCGATGATCGCCGCCCTGGGCGCGCTGCACGCCGAGTACGGGCTGGCCGAGCTGGCCGTCTCCTCGTACCAGGCCGCGAGCCGGTCCGGCCGGGCCGGCGCGGAGGCGCTGCGCCGCCAGCTGTCCCTGGTCGCCGGGAGCCCGCTGGGCGAGCAGCCCGGGGACGTGCGCCGGGCCGTCGGCGAGGACACCGGGCCGTTCGCCGCACCGCTCGCGCTGAACGTGGTGCCCTGGTCCGGTGAGCTGCGCGCGGACGGCTGGTCCTCGCACGAGCTGGCCGTACGGGCGGAGACCCGGCGGATCCTGGGCCTGGAGGCCCTGCCCGTCTCGGTGACCTGCGTCCAGGTCCCCGTGGTGACCGGGCACTCCCTGACCGTACGGGCCCGCTTCGAGCGGGAGGTCTCGGCGGCGCACGCCCGGGAGATCCTGGAGACGGCCCCCGGGGTGGTCCTCGTGGACGATCCGGCGGCGGGGGAGTGGCCGACGCCGGCGGACGCGGCCGGTACGGACCCGGCCTGGGTGGGCCGGCTGCGGGGCTCGCTCGACGACGCCAGGGCCCTGGAGTTCTTCGTGTGCGCGGACAATCTCCGCAAGGGTGCCGCGCTCAACGCCGCCCAGATCTCGGAACTGATCGCGGGTGAATCCGCGTAATTCGCTTTGTAGGATCGGGTTCGATCCCTTGATCAAGGTGATGGCCCGACTGCCGCCTGGATAAATGGGGCAATCGGGAAGAGCGGGTACGCATGAAGGCAATGGGGAAATTGCTGAATACTCTGCCTCGCGCGTACAACCCTGACGGGGGGACGCGTGTCCAACGGGCGTGGCAGAGGCACTCTTGGACTTCGCCGTCGTACCGGCGCGCTCGGGGATCGTTCCCCCGCGCCGGCGCACCGGCGCATACGGCGGCTTTCCTGTGATCGTGCCCGTTCCGCAGGCAGGCCCTCCCGCCGCCGCGCCGCCCGTCGGGGCGATTCCGGGCGGCCGCGTGCCCTCGCCCCGCGATAGCGCGGAGCCGGTCGCCGCGCCCGGTCCCACCGCAGGCGGTCCCGCCGTCTCCGTGCCCGCCGCCGTGCCTGCCGGGGCCGTGCCCGCTGCCGCCGTGCCCGCCGTCTCCGTGCCCGCCGTCGGTGAGGCCGACGCGCCGCCGGTCGTGGCCGGGACCACCGTCGACCACCTCACCGAGACCTACCGGGCCCACTACCGCTCGCTCCTCGGCCTGGCGGCCCTCCTCCTCGACGACACCGCCTCCTGCGAAGACGTGGTCCAGGAGGCCTTCATCCGCGTCCACTCCGCCCGCAACCGGGTGCGCGACCGCGACAAGACCCTGGCCTATCTCCGCCAGACCGTCGTGAACCTCTCGCGCTCGGCGCTGCGCCGCCGCATCCTCGGCCTCAAGCTGCTGTCGAAGCCGATGCCGGACATGGCCAGCGCGGAGGAGGGGGCGTACGACCAGCTCGAACGGGACGACCTGATCAAGGCCATGCGCGGACTCCAGCGCCGCCAGCGCGAGGTGCTGGTGCTGCGCTATTTCGCGGACATGACGGAGGCCCAGGTCGCCGAGACGCTCGGCATATCACTCGGCTCGGTCAAGGCGTACGGATCGCGGGGCATTGCCGCGCTGAGGGTGGCGATGGAGGCTGCGCAGTCATGAGGGACGACCACGGGAACCTGCCGGGTGCCGCCGCTCCGGCACCCGGCGACGAGCAGGTGCTGCGCAGTCTGCTCGCCGGGGCCGTACAGGGCCTGGAGCCCTCCGAAGGGGCCCTGGAACGGCTGCGCCACGCGGTGCCCGCCCGCCGGGCCCGTAAACGGCAGGCCCTCGTCGGGGCGGCCGTGGCGGTAATCCTGGCCGGTACCGCGATCCCGGCGGCGCTGCACCTGGGCGACGAGGACGAAGGCGGTACCGCCGCCGGGCACTCGGCGATGGCCGGCCACGGCGAGGCCCCCGGCGCCCGCCCGGACGACGTGCACCACGGCGGCGCCGACGGCGGGACCCGCCCGCAGCCGGCGCGGCCCCCGGGCAAGGGGCAGACGCCCGGCGGCCCGGGGGAGCGGCCCTCCCCGCAGCCCGGCGGTTCCCCGTCCGGCGGTGTGTCGGCCGGCCCCTCCGGCAACGGAGTGCCCACCGCCGCCGTAGGCAACGGCCCCCAGCCTCCGGCCGGGGCGGCCGCGCTGGTCCCCGAATGCACCGCCGACCAGCTCGGAGTCGCCGGCAGCGCCCGCTCCCCCGAGGCCGACGGCAAGGTGTACGGCGGCTTCAAGGTCACCAACGTCTCCGCCCGGGGCTGCACCGTCACCGGCCCCGACACCGTGACGGCCGCCTCGGTGGCCCACGGCCCGCCGCCCGCACAGCCCCGGGGGGTGACCGTGACGGGGCATACGGCCGGAGACCCGGCCAGCGGGCTGCCCGACCCGTCGGCGGAGGCTCCCGAGGTGCTGCTCCAGCCGAAGCAGGCGTACGAGGTCCTCTTCGCCTGGGTGCCCTCCGCGCAGTCCTGTCCGGCGGCGCCCGCCCCCACGGCCACGACGCGGCAGCAGGACGGCGCGGCGCAGCGGCCGGCGGACCAGCCCGGCGGAAGCCCGGCGAACACCCCGGCCGGCACGGCCGCGGACGCACCGGCGGGGACCGGGGACACGGCGGGCGGAGCGAAACTGCCGGGCGGACAGGCCGACCCGGACCCGGCCGGAGTGGCCGTCTCCCACGCCCCGGCCACCGCCACGGGAGCCCCCGTCACCCAGGCCACCATCCCGCAGGCCTGCGGCGGCACGGTCTACCGGACGGGCCTCATTCCGCAGCCGGCGCCGTAGCGGAGGCGGCCGGGGCGGGAGCCGCCTGCTCCCCGGTCCCGGGCGCACCCGCCGGGGCCGCGGCGGGCAGCAGCCCGGCCTCGGCGTCGCGCAGGGTCTCCACCTCGCGCCGGTAGAGCCGGAACCACATGAAGAGCACGAAGGCGACGAAGACGAACCACTCGCCGGTGTAGCCGAGGTTCTGGAAGGCCTTCAGGTCGAGCCCGGTGTTGCTCGGCGCCCGCGCCGGGACGGGAACCATCCCGTCGGCCGGGGTCTGGACCGTCAGCCAGGCGTCGTAGAGGGGGTCCTGCACCAGGTTGACCAGCGTGGCCGACCCGATCACCCCGAGCTGCCCCGCCGGCAGCCCGCCCTGCGCGTGCACGCCCTTGGTGCCGGCGTTCTCCGAGGCCTGCAGGGCCCCGGTCACCTCGACGCGCCCGGCCGGCGGGGCCGGGGCCTTCGCCGCGTCGGCCGTGCCCGGAAGCCAGCCCCGGACCACCGGGACCGTCTTGCCGGAGTCGGTGCGCAGCAGGGTCAGCACGTAGAAACCGCGCTTGCCGTCGAGGTCCCGCTCGGGCACCAGCAGCTGCCGCCCGTACTCACCGGCCGCGGAGGCCAGCCGTCCGGAGGTCCTGGTGTCCACCGGCAGCAGCGAGTCCAGCGGCGCGGCCGCCTGCTCGGCGGGCCGCCCGGCGCTCGCCTCCTTGTGGCTGCCGACGCGGTCCTCGAACCGGCCGAGCTGCCAGGTCCCCATGAACAGGCAGAAGGGGATGGAGAGCGCGACGAAGACGTTGATCCCCCACCAGCGCGGGGTCAGGAGAAACCGGTGCACCCCACCAACGGTACGGGGGGCGCACCGGGAGCCCGGTGCCGGGTCAGCGCGGGAGACCCTGAGGCAGGTGCTTGAGGGCGAACTCCAGCTCCATCCGGACCTGCTTGATCCGCTCCTCCACCACCAGCGATCCGTGGCCCGCGTCATAGCGGTACACCTCGTGGACCGCGCCGCGCGCCACGAGCCGGTCGACGTAGTTGTCGATCTGCCGGATCGGGCAGCGCGGGTCGTTCACCCCCGCCGCGATGTGCACGGGCGCCTTCACCGCGTCCACGTAGGTCAGCGGAGAGGAGGCCTCGAAGCGCTCCGGGACCTCCTCCGGAGTGCCGCCGAAGAGGGTGCGGTCCAGGGACTTCAGCGCCTCCATCTCGTCGTGGTACGCCGTCACGTAGTCCGCCACCGGTACGGCGGCCAGCCCCACCGCCCAGTCGTCGGGACGCATCCCGATGCCCAGCAGGGTCAGGTAGCCGCCCCACGAGCCGCCGGAGAGCACCAGCCGCGCCGGGTCCGCGAGGCCGGAGGAGACGGCCCACTCGCGGACCGCCGAGATGTCCTCCAGCTCGATCAGGCCGACCCGGTGCTTGAGGGCGTCGGTCCACTCGCGGCCGTAACCCGTCGAGCCCCGGTAGTTGACCCGGACCACCGCGAAGCCGTGGTCCAGCCAGGCCGCCGGGGCCGCCGCGAAGGCGTCGGAGTCGTGCCAGGTGGGCCCGCCGTGGATCTCGAAGACCGTCGGGAACGGGCCCTCGCCGTGGCCCGCCGGCCGCTGCGCGAGCGCGTGGATCCGCCCGCCCGGGCCCTCCACCCACACGTCCTCCACCGGTACCGAGCCGGGCGGCCGGAACCCCGGCGGGTCCAGCACCACCCCGCCCGCGGTGGACCGTACGGAGGCCGGCTCGGCGGCCGAGGACCACTGGTACTCCACCGTCCCGTCGGGGCGCGCCGTGGCACCCGAGACCGATCCCGGGGGAGTGTCCACCCGTACGAGTTCCCGCGCGGCCAGGTCGTAGCGCCACAGCTCGTCGCGGGCCTCGTGGCTGTGCTCGATGAGCAGCGCCGTCCCGTCCGGGTACCACTCGGCGCTCACGTCGCCCGGGAGGTCGATCGCGAGGTCCTCCTGGGTGCCGGCCGCGACGTCCCACACCATCGGCTCCCAGCGGCCGCGCCGCTGGTGGCCGACCAACAGCCGGGTGTCCCCCTCGACGGGGGCGAAGCCGAGCACCTCCAGGCCCAGCTCCTCGGTGCCGCCGCGCGAGTCGTCCAGCTCGGCGACGGTGGCCCCGTCGAGGGTGACCACGCGCAGCGCCGAGTGCATCGCGTCGCCGTGCTCGGTGTGCTCGATCGCGATCAGCGTCCCGTCACGGGAGAGGTCGCCGACGCCCGCCGACTCGCGGTGCCGGTAGATCACCTCCGGGGCGCCGCCGGGCCTCAGGACGTGGATCGTCGAGCCGTCCTCGTCGGTGGACCGGCCGACGACGGCCGTCCCGTCGCGGCCGATGGCCAGCCCGGCGGGGTAGGAGGGGTCCAGTCCCGGCGTGGCGGGCTCGTCGGGGCCGCCCGCGAACGGCTGGCGGACCCAGGTGCCGAACTCGTCCCCGTCGGTGTCGGAGAACCACCAGATCCACTCGCCGTCGGGGGAGAGGGTGCCCTCGGTCGTGCCGTTGGGGCGGTCGGTGGCCTGGCGCTGCGTGCCGGTGGCGCGGTCCCAGGCGTAGAGCTCGTAGGTCCCGGTGGCGTTCGAGACGAAGAGCGAGCGGTCCGGGGCGTCCTCGGCCCATTCGGGGAGTCCCACGCGCGGGGCCCGGAACCGCTTCTCCCAGTCGGGCATCTCGGAAGCGGGCGTCCCGCCCGGGGTCAGATCGCTGTCGCTGCTGGTCATGCCCTCCATTCTTGCCCGACGTGCCGCCGGGATGCCGACGGCCGCGAACGGGCGCATGGTGGAGGACGTACGCCGAACGCTCCCCGAGAAGGTGTTGATCATGGCCAAGAAGGCCCGTACCGGCCACCACAGCCATCAGGACTCCGAGCAGGCGATGGCGAAGAACACGGCGGCCGAGGCACGCGCCAAGGCCGCGGGCAGGGACGCCCAGTCCCTCTCGGCGAAGACGCGCGGCATGCACCAGAAGGCACAGGCCAAGCGCGGCTGAGCCACGGCACCGGGCCAGAGTCCGTGTCGCACGCGAGCTGTGTTTCACGTGAGCTGTGTTTCACGTGAAACAGGGCCCGCGTGCGCCTAGCCTGGCGGCATGCGGATGATCGTCCGGGGCGCCCGGCTGCTGCACGAGCACGGTCTGCACGACGTGGAGGTCTCCGAGGACGGACGCATCGCGCGCGTCCTCCCGTACGACGACCAGAAGGAGCCGCCCGCGACGGGGGTCCTCATCGAGGCCCACGGCGGACTGCTCAGCGCCCCTTTCGTCGAGCCCCACATCTACCTGGACACCGCCCTGACCGCAGGGCAGCCCCGGCCGAACGCCTCCGGCACCCTGTGGGAGGGCATCGCCTGCTGGAGCGAACGCAAGCGGACCCTCACCCGTGAGGACGTGATCGCGCGGGCCACCGAGGTACTGCGCTGGCAGGCGGCCCAGGGCGTCCTCCACGTCCGCACGCACTGCGACGTCACCGACCCTTCGCTGACGGCCCTCGACGCCCTGCTGGAGGTCCGCGACCGGATCCGGGACGTGATGACCCTCCAGATCACGGCCTTCCCGCAGGAGGGCGTGGTCTCCTTCCCCGACGGGGAGGCGCTGCTGCGCGAGGCCGTCGCGCGCGGCGCGGACGTCGTCGGAGCGATCCCGCACTTCGAGGACACCCGCGAGGACGGGATCGCCTCCCTGCGGACGGCCTTCGCGCTGGCCGAGGAGCACGGGCTGCGGGTCGACGCCCACTGCGACGAGATCGACGACGAACAGTCCCGCTTCGTGGAGGTGCTCGCCACCCTCGCCCTGCGCACGGGCCTGCGCGAGCGGGCCACCGCCTCCCACACGACGGCCATGGGCTCCTACAACGGCGCCTACAGCCTCAAACTCCAGCGGCTCCTGTCCCGTTCGGGCGTCAACCTGGTCTCCAACCCCTTCGCCAACCTCAACCTCCAGGGCCGCTTCGACGCCTATCCCAAGCGGCGCGGCCTCACCCAGGTGAAGGAGATGCTGGCCGCCGGGGTCAACGTGGCCTTCGGCCACGACGACGTGATGGACCCCTGGAACGCGCTCGGCACCGCCAACCCCCTCCAGACCGCCCTCGTCGGCCTGTACGCGGCCCAGCTCACCGGGGCCGAGGAGATCCCGCTCGCCTTCTCGATGGTGACGGAGCGTGCGGCCCGCGTGCTCGGCCTGGGCGCGGACGAGTACGGGGTGGTGGAGGGCGCCCCGGCGTCCTTCGTCCTCCTCCCCGCGCCGACCCCCGAGGAGGCCGTCCGCCGCCAGGTCCGCCCCCGGTACGTGGTCGCGCGCGGCAGCGTCCTCGCCGAGACCCCGCCCGCACCGACGCGGCTGTGGTGGCCGGGGCAACAGGACCCGTCCGACGTGGACTTCACCCCGCCCCTTTAGGGTGCGGGGCATGACGTGGACCCTGCACAACCTTGACTCCGCCGCCGCCCGCCGCGCCTTCGAGATCGCCTCGGAGTACGCGGACGCCGCCCTGCTCAACCACTCCGTCCGCTCCTACGCCTTCGGCGCCGAGTACGCGCGCCGGCACGGCCTCTCCTACGACGCCGAGCTCTTCTACGTCAGCGCCCTGCTCCACGACCTCGGCCTGACCGCGCCGTTCGACAGCCACACCCTGCCCTTCGAGGAGGCCGGCGGCCACGTGGCGCGGCTCTTCACGGCGGGCCTGGGCTGGGACGCGGCCCGCCGGGCGCGGGCGGAGGAGGTGATCGTCCTGCACATGCGGGACGACGTCACCGCCGCCGAGGACGTCGAGAGCCACCTCCTCCAGGTGGGCACGAGCGCGGACGTCTCGGGCCTGCGCGTCCCCGACTTCGACCCCGCCTTCCGCACCACCCTCCTGACCGCCTACCCCCGCCTCGGCTTCGGCCCCGCCTTCCTCTCCCTCGTCGAGGACCAGGCGGCCCGCAAGCCCGACTGCGCGGCGGCCGCGTACGTCGCGGGCGGCGCGGCGAAGCGCATCGCGGCGAACCCCCTGGACGCGTAACCCGGCCCGGCCGCCACCCCGAAGGGTCCGCACCACCGGCCGGGGCCCCGCACCGTCCGACGGGGCGCGCGAGGTCGAGGACCTGGCCGCCGCCATGGCCGAACTGGAGGGCGCCGTCCGGGTGATGGGCATGTCCTCCGGCGCCGTCCTGGTCCCTGGAGGCCGCGGCCGGCGGCCTGCTCGTCATGGAAATGGCCTTGTACGGGCCGCCGTTCGTCGTAGAGGACAGCCGCCCACCGGTCCCCGACGGCTACATCGAGCGGCTGGACGCCCTGCTGGCCGCAGGCCGCCGTGAGGAGACCGTCGCCTACATGCTCACCACGGCCGTCGCCCACACCCCCGCCCACGCCGCCCGCGTGGTCGGCGACACCATGAAGGGCCGCTGCCGGCGGACCCCCGGGCGTCGGTCGCCACCCTTGCCCTCGCGGGCGCCCGGGCCCCCGCCGGCCCGCTGCCCGCCGGCACCCACCACACACGCTGGAAGGCCAGACCCACGGCGCGGACCCGGCCGTCCTCGCCCCCCGCGCTCGCGGAGTTCTTCGGCCGGGATCAGGTCCGCTGACCGGCGGGCTCCGCCGGCTCCCGGCGGACCCGCCCCACGGGCAGCAGCTCGGCGGTGACCAGACCGGCGACGGTCGCCAGGATCACCACCGGCGTCATCGACGGGCTGCCGATCAGCAGCAGCGCCATCACCGCGCTGCTGACCGGCAGGCGCAGCACGCTGGCACCCGCCGCGGCCAGCCCCGCCGCCACGGCCGGCACCACACCCAGGCCCGGCAGTGGTGACGCCAGCACCCCGGCGGCGGCCCCCAGGAACAGGGCCGGGAAGATCGGGCCGCCGCGTAGGGCGCCCAGGCACAGCGCGTACGCCGCCGTCTTGCACAGCAGGACGGCCACCAGCACCCCGATGCCCCAGGCGTGCGGATGCCCGACGAGCGAGGCCATCATGGCCTGCCCGGAGGAGGCCACCTCCTCCGGGGACCGCCCCGTGACCAGGGCGTAGACCGCCGCACACACCCCGGCGCCGAGCGCGCAGAGCGCCGTACGGACCACGGTCCGCCTGGTCACGAACGCCGCCACGGCCTGCCCCGCGCCCACCGTCAGCCGCAGCACCACCGCCACGGCCACGGCCAGCAGCAGCCCCCAGCCCACGTCCGCCGCGTCCAGCCGGGGCACCTCGTCGGGGATCTTGACGGTCAGGCCGCCGGTCTTCAGCCCGGTCCATCGCCCGAACCCGGTGAACACCAGCGCCCCCAGCCCGCTGGACAGCAGCGCGGGCAGCATGACGGCGACCAGCTGCGGCCCGCCCACGCCCACCACCTCGATCAGCAGCACCGCCGCGATCAGCGGGCTGCCGAAGATCGCCGCGATGGCGGCGGCCGCCCCCGCCACCCCCATCAGCACGCTGGCCTGCGGGGTCCCCGGCCCGCGCGCCAGGTCCCGCAGCAGCAGCGCGAGCCCGCCGCCCAGCGCGATCAGCGGCGCCTCGGGACCCAGCACCGCACCCAGCGGCAGGCTCGCGGTCGCGGCGAGCACCACCCCGGGCAGCGCCGAGGTCGACGCCCCGCCCACGGCCAGCCCGGCCGCCGGGACGTGCCCGCCCGCACCGGGCAGCCGGGACGCCACCCAGCCCACGACCGCCCCCGCGACCAGCAGCAACGGCAGCGGCCACCACCACGGCGGCGCGTCCCAGCCCAGCCCGTGCGGCAGGCTCTCCCACAGCAGGTGCTCCAGCTCGTGCAGCCCGGCCAGGAACCAGAAGCACACGAGCGACACCGGGATGCCGACCAGCGCGCACATCACCAGCGTCTTCCGGTACGCCGGCGTCTTCAGGAGCCCCCGCAGCAGTTCGGCCTCCGCCGGCTGGGTCGCCGTCATGGCCCGCTCCTTTCGGGCTGCCGGGACAGCCCGGTCTGGACCGCGCCCAGGAGCACCTTGGCGACGAGTCCCACCACGATCAGATCGGCCACCATCTGCACGGTGGTCAGCGCCCGCGCGGCCCCGTCGGCCGGCGCGATGTCCCCGAAACCCACGGTCGCGAACACCGTCACCGCGAAGTACAGGGCATCGGTCCGGCTCAGGGGCTCCGAGAACGAAGCGGGACGGTCCCGCGAGAGCAGGACGTACGTCGACGCGAACAGCACCAGGAACAACGGCACCGCCGCCGCCATCGCCTCCATGGCCCGCAGCCGCGGATGGACCGACCGGGCGATCGCGCCGACCTGCCGCAGGACCAGCCACCCGAAGAGCACCAGCCCCCCGGCCAGCGCCACGACGGCGACGGCCCCGAAGCCGTAGTCGAGCGGAGCCAGGTAGTACAGCCAGGTGATCAGCGCCATCACCCCACAGGCCCGCAGCAGGTGCCCCAGCACCAGAGCGCGCGAGGAGCCGCCGTACCCCATGCCCGCTCCTCCTCGCCGGCCGCCGACCCCCCTCCGGGCATTGCAGCACCCCGGGCCCCCACCCGCACCTCACGCGCGGCCACCCCGGTACCCCGGCCACGTGGGGGAACGCACAACAGCGAAGGGCCTGATCCACTGATGTGGATCAGGCCCTTCGCCGCAGCTCGTCAGCGCTGCAAGTGGTCGGCCCATGCCGTCTTGATCCGTTCCCCCTGATCTGCCGTGATGACGCCGACATCCAGTGCCACCGACACAAGATCCGCTCCGACCGCCAGCTTCACACTGGTGAAGGCGTCGTTCATGCGGTCCACGTTTCGAGGTGTGCCCACGTGCCCCATATCAAGGTCGCCAGGAAGGAAGTTGGCCACCTCGCCGTCGTGGTTCTCGAACGCGGCCGTGTCCATCCGCACATGGACCCGCTTCGTGCCAATGGTGACGACGGTCCCGTGAGACCCATGGTGAAACAGGGGCCTGTCGCTCGGCGCCCTGACCGTGACCTTGTCTCCGACCTTGAAGTTGCTCAGGGTCTTACCGCTACCGAACACGTACGTCCTCCCTTGGGCGTGTGCCTCACTTGACAGGTTTCGTGCCGCATGAGCTCAGGCGCCAGTTTTGCGGTAGTGCGCCTTGCAGAACTCGACCAGATCATCCGCGTGGATCGCGCCGTACTCTTCGGGGCGCAGCTTCTCGACAGCGTCGATGATCTGGTGAGCTGAGGCCGATCGGAGGCCTCTCGCACTGGCGTCATCACTGAGCGAGACACCCCAGTACTTCACGAGGACCGGACTCTCCTGAAAGCTGCGACAGGTCTGCGTATCACGTAGATCGCGGTCAGTGATCTCTACGTTCAGCCCCTCGGAGAGCGCCTCACGGGCGTACTCCAGAGCGGCCTCCAGATCGAGCGTGTAGAGGGTCAGCGGGCGCCCGTTGGGCTCACGAGGTATGGCCATGCCTGCACTCTACGAACCTCCTCAGGCAGGCGAAGTGGCTTCGGTGGAAGATCGCGATCTCCGCTCCACTGCCCTATGACCTGCCGTCACCAACTCGACCGCCGTCCGTCCCCTTGGCGATCGCCTAGCGATCGATTGATCAAGCGACTGCCGGGATGACGATGCCCTCCGTCTCCATGGGCTGCCCTGGTCGCTGTGGCACATCCGCCGGGTGTGGGTCACGACGGAAACCTTCTGGATTCCGAGAAGCGACGCTTCTTCGGCGCTCGCGTTCCGCGGCTCCGGCTGCTCGACGGCATGGCTGACGGTGACGCCCATCTCTCCCAGGTGGTCACGACTCCGACCCCTGGGTCCGGCCCACCTTCGGAAGCACAGACATGGGCGAGGAGCCACCCGATCCGGCGGGTGATCACGGCCGTCGACGGGATCGAGGCGAAGGAGTGGACGCCGCGCGAGCTGCCGCACAGCTTCGTGTCCCTGCTGTCTGATGAAGAGGCCCGCTCGAAAGGATCTCGCGGTTCGTCGGGCACTCTGGCGCGGCGGTCAGGGAGGCGGTCTACCGGAAGCAGCTCCACCCGGTGATCCAGAAGCGGGCGACGATCATGGACGGCATCTTCAGGGGCGATCCACAGATGTAGTCACTCAGTCAGACACTCAGCAAAAACAGGTGAGGCACCTAGCGAAATGGTAGGCGCCTCACCTGGTCTTACTCTGTCGGGGTGGCGGGATTTGAACCCACGACCTCTTCGTCCCGAACGAAGCGCGCTGCCAAGCTGCGCTACACCCCGATCGTCACCCTCGGCGTTTCCGCCTGGCGACATCGATTACTTTAGCGGACCCGGCGCCGGAGACGAAATCCGGTTTTCACAGGGGGCCGGCGGCGGTCCCCCGGCCGGTCCTAGGCCTTCGGGGCCAGGGTCAGGAGGGTCGCCTCCGGGGGGCAGGCGAAGCGGACCGGGGTGAAGCGGTTGGTGCCGCAGCCCGCCGAGACGTGCAGGTAGGAGCGCTCGCCCCCGGTCTCGTACGTGGACAGGCCCTTCACGCGCTTCGTGTCGAGGTCGCAGTTGGTGACCAGGGCCCCGTAGAAGGGGACGCACAGCTGCCCGCCGTGCGTGTGCCCGGCGAGGATCAGCGGGTAGCGGTCGGCCGTGAAGGACTCCAGCACCCGCAGGTACGGGGCGTGCACGACGGCGATCGACAGGTCGGCGTCCGCCTCCGGGCCGCCCGCGACCCGCTCGTAGCGGTCGCGCTTGATGTGCGGGTCGTCCAGGCCGGTGAACGCCAGCTCCATGCCGTTCAGCTTCAGCCGCCCCCGGGTGTTGGTCAGGTTCAGCCAGCCCGCCGCGTCGAAGGCGTCCCGCATCCCCTCCCACGGGTTGTGGACCGCGCCGACGACCGGCTTGTTGCCGTTGAGGCCGTGCCGGCCCTGGGCCTTCTCGATCAGGTAGCGGCCGGGGTTGCGCAGCCGGGGCCCGTAGTAGTCGTTCGAGCCGAAGACGTACACGCCGGGGAACTCCATCAGCGGGCCGAGCGCGTCGAGGAGCTCCGGCACCCCCTCGGTGTCGGAGAGGTTGTCGCCCGTGTTGACGACGAAGTCGGGGCGCAGCCCCGCCAGGGACTGGAGCCAGGCGCGCTTCTTGCGCTGCCCGCCGACCATGTGGATGTCCGACACCTGGAGCACGCGCAGCGGACGGGCCCCGGCGGGGAGCACGGGGACGGTGACCCGGCGCAGCCGGAAGGAGCGGGCCTCGAATCCGGCGGCATAGGCCACTCCCGCGGCCCCCACCGCCGCGATTCCGGCGGTGACCTTCAGGGGTACTCCGTAACGCGCGCGCATGGCCCCATGGTCGCAGACGCGGAAAACCGATGGGCGCCACAGCCCCCGTACCTGGCAGACTCAAGGGCATGACCACGCTCAAGGCCAAGCTCCAGGAAGACCTCACCACCGCCATCAAGGCGCGCGACGAACTCGGTTCGTCCACGCTGCGCCTGACCCTCGCCGCCATCACCAAGGAGGAGGTCGCGGGCAAGGAGGCACGCGTGCTCTCCGACGACGAGGTCCTCAAGGTGATCGCGAAGGAGGCGAAGAAGCGCCGCGAGGCCGCGGAGGCCTTCGCCCAGGGCGGCCGCGACGAGCAGGCCGCGCGCGAGACCGCGGAGGGCGAGTTCCTCGACGCCTACCTGCCCAAGCAGCTCGGTGACGACGAGCTCGACGCGATCGTGGCGCAGGCGGTCGAGGAGGCCAGGGCCGCGGGTGCCGAGGGGCCGCGGGCCATGGGCGCCGTCATGAAGATCGTGAACCCGAAGGTGGCGGGTCTGGCGGAGGGCGGCCGCGTCGCCGCCGCCGTGAAGAAGCAGCTGTCGTAACGCTCTCGTACGCGCTCCCGTAGCCAGGAGCGGACGGAGAACGGGGGAGGCCCCGGCCGGATGATCCGGCCGGGGCCTCCCCCGTCGCGCTCCTACTGGGTCTCGTTGCCGCCGATCAGGCCCGGGTCGGCGGGGAGCCCGGGGATCGGGTTGGTCGGCGGGTTGACCGGGGTGCCGCCCGCGCCGCCGGCCGCGGTACCGGGGCGGGTGTCGCCCGGCTTGCCGTCGCCGCCGGGCTTGCCGGGCTTCCCGGGCTTGCGCGGGACCGTCGGCTGGTTCGGGGTGTTGCCCCGGCCGCCTCCGCCGTTGTTCCCGCCGTTCCCGTTCCCGTTGCCGCCGCCGCCCGCGACCGAGGGGTCGGGGATGTGGACGTTCGCGAACGGCGGGGCCTCGCGGCCGGCCAGCGCGCCCGAGACCGCGTCCTTCCAGATCGGGCCAGGCAGGCCACCGCCGAAGACCTTCGGGTAGTACTGACCGCCGATGGTGATGTCCTCCATCGTGATCTTCTTCGCGCCGCCCGAGCCGACCCACACCGCGCCGGACATGTTCGGCGTGTAGCCGACGAACCAGGCGTTGTAGCGGCCGTCGGTGGTACCGGTCTTGCCCGCGTTGTCGCGGTCGCTCAGGCCGGCCTTCTCACCGGTACCGGAGTCGACCACACCGCGCAGCAGGTTGTTGATCGTGTCGGCCGTGTCCTGGGACATCGCCCGGTCGCACTTGCTCTTCGGCACCGCGAGCGCCTTGCCGTGGGCGTCGGTGATCGACTCCAGGGCGATCGGGGTGCAGTACACGCCCCGGTTGGCGAAGGTGGCGTAGGCGTTGGCCATCGTCAGCGGGGACATCTCGGCGGAGCCGAGCGCGATGGACGGCTCCTCGGGCAGCTTCACGCCGCTGGCCGGGACCACGCCGAGCTTCTGCGTCATCTCCGTCACCGGGCAGAGGCCGATGTCGGAGATCATCTGCACGAAGTAGGTGTTGATGGACTTCTCCATCGCCGTCTTCAGTGCGTACGGGCCGACCTCGTCCGCCGTCTCGTTCTCGGCGGTCTGCATCTTCCCGCCGGCCAGCGGCAGGTTCTGCCAGGGCGGCGAGCCCTCGCAGCGGGCCACCGGGCTCGGGTACTCCATCTTGTTCGGCGCCGAGTAGACCTTCGTCGGCTCCATGCCCTTCTCTATGGCCGCGGCCGCGATGAAGGGCTTGAAGGTGGAGCCGACCTGGAAGCCGAAGTTGGAGCCGCCCATCCGCTTGTCGACGGAGTAGTTGATCTGCGTCTCGTTCTTCCCGAAGCCGTACGGCTTGGACTGGCCCATGGCCAGGACGCGGCCGGTGCCCGGCTGGACCATGGTCACGGCCGTGGCGATCGAGTCGTCCTGGTTGACGTGGTCCCGGATCGAGTTGTTCGCGGCGTCCTGGGACTGCGGGTCCAGGGTGGTGCGGATCGTCAGGCCGCCCTGGTTCCAGATCTTCGCCCGCTCCTCGCGGGTCTTGCCGAAGACCGTGTCCGACAGGAAGGTGTTGCGCACGTAGTCGCAGAAGAAGCCCGCGCCCTTGACCGCGGTGATGCAGCCGTTCTTCGGGCGGGTCACCTTCAGGGTGACCGGCAGCTTCTTCGCCTCGTCCGCCTCGGCCTGCGAGATGTCCTTCACGTCGGCCATCCGCTGGAGGACGACGTTGCGGCGCTTCATCGCCTCCTGGGCGTCGTTCACCGGGTCGAACCGGCTCGGCGACTGGACGACGCCGGCCAGCAGCGCCGACTCGTCCAGGGTCAGGTCCTTGGCCGGCTTGCTGAAGTAGCGCTGCGCCGCGGACTCGATCCCGTAGGCCGCCTGCCCGAAGTAGGTGATGTTGAGGTAGTTCTCGAGGATCTTCTTCTTTCCGAGCTCCTCCTCGACCTGGATCGAGTACTTCAGCTCGCGGATCTTGCGGCCCAGGCTCTTCTGCTGCGCCTCGGCGACCTTGGCCGGGTCGTCGCCGGCCTCCTCGACGAAGACGTTCTTCACGTACTGCTGCGTCAGCGTGGAGGCGCCCTGTGCGGCGCCGCCCTCCTGCGCGTTGCGGTTGACCGCGCGCAGGATGCCCTTGAGGTCTACGGCGCCGTGCTCGTAGAAACGGGAGTCCTCGATCGCGACGATCGCCTTCTGCATGTACGGCGAGATGGCCGTGAGCGGGACCACCTGCCGGTCCCGCGAATAGACCGTGGCGATCAGGCCACCCTCGGCGTCCAGAATGGTGGTCCGCTGGCTCAGCGGAGGCGTCTTGAGATTGGCCGGGATCTCATCGAAGCCCTCGACGGTGCCCTTGGCGGCGAGACCCAGCGCACCGGCGCCCGGGATCGCGATGCCGGCGAGAACGACTCCGGAGAGAACCGACAAACCGAGGAACCTGGTGGCCTGCTGTGGCCCCGTGAGCCCTGCGCCCGAGCGCTTCTTTCCCATAGAGGGCAGCCTACGTTCTCATTCGCCGGACACGCGCGAATGCCTTGGCCTAAGCTGTCCCCAACTGTCACAGCAGTGCGGTGCGACATCAACCCTTCGGCTTGATTTTCACCCTTCCCGAATGGGGTGGACGCATGTCCGAATCTCGTCCTTCGCTCTGACGGCCGCTCACCGGCGCTTCCCTGATTTCACCCGAATCGCCGGAATGGCCGGGCATGTCGCCGGATCACTCCGTCGGGTGATCTGCCGCTTACCCATAGTCCGTTCGGACCATTCAAGATTGGGCCCGTCGGGGGTGTTGCACCGTCCCCGCCTTCCGTAACGTCCTCAACTGGCAGCGGTGAATATGCCGCTACCGCCGTGGGGGAGCCTCGATTCGGGAGAGGACGGCACCGGGATGGGCTGGGTAACCGACTGGAGTGCGCAGGCAGCCTGCCGCACTACCGATCCGGATGAACTGTTCGTTCAAGGAGCGGCACAGAACAGGGCCAAGGCGGTGTGCACCGGATGCCCGGTGCGGACCGAGTGCCTGGCCGACGCGCTCGACAATCGTGTGGAGTTCGGCGTGTGGGGCGGAATGACCGAGCGGGAACGCCGCGCCTTGTTGCGCAGGCGTCCCACCGTCACCTCGTGGCGACGGCTGCTCGAAACCGCTCGCACGGAGTACGAGCGCAGTACCGGCATCCTCACCGTGGATGTCGGCGCGGAGATCGACGTGGCGTACGAGACCTACGCGGCAGCCGGGTAACCACCCCGGCGCCGCGCCGGCTCCCTCGTACGTACGCTCAAGCTCCGGCCGGAACCCCGGCCGCGAGTCGCTCACCGATGGCCCGCAGCCCGGCGAGGTCGTGCACATCGCCGGGCAGGGCGGCCACTTCGGCCACCGCCACCTCGGGATGCAGCGAGGTGAAGCGGTCGCGCGTGCGCTGTTCCCGCGCGATCACCTGCATCCGCTCCGCGTGCAGGCGCAGCAGCCCCGCGGTGATCGCGTCAGCATCACCGGGACCACTCACACCCTCCGCGACTCCCGCGCCGTCCACCGCGCTTTCCACGACGGCGTCTTGCGCGTTCTGTACGTCCTGCGCGTTCGGTACGTCCTGTACATCGTGCACGTCTTGCGCGTCGTCCACGGCGGGGGAGCCGTCGTCGGCGGCGTCACGAAGTCCAGCTTTCCCGGACTCCTGATCGACAATGCCGCCTTCTTCAAGATTCTCTGCGGCCGCCAGCGCCCGCTCCGCCGACAGCTGCCGCGCGTCGCTCCCGTGCACCCGGTTCAGCACCAGGCCCGCCAGCGGCATCTTCTCCGCGGCCAGCCGCTCCACGAAGTACGCCGCCTCGCGCAGCGCGTCCGGCTCGGGCGCCGCGACCACCAGGAAGGCCGTGCCCGGCGCCTGGAGCAGGCGGAACGTCGCGTCCGCGCGGGTGCGGAACCCGCCGAACATCGTGTCCATCGCCGCCACGAACGTCTGCACGTCCTTCAGCAGCGAGGCCCCCATCAGCTTGCTCAGCGTGCCGGTCATCATCGACATGCCGACGTTCAGGAACTTCATCCCCGCCCGCCCGCCGACCTTCGCCGGAGCCATCAGCACCCTGATGAACTTCCCGTCCAGGAAGGACCCGAGGCGCTTGGGCGCGTCGAGGAAGTCCAGCGCGGACCGGCTCGGCGGGGTGTCCACGACGATCAGGTCCCAGTCGTCCTTCGACCGCAGCTGGCCCAGCTTCTCCATCGCCATGTATTCCTGCGTGCCCGCGAAACCGGCCGACAGGGACTGGTAGAAGGGGTTCGCCAGGATCGCCCGCGCCCGCTCGCCGTCGGCGTGCGCCTCGACGATCTCGTCGAAGGTCCGCTTCATGTCCAGCATCATGGCGTGCAGTTCACCGCCGTCGCCGTCCACGCCCTCGACCCTGCGCGGGGTGTTGTCCAGCGAGTCGATGCCCATCGACTGCGCCAGCCGGCGCGCCGGGTCGATGGTCAGCACCACCGCCTTGCGCCCGCGCTCGGCGGCGCGCACGCCCAGGGCCGCGGCCGTCGTGGTCTTGCCGACCCCGCCCGCGCCGCAGCACACGATGATCCGGGTCTTCGGGTCGTCCAGCAGCGCGTCGACCGCCAGCCGCTGCGGCGTGTCCAGCCCCATGGTGTTCCCGCCCTCACTCATTCGGCGTCCGCCTGTTTGCGCAGCTCCGTCGCCAGCTCGTACAGCCCGGCCAGCTCCATCCCCGAGCCGAGCAGGGGGAGTTCGTACGTCGGTACGTCCAGCCCCGCCAGCACCGCGCGCTGCTCCCGTTCCAGCTCCACCCGGCTCGCGTGCTCGGCGGCCTGCGCCAGCAGCGGCTCCACCAGCCGTTCCGCCAGCCCGCCCCGGCGCGCCCCGCCGAGCCCGGCCCGGGACAGGGCCTTGGCGATCTCGGGCCGCCGGCCCTCCGCGGCCGCGCGCAGGGTGTCCTCGTCCAGGTGGTGCGGGCGCACCATGTTGACGATGACGCGCCCGAACGGAAGTCCGGCCGCGCGCAGTTCGTCGATCCCGTCGGAGGTCTCCTGGACGGGCATCTCCTCCAGCAGGGTCACCAGGTGCACGGCGGTGTCCGGGGACTTGAGCACCTTCATGACGGCCTGCGCCTGGTTGTGGATCGGCCCGAACCGGGCCAGCCCCGCCACCTCGTCGTTGACGTTCAGGAAGCGGGTGATCCGCCCGGTCGGCGGCGCGTCCATGATCACGTGGTCGTAGACGAACCGTCCGGCCTTGTCCTTGCGCCGCACCGCCTCGCACGCCTTGCCGGTCAGCAGGACGTCCCGCAGACCGGGTGCGATGGTGGTCGCGAAGTCGATGGCCCCGAGCTTCTTCAGGGCGCGCCCGGCCGACCCGAGCTTGTAGAACATCTGGAGGTAGTCCAGCAGCGCCCGTTCCGCGTCGATGGCGAGCGCGTACACCTCACCGCCGCCCCCGCCGGGCGCGACCGCGATCTTCCGCTCCTCGTAGGGGAGCGCTTCCGTGCCGAATAGCTGTGCGATGCCCTGCCTGCCCTCGACCTCCACGAGTAGAGTCCGCCTGCCCTCGCGCGCGAGGGCCAGCGCGAGTGCGGCGGCGACCGTGGTCTTGCCGGTGCCGCCCTTGCCGCTGACCACCTGGAGCCTGCTCACAACCTCCGAGCCTAACCACTCCCGCTCAGGCGTTACGCTCGCCCCCATGACCAAGAAGTTCGAATACGCGACGGTCCCCCTGCTGGTCCACGCCACCAAGCAGATCCTGGACACCTGGGGCGAGGACGGCTGGGAGCTCGTCCAGGTCGTGCCCGGCCCGAACAACCCCGAGCAGCTCGTGGCCTACCTCAAGCGGGAGAAGGCATGAGCGGCGCCGTCGACGCCCGGCTCGCCGAGCTCGGCCTGACCCTCCCCGAGGTCGTCCCGCCGCTGGCCACGTACCAGCCGGCGGTGCGCTCGGGCGCGTACGTGTACACCGCGGGCCAGCTCCCGATGGTGCAGGGCAAGCTCCCGCTGACCGGCAAGGTCGGCGCGGAGGTCTCGCCGGAGCAGGCCAAGGAGCTGGCCGCGACGTGCGCGCTGAACGCGCTGGCCGCCGTGAAGTCCGTGGTCGGTGACCTGGACCGGATCGCCCGCGTGGTGAAGGTCGTCGGCTTCGTCGCCTCGGCCCCCGACTTCACGGGGCAGCCCGGCGTGCTGAACGGCGCCAGCGAGCTGCTGGGCGAGATCCTCGGCGAGAAGGGCGTGCACGCCCGCAGCGCGGTCGGCGTGGCGGTCCTCCCGCTGGACGCGCCGGTCGAGGTCGAGATCCAGGTGGAACTCACCCCGGACGCCTGACCGGGCACCGGCGGGGCCGTGACCGGCCCCGCCGGCGTCTGAGGCGCGGGGACCGGGCGGAGCCCCCGGGAAACAGGGGCCCCTCCCAGCGGCCCCGGCCGGGAGGGCCTCGAACATCGGGCCGGATGGTCGTAGCATCCGGCCATGCCGAATGGTCAGCACGGTCAGCCCTCGCCCGAGCCCCCCGCCGGAGGCCAGTGGTACCCCCCGGAGTGGCCCGCCCGCATCCGCGCCCTCGCGGAAGGCGCCCTCACCCCGGCGGAGCCCAGGCGCGCCGCCACGGTGATGCTGCTCCGCGACACCCCCGCCGGCCCCGCCGTGCACATGCTGCGCCGCCGCGCCTCCATGGCCTTCGCCGGCGGCGCCTACGCCTACCCCGGCGGCGGGGTCGACCCCCGCGACGAGGACCACCGCATCGGCTGGGCCGGCCCGGACCAGGAGGCGTGGGCGGCCCGCCTCGGGACCGACGCCGCCACCGCCCAGGCGATCGTCTGCGGCGCGGTCCGCGAGACCTTCGAGGAGGCCGGCGTCCTCCTCGCCGGGAAGACCCCCGACACCGTCGTCGGCGACACCACCGGGGACGACTGGGAGGCCGACCGGGAGGCCCTCGTCGGCCGCGAGCTGTCCTTCGCCGAGTTCCTCGACCGCCGCGGCCTGCTGCTGCGCTCCGACCTGCTCGGGGCGTGGGCGCGCTGGATCACCCCCGAGTTCGAGCCCCGCCGCTACGACACCTGGTTCTTCGTCGCCGCCCTCCCGGAGGGCCAGCGCACCCGCAACGCCTCCACCGAGGCCGACCGGACCGTCTGGATCCGCCCCCAGGACGCCGCCGCCGGCTATGACGCCGGCGAGCTGCTGATGATGCCGCCCACCATCTCCACCCTGCGCTCCCTGGAGCCGTACGGGGCCGCCGCCGACGCCCTCGCGGCGGCCGGCGCCCAGGACCTCACGCCGGTCCTGGCCGAGGCCGCGCTGGAGGACGGCGTGGTCGTCCTCAGCTGGCCGGGACACGACGAGTTCACCAAGCGCGTCACCCTCGGAGGAGGCCCCGCATGACCGACGCAGCCGCCCTGCCCGGCCAGCCCCGTGGAACGGTCGTCTCCGGACCGGCGACCGCCCGCGCGGTCAACGTCCTGGCGCCCAACCCGTCGGCCATGACCCTGGACGGCACCAACACCTGGCTGGTCTCCGAGCCCGGCTCCGAGCTCGCCGTCGTCATCGACCCGGGCCCCCTCGACGAGGCCCACCTGCGCGCCGTCATCGCCACCGCCGAGCAGGCCGGCAAGCGCGTCGCGCTCACCCTGCTCACCCACGGCCACCCCGACCACGCCGAGGGCGCCGGCCGCTTCGCCGAGCTGACCGGCACCAAGGTGCGCGCCCTGGACCCCGCGCTGCGCCTGGGCGACGAGGGCCTGGCCGCCGGGGACGTGATCCGCACCGGAGGCCTGGAACTGCGCGTCGTGCCCACCCCCGGGCACACCTCGGACTCCCTGTGCTTCCACCTGCCGGCCGACCGGGCCGTGCTCACCGGCGACACGATCCTGGGCCGCGGTACGACGGTCGTCGCGCACCCCGACGGCCGCCTGGGCGACTACCTGGACTCCCTGCGCCGCCTGCGCTCCCTCACCGTCGACGACGGGGTCCACACCGTGCTGCCGGGCCACGGGCCGGTCCTGGAGGACGCCCAGGGCGCCGTGGAGTACTACCTGGCCCACCGCGCCCACCGGCTCGCCCAGGTCGAGACGGCGGTGGAGGACGGCCTCCTGACCCCCGAGGCCGTCGTCGCCCACGTCTACGCGGACGTGGACCGCTCCCTGTGGCCCGCCGCCGAATGGTCCGTCCGCGCCCAGCTCGAGTACCTTCGAGATCACGGACTGATCCCGGGGGGACCTGAATGAACACGCTCTACGTCCTGCTGGCCCTGCTCGCCGCAGCGGGGTGGATCACCTCGACCGTGACGCTGCGGATGCGGGCCCTCCAGGACCGGGCGGACCGGCTGGAGCGGCGGCTCGGCCTGGTCCTGGACCACCTGGGCATCGAGGAGCCGGAGCCGGCCGGGCTGGACGCCGTACGCGCGCTGATGCGCGAGGGCCGGACCGTCTCGGCGATCAAGGCCTACCGCGAGATCACCGGCGCGGGCCTGGCGGAGGCCAAGAAGGCCGTCGAGTCCCTCGACCTCAAGGTCTAAGCCTCCGGGCGCGGGGCCTTCGTGCCGTGCCGGGCCCCGTACTCGGCGGCCAGCCACGGCCCGAGGTCGTCCAGGTACCGGCGCGCCACGGCCGGGTCGTCGACCGGGGCCAGGGCCACGGCGGCCGCCTCCCGCAGCTGCGCGGCCCGCTCCGGGTGGTAGCGGCCGAAGACCTCGGCGGACTCGGTGAGGTCGCTCGTCCAGCCGCCCCACTCGGGCATGACCATGGTGAAGGCGGTCCGCACCAGGTGCCGGGAGAAGAACCGGTTCATCCGGCGGAACTCGGCCGGCTCCGAGGCGGCCTCGAACCGGGCCCGCCACCGGGGCAGCAGGGCGGCCAGGTCGCCGTTGGTCTCGCGGGCGAGCAGGCCGTCGGGACGGTACCGGGGCAGGTGCTCGGCCAGGTCGGGGCCGAGCAGCGGGGTGCACAGGCAGGCCAGGAACCAGCCCAGGTCGTATCGTTCCCGCTCGCTCAGCAGCCGTTCCTTGCCGTACAGCAGGATCCCGACGCCGTCGATCTGCGGGAAGTCCTGGTCGAGCCCGCGGCCCAGCACCTCGGCCGTGTCCCGGTCCTCGGCGGCGGGCTCCCGGTGCAGGGCGATCAGCAGGTCGAGGTCCGAGCGCCCGGGCCGGGCGGTGCCGCGCGGCACGGAGCCGTACAGGTAGGCGCTGTGCAGCCGGTTGCCGTACGCCTCCACGAGGCGGCCCCGCGCGGCGGCGACGAGGTCCGCGAAGCCGGGCTGGATCCGCCCGAGGGAACCCTCCCGCTCGATGTACCCGTCCGCGTCCAGCCCTCTGTGGTCCATGGGCCCCACTCTGCACGCCGTACGCCCCCGGTCCCACGCATTTACCGCCGGCGCCGCACAACGCGCCGAGGGGCCCCGTCCGGCAGCCGGACGGGACCCCTCGGTGAAACTCCGTGCCGCGTCAGCGCGAGCGCTTGGCGAGCCGCTCCACGTCCAGCAGGATCACGGCGCGCGCCTCCAGGCGCAGCCAGCCGCGGCCCGCGAAGTCGGCGAGGGCCTTGTTCACGGTCTCGCGGGAGGCGCCGACGAGCTGGGCCAGCTCCTCCTGCGTCAGGTCGTGGACGACGTGGATGCCCTCCTCCGACTGCACGCCGAAGCGGCGCGACAGGTCGAGGAGCGCACGGGCCACACGGCCCGGGACGTCGGAGAAGACCAGGTCGGACATCTGGTCGTTGGTCTTGCGCAGGCGCCGGGCGACGGCGCGCAGCAGCGCGGTCGCGACCTCGGGGCGGGCGTTCAGCCACGGCTGGAGGTCGCTGTGGCCCAGGCCGAGGAGCTTGACCTCGGTCAGGGCGGTGGCGGTGGCGGTGCGCGGGCCCGGGTCGAAGAGCGACAGCTCGCCGATCAGCTCGCCGGGGCCGAGGACGGCCAGCATGTTCTCGCGGCCGTCGGGGGAGGTGCGGTGCAGCTTCACCTTGCCCTCGGTCACGACGTACAGCCGGTCACCGGGGTCGCCCTCGTGGAACAGGGCGTCACCGCGTGCGAGGGTCACCTCGCCCATGGAGGCGCGGAGCTCCGCGGCCTGCTCGTCATCGAGCGCCGCGAAGAGCGGGGCGCGCCGCAGAACGTCGTCCACGAGTCTCTCTCCTATGTCGACCGGCCAGTGGGGACCGTTCCCCATTTTGCCGGACGGCTCAAACAGTGCGATCAATCACAAGGATGCCGGACGGAGGGGCGTGCTGTGCGGCGAGAGGCCGATCGGAGTGGTGTTACCCGAGGTCCGGGCGGGGTGTCAGGCCCCGGCCTTAGGCTGGCCGGGTGTCCAATATGCCGGTGAGAGCACAGGCCAAGGGGTCCGCGGGAGTGACGGCGGCCCAGAATTCAGCCGTGGGCGAACAAGCCCCCGCGGCGGTGCCCGAAAAGGGCCGACCTGCCCCCCAGGGCAAAGGTTCGGCCAAGAAACCGCGGGCCGTGAAGACGGCCGGGACCGACGGGGCCGCCGCGCCCGCGAAGCCCGCCACGCCCGCGAAAGCGTCCAAGGCGGCCAAGGCGTCCAAGGCGGCGGCCGGGGCGCCCCGGGCGGCGAAGCCGGAGTCCCGCCTCGCCATGATCCGCCGGGCCCGCCGCATCAACCGCGAGCTCGCCGAGGTGTACCCGTACGCCCATCCGGAGCTGGACTTCCGCAACCCCTTCGAGCTGCTGGTCGCCACCGTCCTCTCCGCGCAGACCACCGACCTGCGGGTGAACCAGACGACCCCGGCCCTCTTCGCCGCCTACCCGACCCCCGAGGACATGGCGGCGGCCGTGCCGGAGGAACTGGAGGAGATCATTCGGCCGACCGGGTTCTTCCGGGCCAAGGCGAAGTCCCTCCTCGGCCTCTCGCAGGCCCTGCGCGACGATTTCGGCGGTGAGGTGCCGGGCCGGATAGAGGACCTGGTGAAGCTGCCGGGAGTGGGCCGCAAGACGGCGAACGTCGTCCTCGGCAACGCCTTCGGGGTCCCCGGGATCACCGTCGACACCCACTTCGGACGGCTGGTGCGCCGGTTCAAGTGGACCGAACAGGAGGACCCGGAGAAGGTCGAGGCGGAGATCTGCGCGATCTTCCCCAAGAGCGAGTGGACGATGCTCTCGCACCGCGTCGTCTTCCACGGCCGCCGGATCTGCCACGCCCGCAGGCCCGCCTGCGGCGCCTGCCCCATCGCCCCGCTCTGCCCGGCCTACGGGGAGGGCGAGACCGACCCGGAGAAGGCGAAGAAGCTGCTGAAGTACGAGAAGGGCGGCCAGCCGGGCCAGCGGCTCTCCCCGCCCCCGGACTACCCGGGCCTCCCGGCCGCGCCCCTGGGGGCCCGTACGGAGCCCTGAGCGGGGCACGGGTGCCGCCCGGGGCGCGCGGCCGCGCCGCCGCGCGCCCCGGACGGAACGAATCGGTACCCGGGCCGCGTTCAGCGGACGGGGAGAACACGGACAGGGGTTGCCCATGACGCGCGGTACGCAGGACGACACGACGGCCGAGGCGGACCGGTGGGCCGCAGGCCCGGCCCTCACGACCGCCGGGCTGCCCGGCTGGCTCGACCCCGTCGTCGAGGCGGCCCGGACGGTCCGGCCCCGCCAGCTCAGCCGTTTCCTGCCGCCCGAGGACGGCGGGGGCCGCCAGTCCGCCGTGCTGATCCTCTTCGGGGAGGGGCCGCGCGGCCCCGAGATCCTGCTCCAGGAGCGTGCCGGCACTCTCCGCTCGCACGCGGGCCAGCCCTCCTTCCCCGGCGGCGCCCTCGACCCGGAGGACGGAGACCCGCACACCACCGGGCCGCTGCGCGCCGCGCTGCGCGAGGCCGAGGAGGAGACCGGCCTGGACCCGGCGGGCGTACAGCTCTTCGGCGTCCTGCCCCGGCTCTACATCCCGGTCAGCGAGTTCGTCGTGACCCCGGTCCTCGGCTGGTGGCGCGTGCCCTCGCCGGTCGGGCCCGTGGACCCGGCGGAGACCGCCCGGGTCTTCACGGTGCCCGTGGCGGATCTCACGGACCCCGCGCACCGGGTCACCGTGGTCCACCCGAGGGGCCATCAGGGGCCCGCGTTCACCGTGGAATCGGCTCTGGTCTGGGGTTTCACCGCCGGAGTCATCGACCGGATCCTGCACTACGCGGGCTGGGAACACCCGTGGGACCGCTCACGTCAGGTCCCGCTCGACTGGCACGCATGAGACGGTGACCCTCGTGAACGTGCTGGACATCCTGTTGCTGCTCGCGGCCGTGTGGTTCGCGATCGTCGGCTACCGCCAGGGCTTCGTCGTCGGCATCCTGTCGGTGATCGGGTTCCTGGGCGGTGGTCTCATCGCCGTGTCGCTGCTGCCGCTGATCTGGGACCGGGTGACGGACAACGGCACCCAGGTGTCCACCACGGTCGTGGTGATCGCCGTCGTGGTCATCATCATCTGCGCCTCGATCGGCCAGGCGCTGACCACGCATCTGGGCAACCGCCTCAGACGCCACATCACCTGGTCGCCGGCGCGCGCGCTCGACGCGACCGGCGGCGCGCTCGTCAACGTGGTCGCGATGCTGCTGGTGGCCTGGCTGATCGGCTCGGCCCTCGCCGGGACCTCGCTGCCCACGCTGGGCAAGGAGGTCCGCAACTCCAAGGTGCTGCTCGGCGTGTCCAGGGTGCTGCCCGACCAGGCCAACACCTGGTTCTCGGACTTCAGCTCCACCCTCGCCCGCAACGGCCTCCCGCAGGTCTTCAGCCCCTTCTCGAACGAGCCCATCGCCGAGGTGAAGCCGCCCGACCCGGCGCTCGCCGGCAGCGTGGTGGCCCAGCAGGCCAGGCTCTCCATCGTGAAGGTCGTCGGCACGGCGCCCAGCTGCAGCAAGGTCCTGGAGGGCACCGGCTTCGTCTTCGCCCCCGGCAAGGTGATGACCAACGCCCATGTCGTCGGCGGTGTCGTCGAGCCCACCGTGCAGGTCGGCGGCGAGGGCAAGCTCTACGACGGCAAGGTCGTGCTCTACGACTGGGAGCGCGACATCGCCGTCCTGGACGTGCCCAAGCTGCGCGCCCCGGCCCTGGAGTTCACTGAGAAGGGCGCGACGAGCAGCAGCGACGCGATCGTCGCCGGCTTCCCGGAGAACGGCGGCTACGACGTCCGCGCGGCGCGCGTCCGCGGCCGGATCAACGCCAACGGCCCGGACATCTACCACCGGGGCACGGTCCGCCGCGACGTCTACTCGCTCTACGCGACCGTCCGCCAGGGCAACTCCGGCGGCCCGCTGCTCACGCCCGAGGGCCGGGTGTACGGGGTCGTCTTCGCGAAGTCCCTCGACGACCCGAACACCGGGTACGCCCTGACGGCGGACGAGATCCGCGACGACGTCCGGATCGGCAGGATCGCCGACCGGCGGGTCGACACCCAGGGCTGCGCCCTCTGACCCCGGCCGCCCCCTCCCGTCCCGGGTCCGGCCCGGGGCAGGGGGAGAGCGGTGCGCCGCTACACCCGTGGATGGCGCAGGCGCGCCGACACCCAGCGGGCGCGGCGGCGCAGGATGCGCGGAATCCCGAGCCGGGGGTCGTGGCCTTCCCGGCCGGCCCCCCTGTCGTGCGTGCCCGGCACCGTGGCCGAGCGGCGTTCGCGTGCGGTGTCACCGTGGTCGTGCGTCCAGCCCATACAACGAGCTGTGCCCGGCCTCCAAGGTCGGTAACCCCGTCCGGGGCGGCCAATTGGCCTATGCGCCGGGCAATTGAACGACCGTAAGACGGTCGTACGAATAAACTACGGGCCCGTCAGAAACCGGTCACCGGCCCGTAAGGTACTGGCCAAAGCCCCGTCAGGGCCGGTCGGGCTCCGGGTCCTTGAGCCAGCTCACCAGCTCGGCGGAGAAGGCGGCCGGGTCCTCCTCGTGGGGGAAGTGCCCGAGGCCGTCGAAGAGCCGCCAGCGGTAGGGGGCCTCGACGTACTCACCGGATCCGGCGGCGCTGCGGGTCCGCATCACCGGGTCCAGCGAACCGTGCAGGTGCAGCGTGGGCACCCGTACCGGCCGCTTCATCCGGCGGTAGAACTGGAGCCCGTCCGGGCGGGCCATCGACCGCATCATCCAGCGGTAGGGCTCGATCGAGCAGTGCGCCGTGGACGGGATGCACATCGCCCGCCGGTACACGGCGAGCGCCTCCTCGTCCGCGCCGTCCTCCTGGAGCCGGGGCCCGGACCACTCGCGGATCAGCTCGCCCACTAGGGCCCCGTCGTCGGCGACCAGCTGCCGCTCGGGGATGAACGGCCGCTGGAAGCCCCAGATGTGGGAGCTCGCCCGGGTCTGGCCGAGGTCGCCCATCATGGCCGAGCGCCAGCGGCGCGGGTGCGGCATGGAGGAGACGACCAGCCGGCGCACCAGCTTGGGCCGCATCACGGCGGCCGTCCAGGCGAGGTAGCCGCCGAGGTCGTGCCCGACGAGGGCGGCGTCCGGTTCGCCGAGGGACCGGATGACCCCGGTGACGTCCAGCGCGAGGTTCGCCGGGTCGTAGCCGCGCGGGGTGCGGTCGCTGCCGCCCACTCCGCGCAGGTCCATCGCGACCGCCCGGTACCCGGCGTCCGCGAGGGCGGTCAGCTGGTGCCGCCAGGTCCACCAGAACTGCGGGAAGCCGTGCAGCAGGAGGACCAGCGGCCCGTCGCCGAGCTCCGCGACGTGGAACCGGGCGCCGTTGGCGGCGACGTCCCGGTGGGTCACCGCCCTGCCGTCCGGCAGGTCGATCCGTACCGCCGTGGCGGCGGTGGGCGGAGTGCTGGAGTCCGGCGAGGGGGCTGTCATGAGGACGAGCGTGCCACACCCACGGCCTGGTCACTCAACGGCCGCGGATGCGGCTTGACGGTTCCCACCAGCGCCGCCGTCTGCTTGACGGAGTCCATCGTCTTCACCGGCGGCTTGATCTTCTTGAACTTCGCCACCGCGAGCAGCCCGACCAGGCCCGCCAGCAGCCAGAACGCGCCGCCGACGATGAGGAAGGACCAGGCGAGCCCCAGACCGAGGTTGTGGATGCCGTAGGCCGCGGCGAAACTCAGTACGGGGAGGGAGAAGAGCACGAGCACGCCGGCCGCGATCGCGGCGCCGCTGCCGATGCCCGCGCGCTTGACGTCCTGCTTGATCTCCACCTTGGCGAGCGCGATCTCGTCGTGCACCAGGGCGGACATCTCGGCGGTGGCCGCGGCGACGAGCTGGCCCAGGGTGCGCTCGGCCCCCGGAGCCCCTTGGTCCACTGCGCTCATCTCTGTCTCCCTCTGTCGTCGTCTGCCGGCGGCTGTCCTCCGTCGTCAGTCAGATCATGCCGGACGGTCGGCCCGTGTGCTGGACCCGCCCGTGGCTTCGTCCGCGCCGTCGTGCGGCTCCGGGCCCGCGGCCAGGGCGGTGGCGGCGGCCCGGCGGCGGTGCTCGGCGGCCTTCTCCTCGTGGATCCGCGCCATCCGCAGGTGGTACTCCGGGTTGCCCTCCTCGTAGATGTCCGGGATCCCGTCGCGGTCCTCGTCGCGCTCCTCCGCCTCGGTCAGGGCGCGGTACTTGCGGTTGCGCAGCTTGAGCATGATGCCCGCGACGACCGCCGCGATGAGCGAGCCGAGCAGGACGGCGGCCTTGACCTCGTCGGTGAGGACGGGGTCCTCGGTGAAGGCGAGTTCGCCGATCAGGAGGGAGACGGTGAAGCCGATGCCGGCGAGCGAGGCCACGGCCAGCACGTCGGGCCAGGCGAGGTCCTCGCTCAGCTCGGCCCGGGTGAAGCGGGCGGCCAGCCAGGTGCCGCCGAAGATGCCCACCGTCTTGCCGACGACCAGGCCGAGGACCACACCGAGGGTCTCCGGGCGGGTGAAGACCTGCGCGATCGCGTGGTCCGAGAGGGAGACCCCGGCGGAGAACAGGGCGAAGAGGGGCACGGCCAGGCCGGCCGACAGGGGCCGGACCAGGTGCTCGATGTGCTCGCCGGGGGAGTGGTGCTCCCCTTCCCGGCGGGTGCAGCGCAGCATCAGGCCCATGGCGACGCCGGCGATGGTGGCGTGGACCCCGCTGTTGTACATCAGGCCCCAGATGACCAGGGCGAGCGGGACGTAGACGTACCAGCCGCGCACGCCGGAGCGCAGCAGGAACCAGAAGAGGACCAGGCCCGCCACGGCGCCGCCCAGTGCCGCGAAGTCGATGCTGCCGGTGAAGAACACCGCGATGATCAGGATGGCGAAGAGGTCGTCGACGACGGCGAGGGTCAGCAGGAAGGCGCGCAACGCGGAGGGCAGCGAGGTGCCGATGACCGCGAGGACGGCGAGGGCGAAGGCGATGTCGGTGGCGGTGGGGACCGCCCAGCCGTCGGTGGAGCCGCCGCCGAGGGTGTTGACCAGCAGGTAGACCAGGGCCGGTACGGCCATGCCGCACAGGGCGGCGATGACGGGGAGCGCGGCGGCCTTGGCGTCGCTCAGGTCGCCCGCGACGAGTTCGCGTTTGAGCTCGATGCCGGCGACGAAGAAGAAGACGGCGAGCAGTCCGTCGGCCGCCCAGTGCTGGAGCGAGAGGTCCAGGCCGAGGGCGGCGGGGCCTATGTGGAAGGACCGGACGCTGTCGTAGCCGTCCGACAGGGCAGGGATGTTCGCCCACAGGAGGGCGGCGATCGCCGCCACCAGCAGCAGCACGCCGCCGACGGTCTCGGTGCGCAGCGCGTCCGCGACGAAGCGGCGCTCGGGGAGGGAGAGACGTCCGAGGAGCTTGCGGCGGGGTGCGGGCGTGGCGGCCACGGGGGAACCTCCGGTCGGTCGACGGCATGACACATGCAGTTGCCGACCAGACTTCCCGGCGCACCCAGAGACGTGGAGACTTTTAGAGCGTCAAATCTTGACGCTTCTCATATTTTACAGGGTCCGTTCGGTCGTATCGGGTGATCTTCACCTTAAACGGACGGAGGGCGTCCGGCGCGCTGTGCGCCAGACGCCCTCCAGGGCGGTTCGAGCCCGCCGCGGGTCAGTCCTCGTCGGAGGCGCTGGGCAGCTTCGTCTGGATGAGGTCCATCACCGAGGAGTCGGCGAGCGTGGTGACGTCACCGACCTCGCGGTTCTCCGCCACGTCGCGCAGCAGACGCCGCATGATCTTGCCGGAGCGGGTCTTCGGCAGCTCCTGCACCGGCAGGATCCGCTTCGGCTTGGCGATCGGCCCGAGCGTGGCGCCCACGTGGTTGCGCAGCTCCGCGACCAGTCCGTCCGTCTCCGAGGCGCTGCCGCGCAGGATGACGAAGGCCACGATCGCCTGGCCGGTGGTCTCGTCGGCCGCACCGACCACGGCGGCCTCGGCGACCGCGGGGTGGGAGACGAGCGCCGACTCCACCTCGGTGGTGGAGATGTTGTGGCCCGACACCAGCATCACGTCGTCGACGCGGCCCAGGAGCCAGATGTCGCCGTCGTCGTCCTTCTTGGCGCCGTCGCCCGCGAAGTAGCGGCCCTCGAAGCGGGACCAGTAGGTGTCGATGAACCGCTGGTCGTCGCCCCAGATGGTGCGCAGCATCGACGGCCACGGCTCGGTGAGGACCAGGTAGCCGCCTCCGCCGTTCGGGACCTCGTGCCCCTCGTCGTCGACGACGGTGGCGCCGATGCCGGGCAGGGCGCGCTGGGCCGAGCCCGGCTTGGTGGCGGTGACGCCCGGGAGCGGGGAGATCATCATCGCGCCGGTCTCGGTCTGCCACCAGGTGTCCACGATCGGGCAGCGGTCGCCGCCGATGTGCTTGCGGTACCAGACCCAGGCCTCGGGGTTGATCGGCTCGCCGACCGAGCCGAGCACGCGCAGGCTCGACAGGTCGAACTTGGCGGGGATGTCGTCGCCCCACTTCATGAACGTGCGGATCGCGGTGGGCGCGGTGTAGAGGATCGTGACGCCGTACTTCTGCACGACCTCCCAGAACCGGCCCTGGTGCGGGGTGTCCGGCGTGCCCTCGTACATCACCTGCGTGGCGCCGTTGGCCAGCGGGCCGTAGACGATGTAGGAGTGCCCGGTGACCCAGCCGATGTCGGCGGTGCACCAGTAGACGTCGCTCTCCGGCTTCAGGTCGAAGACGGCGTGGTGGGTGTACGAGGCCTGCGTGAGGTAGCCGCCGGAGGTGTGCAGGATGCCCTTGGGCTTACCCGTGGTCCCCGAGGTGTAGAGGATGAAGAGCGGGTGCTCGGCGTCGAAGGCCTGCGGGGTGTGCTCGGTGGACTGGCGGCCGACGAGCTCGTGCCACCACAGGTCGCGGCCCTCGGTGAAGGCGGTGTCCTGGCCCGTGCGGCGGACGACGAGGACGTGCTCGACCTGCGGACACTTGGCGACGGCCTCGTCGATGGCGGGCTTGAGCGCGCTGGGCTTGCCGCGGCGGTAGCCGCCGTCGGCGGTGATGACCAGCTTGGCGTCGGCGTCCTGGATGCGGGAGGCGACGGCGTCGGCGGAGAAGCCGCCGAAGACCACCGAGTGCGCGGCGCCGACGCGGGCGCACGCGAGCATCGCGACGACCGCCTCGGGGATCATCGGCAGGTAGACGGCGACCCGGTCGCCCGCCTGGACGCCGAGCTCGGTGAGGGCGTTCGCGGCCTGCGAGACCTCGTCCTTGAGCTGGGCGTAGGTGATCGAGCGGCTGTCGCCGGGCTCGCCCTCGAAGTGGATGGCGACGCGCTCGCCGTTGCCGGCCGCCACGTGCCGGTCCACGCAGTTGTACGCGACGTTCAGCTTGCCGTCGGCGAACCACTTCGCGAAGGGCGGGTTGCTCCAGTCGAGGGTCTCGGTGGGCTCGGTGTCCCAGGAAAGCCGTCGGGCCTGCTCGGCCCAGAAGCCCAGCCGGTCCGCGTCGGCCCGCGCGTACGCGGCCTCGGTCACATTCGCGGTGGCGGCCAGCTCGGCGGGCGGTGCGAACCGCCGCTCCTCTTTCAGCAGGTTGGCCAGGCTTTCGTTGCTCACGACATCTCCCTTTCCCAGGGTGTCCGTTGTCCCCCGGGCATAGCTGAGTCCCCGGGGACAGCTCATCAGTCAGACGCCCAGGTGACAAGGGGTTGCCGAAAATTGGTTTAGACCTATACCACGACTGGGCCCGTGCCGGCCGCCGCGCGCACGGCGCGCCGGCGCCGGCCTGCGGCGTGCGGACGGCCCCTTCCGCGACTGGTGCGGGAAGGGGCCGACAGCTTGCACGGATACGGGAGGGTATCGGTTCGGGAGGGCCTCTGGTCAGGCGTTCTGGCCGACGGTGTCGAAAACCCGACAGTCGAAGAAGTCCTCCCCGGCGGACAGGAGATAGGCCTGGGCCTCCCCCACGTGGAAGTACATCCCGTGCAGTTCGAGCGTCCCTTCGGCGAGTCGCCGGGCCACCGACTCGTGGGCCCGCAGGTGCTCCAGCTGCTGCACCACGTTGGTCAGGCAGAGCTGCTCCACGGCGTCGGCCGGCAGCCGCCCCGAGATCCGGGCCCAGGCGTGGTGCCTGCTGCCCATCCGCTCCAGGCTGGGCAGGCCGTGCCTGAGCCAGCGGGTCAGCGGGGTGATCGGAGCACCCGGACGTGAGTTGAGCAGGGCCTGCATGGCCCCGCAGCCCGAGTGCCCGCACACGGTGATGCTGGCGACCTGGAGCACGTCCACGGCGTACTCGATGGCCGCCGCGACGGAGTCGTCGCCGGACTCCGCGCCGGGCAGCGGGACGAGGTTGCCCACGTTGCGCACGGTGAACAGGTCGCCCGGGCCGCTGGCGGTGATCATGCTGGTGACCAGGCGGGAGTCCGCACACGTCAGGAAGAGCTGCGAGGGCCGCTGCCCCTCGCGCGCCAGCCGGGCCAGCTCCTCGCGCACGTGCGGGGCCGTGTCCCGCTGGAAGGCGCCGATCCCGCTCGCGAGTTGCCCCGCCCCGGGCCGCACGGCGGCGGCCGCCGCGCCGCCGGGAGCCCCGGCCGCGCCGGGAATCGTACGGGCGACCGCGCCCTCGGCCCCGGCGGCGCCGCCCTCCTCCGCCCGGGCGGTGAGCGTGGCCGCGGCGGCCCGGTGGTCGCAGTGGTTCTGCCACGGCGTCCAGGGGCGGCAGCACTGGTGCGACCCCCGGCCCGCCTCGGCCCGGTGGCCGCCGGACGCCGTGCCCTCCCGCGCGCCGGGGCCCCCGTCCCCGCCGGGAGCGAGGCCGCCCGCCGCCTCCGGGGCTCCGCCGGAGAACGCCGCGCCGCCCCGGCCGGTCAGTTCGAGCGAACCCCCGTGCGCCAGGTGCGACTCCTGCCAGTCGTGCAGGGTCTCGTAGGCCGCGTGGTCCATGAACGAGCCGTCCAGCTCGACCACCGCGTGCCCGCCGTGCGGCACCTGGTTCAGCACCCGGCTCAGCCGGGGGACCGCCAGGAAGGTCAGCTGCCCGCGCGCGGTGATCCGGTGGACGCCCCCGGCCTCCTCCATCGAGATCCGGGTCCGGGTCAGCCGTCGCAGCGCCAGGGCCACGGCCACCGCGATCCCGACGGCCACGCCCTCCAGCACCCCGCCCAGCACCACGGCGGCGATCGTGGTCGCGTAGACCAGGACCTCGCGGTGCCGGGTGACCGTCCGCAGATGGGTGATGCTGACCATCTGGACGCCGACGAACATCACCAGCGCGGCCAGGGCGGCGAGCGGGATCAGGTCTAGCACCGGGACGAGCAGCCCGGCCGCGAGCACCACCCAGAGTCCGTGGAACATGGCTGATTTCCGGCTGACGGCGCCCGACTTCACGTTCGCCACGCTGCGCACGGCCACACCCGTGACGGGCAGTCCGCCCAGCAGCCCGGAGACGATGTTCGCCGCGCCCTGGCCGCGCAGTTCGCGGTCGAGGTCGGCGCGGGGCGGGCGGCCTCGCGTATCGCGCTCGGCGGCGATCAGCTTGTCGGTGGCGACCGAGGAGAGCAGGGACTCCACGCTGCCGACCAGGGTGATCGTGAGCACGGCGGCGATCAGCCCGAGCACCGGCCCCCGGGGCGGCTCGGGCAGCGCGTGGCTGCTCCAGGAGGGCAGGTCGACCCGGGGCAGGGCGAGCCCGGCCAGGGCGGCGAACGCCGTGGCCGAGGCGACGGCGGCCAGCGCGGCCGGCACCTTGCGCAGGGCCCGGCCCACCCGGCCGGGCAGCCGGTTCCAGCCGAGCAGGACGCACAGCGTCAGCGCGCTCACCGCCAGCGCGGCCGGATGGGGATGGGACAACTGGGCTGGCAGACCCGCCACATTGGCCACGGCCGAGCTCTGCGGGGTGCCGCCGAGCACGATGTGCAGCTGGGCCAGCGCGATGGTCACGCCGATGCCCGCGAGCATCCCGTGGACGATGGCGGGGCTCACCATGAGCGCGGACCGCGCGGTGCGCAGGAAGGCGAGCCCGAGCTGGCAGCAGCCCGCGAGGACGGTGATGGCGCAGGTGGTGCGCCACCCGTAACGCTGGATCAACTCGGCGGTCACGACCGTGAGTCCGGCGGCGGGGCCGCTCACCTGGAGGGGTGCGCCGCCGAGCCGCCCGGCCACGATCCCGCCCGCCGCCGCGGCCACCAGCCCCGCCTGGAGGGGGGCGCCGGTGGCCAGTGCGATGCCGAGGGAGAGCGGCAGGGCGATCAGGAAGACGGCCGCGGAAGCGGACAGGTCGGCCGGGAGGTCCTTGCGGAAGTTCCTCGCACCCGGTCGCTGCCGGGCGGCGGATGGGGCTGATGCGGTGGCTGTCATGGGGTCCCGTCTCCTCTGCGGAGGGATGAAGCGGCGGGAGTCTCAACACTCGGTAAATGGATGGTAATGGAGAGTAAAGAAGGGTGGGAGGGAATACGGGCAAACGGCCTAGAAACCCACCCTTGAGAGTGATTAAGCATTTTGTCTGGCTTGTCACACCTTCCTAAAACCGCACCGCATGGGACGTTGCCTCGCGAACGTCCTGCATCGGTACTGCGAGGGAGAGGTGTGCGGATGATGGCCGCCACGAAGAAGATCGCCGGCGGGCTGGTCGCCACGGCCCTGGTCCTGTGCGCCGCCGGGTGCAGCGGCTCGGGCTCCGCCGGGCGCGGGGCCCCCGGCTCGCCGAACGGGAGGAAGGGCGCCGCCGCCCCCGAGGCGCCCGGCAGTGTCAACCGGCCCATCGGCGACGGCTCGACCGCCTACACCGGTCCGCAGCCGAACGTGAGCAAGCCGCAGAAGCTGAAGCCCGGTGAGAAGCCGCCGCAGTTCGTGGTGTTCTCGTGGGACGGGGCCGGCGAGGACAGTCAGAAGCTCTTCTCGCACTTCCGTGAGGTCGGCAAGGAGTACAACGCGCGGATGACCTACTTCCTCAGCGGCGTGTACATGCTGCCGGAGGAGAAGCGTTCCCTCTACACCGCGCCGCAGCACTCGCCGGGCCGCTCGGACATCGGTTTCGGCGACCTCCAGGGCATCAAGGACACCGCCACCCAGGTCCGCGCGGCCTGGCTGGAGGGCAACGAGATCGGCACCCACTTCAACGGCCACTTCTGCGGCCCGGACGGCGGCGTCGGCACCTGGTCCGTCGAGGAGTGGAAGAGCGAGATCAACCAGGCCAAGTCCTTCGTCAAGAACTGGAAGACGAACGCCGGCCTGAAGGAGATGGACCCGCTCCCCTTCGACTACGACAAGGAGCTCATCGGCGCCCGCACCCCCTGCCTCGAGGGCCAGAAGAACTTCATGCTGGCGGCCAAGGACATGGGCTTCCGCTACGACTCCAGCGGGATCAGCAAGCAGGTCTGGCCCAAGAAGACGGACGGGCTGTGGGACCTGCCGCTCCAGCTGGTGCCGATGCCCGGCCGGGCCTTCGACACGCTGAGCATGGACTACAACTACATGGTCAACCAGTCCGGTACGACCACCCAGGGCGACCCCTCCCAGCACCAGTACTGGGGCGACCAGATGCGCGACGGCCTCAAGCAGGCCTTCGACCGGGCCTACCAGGGCAACCGCGCACCGCTGATCATCGGCAACCACTTCGAGTCGTGGAACGGCGGCACCTACATGCGCGCCGTCGAGGAGTCCATCAAGAGCATGTGCGGCCAGCCGGAGGTCCGCTGCGTGCCCTTCCGCGAACTGGCCGACTGGCTGGACGCCCAGGACCCGAAGACGCTCGACTGGCTGCGCGGCCTGGAGGTAGGCCAGGCGCCCAAGGAGGGCTGGACGAAGTTCCTCACCGCGGGGCCGCCGGCCGCCCCGGCCGCCCCGGCGGCGGGCAGGGTCAAGCCGGCTGAGGGGCCGGCCGGAGAGCCTGACGAGGGCTGACCAGGCCCTCGTGGAGGACGAAGCCGGGATCGACCTGCTCCGCCAGGTCGATCCCGGTCTTGGCGTTGCCCCAGCTCTCCGCGTTGCGCAGGTGGAAGTGGACCATCTGCTCGGTGTACTTGCCCCAGTCGCGGCCGGAGTAGGAGTCCTGCGCCGCTTCCCGGAGGGCCTGCAGGGCGATCCGGTTGGTCGCCTCCAGCAGCCCGAACGGGGCCGGCCGGCCCCGCTCCATCGCCCGCACCCAGTCCGAGTGCCCGAAGGTGACCAGCAGGTCCTCGCCCACCTCGTCCTGGAGGAACTCGATGTCCTCCGGCCCCTGCACCTTGTTGCCGACGACCCGCAGGGACACCCCGAAGTCCCGGGCGTACTCCTTGTACTGGCGGTAGACCGAGACGCCCTTGCGGGTCGGCTCGGCGACCAGGAAGGTCATGTCGAAGCGGGTGAACATGCCCGAGGCGAAGGAGTCGGACCCGGCCGTCATGTCGACGACGACGTACTCGTCCGGCCCGTCGACCAGGTGGTTGAGGCAGAGCTCGACCGCCCCGACCTTGGAGTGGTAGCAGGCCACCCCCAGGTCCGACTCGGTGAAGGGGCCCGTCGCCATCAGCCGCACGGGGTCACCGTCCAGCAGCACCGTCCGCGCGCAGGCCTCGTAGACGGGGTTGTCCTCGTCGACCCGCAGCAGGCGCGAACCGGTCCCGGGCGGCGTCGTCTTGATCATGCTGTCGGCCGAGGAGATCCGCGGGTTCGAGCCGCGCAGGTACTCCTTGATCAGGGGGAGGTGCGCGCCCAGCGCGGGCAGCGCGGCGGCCTCCTCCTCGGTGAGCCCGAGGGCCGCCCCGAGGTGCTGGTTGATGTCGGCGTCCACCGCGACGACGGGGGCTCCACTGGCTGCGAGGTGGCGGATGAAGAGGGAGGACAGCGTCGTCTTGCCGCTGCCGCCCTTTCCCACGAAAGCGATCTTCATGTTCACCAAGCGTAGTGGTTCGACAGCGGGGTGTGGTCAAGGTGAGTGAAGAAGACCACTCCAAGGAGGGGTCGGTGCTATGGGCCCGCAGTGCGTAGGCTCCCTACTTATGAGTAGCGCTTCCGACCCGCTGGCGGCCCTGGGTGCCCTCCCGGGCGTCGCCGAGTCCGTGGAATCCGTACGCAACGCCGTGGACCGGGTCTACGGGCACCGGGTCATGCGCCGGCGCGGCGGGGAGATCACCTCGGAGGCCGCGCTGCGCGGCGCCCGGGGCAGTGCGGCGCTGTCGGGGGCCGACTGGGCGCTGGAGGAGGTGCGCCGGCGGACCGACTTCGGCGCGGACCCGGAGGCGCTGACGGTCGGCGCGGCGCTGCGTCTGACGGCGGAGGGCGGCCAGCTGCTGAGCATCTGGCGGCAGTCCCCGATGCGCGTGCTCGCCCGGCTGCACCTGGTCGCGTCCGGCAGGGCCGAGGCGGGGGACGTGGTGGGCCGTCCGAGGCTGGCCGGTGAACCGGTGGACGAGCCCCTGGTGGACCTCCCGCTCCCGGACGCCGACGAGGTGGCGGGCCGGCTCGACGGGCTGTCCCGGGTGGTCATCGCGGGCGGGTCGGCACCGGCCCTGGTGACGGCGGCGGTGGTGCACGGCGAACTGCTGGCGCTGCGGCCCTTCGCCTCGTACAACGGCCTGGTGGCGCGGGCCGCGGAGCGGATCGTGCTGATCAACAGCGGCCTGGACCCGAAGGCGATCTGCCCGGCGGAGGTCGGTCACGCCGAACAGGGGGCGCAGGCCTACCTGGAGGCGTTCAAGGGCTACGTGTCCGGCAGCGCGGAGGGGATGGCGGCCTGGATCGCGCACTGCGGCCGCGCGGTCGAGCTCGGCGCACGCGAGTCGACGGCGGTGTGCGAGGCGCTCCAGCGCGGAGCGGCATAGGCCCGGCCGGTAGGGCCGGCGCGGCCCGTACGGCCGGTACGGGCCCGGACAAAGGGTTGCGGCGACACCGTACTGCTCTGGTGTCGCCGCTGGCATTCACGCCCAGTTACCAAGCGTCCTCGATGTTGCCCATCAGGCCGGGTACTTTGCCCGTGGCCTGGTGCGGCTGGCCCGTAATCGACGGGTCGACGTCGCGTGGGTGCTCGGCGTTCCTGCTTCGGTCCGTGGGCCTTACTGCGTTTTAAAGATGATCCTCTCGGATGTTCTTTGGTCTCGCGGGCCGTGACTCCTTTGTACCTCGCTTCGGAGCGGAGTGAAACCCCTGGCCCGGGTTCTTTACTTTCCGGGGCGATCCAGGGCTATTCGGACACCCCGTATCGCCCCAGGTCGGGGCAAGTCTCCTGCGGCTCAGGCCGATGCGAGAGCGGTCGCCCGCCGGCGGCTCGCGTACCAGACCAGCCCGGCGGTGGCGGCGGCGGCACCGACCGCCACGGCGGCGACGAGCGCGGGCCGCGCGGGCACGGACAGGCCGGGCAGCCGCTGCTTCAGCCGTACCGGCTTGCTGAACACCAGTACCGGCCACTCCCGCGCGACCGCCTCGCGCCTCAGGGCCCGGTCGGGATTGACCGCGTGCGGATGCCCGACGGCCTCCAGCATCGGTACGTCGGTGATGGAGTCGCTGTACGCGTAGCACCGCGCGAGGTCGTAGCCCTCGGACTCGGCGAGCTCCCGCACGGCCTCCGCCTTCGTCGGGCCGTAGGCGTAGTACTCGATCTCCCCGGTGAAGCAGCCGTCCTCGCCGACCACCATGCGGGTGGCGACGACCCGGTCCGCGCCGAGCATCTCGCCGATGGGCTCGACGACTTCGGCGCCGGAGCTGGACACGATCACCACGTCACGGCCTGCGGTGTGGTGGGCCTCGATGAGGGAGGCGGCCTCGTCGTAGATGATCGGGTCGATGAGGTCGTGCAGCGCTTCGGCGACGATCTCCCGCACCTGCCGGACGTTCCACCCCTTGCAGAGGGCGGACAGGTACTCGCGCATCCGCTCCATCTGGTCGTGGTCGGCGCCGCCGGCCAGGAAGATGAACTGGGTGTACGCGGTCCGCAGAACGGCCCGCCGGTTGATCAGGCCGCCCTGGTAGAAGGACTTGCTGAACGTCAGGGCGCTGGACTTCGCAATGACCGTCTTGTCCAGGTCGAAGAAGGCGGCGGTCCGAGGCGAGGAGTGCGGCAAGGGCTGATTTTCCACGCACCGAGCATATGCGCCCACCATTCGGCGTAAGGTGTGGCGCGTGGGTTTGCCTGAGAAGGCTCTCGGGTACACCATGGAAGTCACGGATCGTTCGCGACCGTGCTAACCCGGTCTGACTCCTCCCCCCCCCGAGTCGGACCGTGGGGACGACCCCCGCTCTCCCCCCCGGCGGGGGTCGTCGCATGTCCGGACGCGGTTTGCGCCCCCCATCCCGGTGCTCCGACGGACATCTTCCCGGCCCTTCCTCTTCGGCGGGCCCGCACGGCGCAGGCCCTCACCCCCTCCGACGCGTAACGCTGCGTAGTCGTTCCGCCGCACTCCGGAACTCACCCGGCTGGGTGGCGAAGATATTCACAGGCGCCTTCTCGTCCACAGTTTTCCAGCAAGATCCACTTCTTTTTCCGGATGCCTCCACCGTGATTCCAGCCGCGAAGTCCGCGGCGTGTGGATTTGCAGGGAGAAGGGGGCGGAGATCGTGGCTGGATCGAAGTCGTGTGAAGCGCTGGGGCCCGTCGTGGCGGGTGGGAGCGGGCCTGCCGCCCGTGCCGCGGGGGCGGGGGCCGGTGGCGGGCGGCCGCTGATCATCACCGAGGACCCGCTGCTCCTGGACGACCTGCTGCGGCTGTGTGCCGCCGCGGGCGCCGAGCCGCACGTGCACCACGCGGTGCCGGAGCAAAGCGGAGCCGGTGGTGACTCCGGTGGCGGGGGTGACGCCGGCGTCGCCGGCTCTCGGGCGGGCGTCGGCTGGGACACCGCCCCGCTCGTCCTCGTCGGGGACGACGCCGCCCGCCGGGTGCGCGGGGCGCCGCGGCGGGACGGGGTGTTCCTCGTCGGCCGGGACCTCGACGACCCCTTCGTCTGGCAGCGTGCGGTGGGGATCGGCGCCGAGGAGGTGCTGCGGCTGCCCGAAGCCGAGAACCGGCTCGTGGACCGCCTCGCCGACGTGGTCGAAGGGGCGGGACGGCCCGCCCTCACCGTCGGGGTCATCGGGGGCAGCGGCGGCGCCGGGGCCTCCACCCTCGCCTGCGCCCTCGCGCTCCGCGCCGCCCGCGCCGGGGAGCGCACCGTCCTCATCGACGGAGACCCCCTCGGCGGCGGCATGGACGTCCTGCTCGGCGGTGAGGGCGCCGAGGGGCTGCGCTGGCCGGACTTCGCCGCCTCGCGCGGCCGGGTTGGGGCCGGGGCGCTGGAGGAGTCCCTGCCCGAACTGCACGCACTGCGGGTGCTGAGCTGGGACCGGGGCGACCGGGTGGTGGTCCCGCCCGCCGCGATGCGGTCCGTCGTGGCCGCCGCCCGGCGCAGGGGCGGGGTGGTCGTGGTGGACCTGCCCCGGCGGGTCGACGAGGCCGTGGCGGAGGTGCTGGCCCAGCTGGACCTCGTCCTGCTCGTGGTCCCGGGCGAGCTGCGGTCCGTGGCCGCGGCGGGCCGGGTCGCCGCCGGAGTGCGGATGGTGGCCCGGGACGTCCGCGTCGTCGTGCGGGGCCGCTGCCGCCAGGGACTCGACGCCGACGCCGTCGCGGGGCTGCTGGGGGCGCCGCTGGCCGGCGAGGTGCCGGTGGAGGTGGGGCTCCCGGGGCGAGTGGCCGAAGGGGAACCGCCGGGTGCGCGGGGCGCGTTGGCCCGGTTCTGCGACGGGTTCTGGCAGCGGGCCCTCGGCCCGGCGCAGGGGGTGCCGGCATGAGCGCGGTTCTGCTCGACGCCGTGCGCCGGCGGCTGGCCGAGAGCGGCGCGGAGCCCACGCCGGCCCGGGTCGCGGCGGCCCTGCGGGCGCAGGGCCGACTGCTCGGGGACGCGGAAGTACTGGGCGCGGCCGCCGAATTGAGGTCCGAACTGGTCGGTGCGGGCCCGCTGGAGCGGCTGCTCGACGACCCCGGCGTCACCGATGTGCTGGTGGCCGCCCCGGACCGGGTGTGGGTGGACCGGGGCGGCGGGCTGGAGTTGACGGCGGTGACCTTCGCCGACGCCGATGCCGTGCGCAGGCTGGCCCAGCGGCTGGCCGCCGTCGCGGGGCGGCGGCTGGACGACGCCCGGCCCTGGGTGGACGCCCGCATGCCGGACGGCACCCGGCTGCACGCCGTCCTCCCGCCGGTGGCCGTCGGGTCGGCGTGCCTGTCGCTGCGGGTGGTGCGGCCCAAGGCGTTCACGCTCGACGAGCTGGTCGCCGCCGGGACCCTGCCGCCGGGCGGGCAGCGGCTGCTGCGGGCGATGGTCGAGGCCCGGCTGTCCTTCCTCGTCTCGGGTGGCACGGGCACGGGCAAGACCACCCTCCTCAGCGCCCTGCTCGGCCTGGTCGGTCCCGCCGAACGGATCGTGCTGGCCGAGGACTCCGCCGAACTGAGGCCGGACCACCCCCATGTGGTGCGGCTGGAGACCCGGCCCGCGAACCAGGAGGGCGCGGGGCTGGTCACCCTGGCCGACCTGGTCCGCCAGGCCCTGCGGATGCGCCCCGACCGGCTGGTCGTCGGCGAGGTGCGGGGCGCCGAGGTGGCTGACCTGCTGGCCGCCCTGAACACCGGCCACGAAGGGGGCTGCGGCACCGTGCACGCCAACGCCGCCGAGCACGTGCCCGCCCGGCTGGAGGCGCTCGGCACCGCCGCCGGACTCGACCGGGCCGCCCTGCACAGCCAGTTAGCGGCGGCGCTGACCCTCGTGGTCCATCTGGCCCGGGACCGGTCGGGGCGCCGGAAGGTGGCCGAGGTCCATGTCCTGGAGCGGGATCCGGCGGGGCTCGTCGTGACCGTGCCCGCGCTGCGCTGGGGCGCGCGCGGTTTCGTACGGGAGCGGGGCTGGGAGCGGCTCGGCCCGCTACTGCGGGGTGCGCGGTGAACGCCGGGGCGCTCGGGTCGGTGCCGGTGTTCGCCGGGGTGCTCTGCGCCGGGGCGGCCGCCTGGGGGCTGGCCGGGGGAGACGGGGCGGCCCGCCGGGCCCGGCTGGTGCTGGCCGGGGGAGTCCCCGTCGAGCGTGCCGGGCCGTCGCCCGGGTGGCGGCTGGCGGCCGGGGTGCGGGCGCGGGCCTCGCGGTGGCGGGAGTGGGCCGGTCTCGCGGCCGGTCTGGTGGTCGCCCTACTGGGCGGGTCGGTGATTCCGCTGGTGCTGGGGGCGGCCTCGGTGCCGCTGCTGCGCCGGTGGCTGCGGGCCCGGGAGCGCGAGCGGGCGCGGGAGGCCCGGGCCGCCGGGGTGGTGGCGCTGTGCGGGGCCGTGGTCGGCGAGTTGCGGGCCGGTGCGCAGCCCGGGCAGGCGCTGACGGCCGCGATACGGCGTACGGCGGACGCCCCCGGGGGCCCGGGCCCGGGCCCGGCGGAGGCGGCCGTGCTGGCCGCCGCCACCTTCGGCGGCGACGTGGCCGCCGCCCTCCATGAGGCGGCGCGGGAGCCGGGCGCGGAGGGGCTGGCCGGGATGGCGGCCTGCTGGCGGGTCTCGGTGGACGGAGGCGCCGGCCTGGCGGCCGGGCTGGACCGGCTGGAAGGCGCCCTGCGGGCCGAGCGGGACCGGAAGGAGTCGCTGCGCGCCCAGCTGGCGGGGGCGCGGTCGACGACGGTGGTGCTCGCGCTGCTGCCGCTGGTGGGGCTGCTGATGGGGACCGCGCTCGGCGCGGATCCGCTGAAGGTGCTGCTGCACTCCCCCGTGGGGTGGGGCTGCCTGGCGGCGGGCGGGGTGCTGGAGGCACTGGGGCTGCTGTGGTGCCGGCGGATCGTACGGACGGGGGAGCGGTGATGAGCGGGCCGGCGGTCCACAGGCTGGGGACGGTGCTCTGCCTGGCGGCGGCGGTCTGGTGCCTGGCGTCGGCGGTCGCGGCGCGACTGGGGCGGCGGGCCGCCCGGCGCAGGCTCGCGGCGGTCTTCGGGCCGGCGGGGCCGGCGCGGGGCGGGCCGGTACGGAGCCACCGGGTGCGGGCGGCGGTCGTCGCCTGGGCGGGGCCGGCCGGGGCGCTGCTGGCGGGCTGGGTGCTGATCGGCGGTGTGCCGGGGCTGTCGGCCGGGTGCGCCGCCGCGGCCGGGGTGAGGTGGTGGTCGGCCCGGCACAGGCCGGCCGCCGGGGTCGATCCGCGGGAGGCCGAGCGGCAGTTGCCGTTCGCGGGGGACCTGCTGGCCGCCTGTCTGGCGGCGGGGGCGGGCCCGGTGGAGGCGGCCGAGGTGGTGGGGGAGTCGCTGGGCGGGCCGGTGGGGGAGCGGCTGGCTCTCGCCGGGGCGGAGCTGCGGCTCGGCGGTGAACCGGGCGCGGCGTGGGGGAGGTTGGCGGGCATACCCGGGGCCCGGGGGCTGGCGGAGTGTCTGGAGCGCGCCGCGCGGACGGGGGCGCCGGCGGCGGAACCGGTCTCCCGGCTGGCGGCGGCCCTGCGGGCGGACCGCTCCCGTCGGGCCCAGGCCCGGGCGCAACGGGCCGCGGTGCTCGTCACCGCGCCGGTGGGGCTGTGCTTCCTGCCCGCGTTCCTCGCGGTGGGGGTGGCGCCCGTGGTGATCGGAATGGCCTCGGGTCTGCTGTCGGCCGGCTGAAAGCCCGGAGTCCTCCGGGCCGCGTTACGGAGTTCCGGAATCAAAACCTGAAATCACATCAAGAACGTAATCCCACAGGAGGTTGTCATGAGGATCATCTGGTTTCGGCTGCGGGCGGCCGTGAGCGGTCGCGGGGGCGACGCGGGAATGTCGACCTCGGAATACGCCATGGGCACCATCGCGGCCTGTGCGTTCGCCGCCGTTCTGTACAAGGTGGTGACGAGTGACGTGGTCTCCGCGGCCCTTCAGTCGACCATCGGGAAGGCGCTCGATGCGCCCTTCTGAGCGAAAGTCCCCGGCGATCGCGGACCGGGGCTATGTGACGGCCGAGGCGGCACTCGTCATTCCGGCCCTGGTGCTGTTCGCTGCGCTGCTGGTGTGGGCGCTGATGGCGGCGGCCGCGCAGATCCGGTGTGTGGACGCCGCCCGGGCCGGTGCCCGGGCGGCGGCCCGGTCGGAGCCGGCGGGGGCGGTGCTGGCGGCCGCCCGGCAGGCCGCCCCGCCGGGGGCGGAGGTGGAGGTGGAGCGGTCCGGCGACCTGTGGCGGGTGCGGGTGGCGGCGCCCGCCCCCGGGCCGGCCGGGCTGCCGGTGCGGATCGGGGCGCGGGCGGTGGCCCTGGCCGAGGACAGCGTGGGGCCGCCGCCGTGAGCCGGGACCGGGGTTCCGCGACGGTGTGGGCCGCCGTGGTGGCCACGGCGCTGGTGGCCGTGTTCGGGGGCGTGCTGCTGCTCGGGCAGGCGGTGGTGGCCCGGCACCGGGCGGGTGCCGCAGCGGACCTGGCGGCCCTCGCGGCGGCCGCCACCTGGGCGCACGGCCCGCAGGCCGCCTGTGCGGCGGCCGGGCGGGTGGCGGCGGCCCAGGGGGCGGTGGTGGCCCGGTGCGGCGTCGGGGGCGAGGTGGCCGAGGTCACGGCGGCCGTCCGGGCCGGGCCCTTCGCCCCAGCGGTCCGGTCCCGCGCCGGCCCGCCGGCCGCACCACGGCACAGCCCGCCGCCGGACGGCCCGGCACCGGCGCCGACGGCCCCGGCACCGGCGGCTCCGGCGACCGCGCCGATGGGCGGCCCGGGCCCGCCGGCGGGAGACACGTCGGCAGCGGGCACGTGGGCCGCAGGTACGTCTGCCGCCGGTCTGCCGGCTGCGGGTCGCCTCTTGGCGCCCGCGTCTCCCGGCGCCGCGCCGCCGGGGCCGGGGGTCAGGGGGGTGGGGTCAGGAGGCGGGTGAGGAGGCGGATCGCGCCGCGTTTGTGGAGGGGGTCGTTGCCGTTGCCGCACTTGGGGGACTGGATGCAGGAGGGGCAGCCCGCCTCGCACTCGCAGGCGGCGATGGCGTCCCGGGTGGCCGTCAGCCACTCCCGGGCCGTCTGGAAGGCCCGCTCCGCGAAGCCCGCGCCGCCCGGGTGGCCGTCGTACACGAACACCGTGGGCAGCAGGGTGTCCGGGTGCAGCGGGACGGAGACCCCGCCGATGTCCCAGCGGTCGCAGGTGGCGAACAGCGGGAGCAGGCCGATGGAGGCGTGCTCGGCGGCGTGCAGGGCGCCGCCGAGGATCTCCGGGTTGATCCGGGCCTGGTCGAGCTGGTCCTCGGTGACCGTCCACCACACGGCCCGGGTGCGCAGGGTGCGGGGCGGCAGGTCCAGCTTGGCCTCGCCGAGGACCTCGCCGGTGATCAGCTTGCGGCGCAGGTAGGACACGACCTGGTTGGTGACCTCGACCGAGCCGTAGCAGAGCCGGGCCGCACCCCAGGGGACCTCGGTCTCGGTCTCCAGGATGGAGATCGAGGTGGTGTCGCGGGCCGTCGTGGAGAAGGGCGGGTCGGCCTCCTCGACCAGGGCCACGGACTCCTCCAGGTCCAGGTGGCGCACCAGGTAGGTGCGGCCCTGGTGGAGGTGGACGGCGCCGTCGTGGACGGCGGTGTGGGAGGCGGACTCGTCGACGGTGCCCAGCAGCCGGCCGGTCCCGGCCTCGACGATCTGCACCGGGCGGCCCCCGCCGCCGCGGATGTCGGCCAGGTCCGAGGCCCGCTCCCGGCGGGTCCAGTGCCAGGCGGCGGTCCGCCGCCGCAGCAGCTTCGCCGCCTCCAGCTGGGGCATCAGCCCCGCCGCCGACGGGCCGAAGAGATCCAGGTCGGCTTCGGTCAGGGGCAGCTCGGCGGCGGCCGCGCACAGGTGCGGGGCCAGGACGTAGGGGTTGTCGGGATCGAGCACGGTGGCCTCCACCGGCTGCCGGAAGAGGGCCTCGGGGTGGTGGACGAGGTAGGTGTCCAGCGGGTCGTCGCGGGCGATCAGCACCGCCAGGGCCCCCTGCCCCGAGCGGCCGGCGCGCCCGGCCTGCTGCCACAGCGAGGACCGGGTGCCGGGATAGCCGGTGATCAGGACGGCGTCCAGGCCGGACACGTCCACGCCGAGCTCCAGGGCCGTGGTGGCGGCCAGCCCGAGCAGCTCCCCGGAGTGCAGGGCCCGCTCCAGGGCGCGGCGCTCCTCGGGCAGGTAGCCGCCCCGGTAGGCCGCGACCCGCCGGGGCAGGGACCGGTCGACCTCGGCCAGCCGCTCCTGGGCGATCACGGAGATCAGCTCCGCGCCGCGCCGGGAGCGGACGAAGGCCACTGTGCGGACTCCCTGGACCACCAGGTCGGTCAGCAGGTCGGCGGTCTCCGCCGTCGCCGTGCGGCGCACCGGGGCGCCCTTCTCGCCCTTCAGGTCGGTCAGCGGCGGCTCCCACAGGGCGAAGACGACCTCGCCGCGCGGGGAGGCGTCGTCGGTGATCCCGGTCACGGGGACCCCGGTCAGCCGGGAGGCGGCGGTCGCCGGGTCGCCGGCCGTCGCCGAGGCCAGCAGGAACACCGGCTCGGAGCCGTAGCGGGCGCACAGCCGGCGCAGCCGCCGCAGCACCTGGGCGACGTGGGAGCCGAAGACCCCCCGGTAGCTGTGGCACTCGTCGACGACCACGTAGCGCAGGGCCTTCAGGAAGGAGGACCAGCGGGGATGGGAGGGCAGGATGCCGCGGTGGAGCATGTCGGGGTTGGTCAGCACGTAGTTGGCGTACTGGCGCACCCACTCGCGTTCCTCGACGGGCGTGTCCCCGTCGTACACGGCCGGTCGCACGGCGTTCCCGAGGGGGGCGGCCAGCTCCCGCACGGCCCGCCGCTGGTCGGCGGCCAGAGCCTTGGTCGGAGCCAGGTAGAGGGCGGTCGCACCCCGGCCGTTCGGCGCCTCGGCGCCGTCGGCGAGGGCGGAGAGCACGGGGGCCAGGTACGCCAGGGACTTGCCCGAGGCGGTTCCGGTGGCGATCACCACGGACTCGCCGTCCAGGGCGTGCTCGGCGGCCGCGGCCTGGTGTGCCCAGGGATGTTCGATCCCGGCGGCCCGGATCGCGGCCACCACATCCGTTCGGACCCGGTGCGGCCAGACCGCATGACGGCCCTCCCGAGGGGGCAAGTGCTCCGTATGGGTGATGCGCGCAGCCCGGGAAGGCCCCCGTGACAGGCGGTCCAGAACGGTGCCGGGGGTGGGTCGTGGGTCCGCCGGTGCCGTGGCCGGACCGGGGCGATGAGTGTTGGCCATTGGAACCGAGTGTGTCACCGGCGTGCGGGACAATGGGCTCAAGGCGTCGTGCGCGCCTGCCGGTAAGTGATTGAATGCCATCGCGGCAGCCGATCCCTCCCCTACCTTCGGGTGGGAGGCCCCTGGGGGGCGCCGCTCGATAGCAAGGTGCTGGAGGATCCGTGGACCTGTCCCTGTCGACTCGCACTGTCGGCGACCGCACGGTCGTAGAGGTCGGTGGCGAGATTGATGTGTATACCGCGCCCAAGCTGCGCGAGCAGTTGGTGGAGTTGGTGAACGACGGCAGCTACCACCTGGTCGTCGACATGGAGCGAGTGGACTTCCTCGACTCCACCGGCCTCGGTGTGCTCGTGGGAGGCCTCAAGCGCGTCCGCGCGCACGAGGGCTCGCTGCGTCTGGTCTGCAACCAGGAGCGCATCCTGAAGATCTTCCGGATCACCGGTCTGACGAAGGTGTTCCCGATCCACACCTCTGTGGACGACGCCGTCAGCGCCACCGACTGACGGCTCCCGGCGAGCGCCGCCCGGCGGCGCGGGAGCCGATGAGGAGCAGGGGGTACCGGACCACGCGGTGGTCCGGGCCCCTGTCAAGGCATGCCTGTAGTCCGAGGGGGACGCACATGGCCACCGTTGAACTGCGATTCAGCGCCCAGCCCGAACACGTCCGCACGGCCCGCCTCGTCGCCGCCGCCGTGGCGCGCCGGGCGGGGGTGGAGGAAGCCGTCCTCGACGAGGTCCGCCTCGCCGTGGGAGAGGCCTGTTCGCGTGCCGTCGGACTGCACCGCAGCAACGGGCTGACCGCGCCCGTCAGGGTGGTGCTGACCGAGGAGGAGAAGCTGTTCTCCATCGAGGTCGGCGACGAGGTGCCCGGACCGGCCGGCGGCTCCTCCGAGCCGGTGCCCGGCATGGACGCGGCCCTGGACCCGGATGCCGACGGCGAGGACGAGATGGGCCTCGCCGTGATCAGCGGGCTCGTCGACGACGTCTCCGTGACCAGTGGGGAATCGGGCGGAACGATCCGGATGCGGTGGCCCGTCACCGGGGTCTCCGATCTTCCGTAAGCCCGCGCCCGTCCTATCTTCCGATCTTTATCAAGGCCCTGCTGAGCAGGGCCTTTTCCATTTCCCGGGAAATCCTCTAGATCGCTGATCAACCGTCAATGCCTTTGTCCCATTACTTCTTTCGGGGGTAAAGGAGTGACGTGATCTATTGCTGAGGAGCAAGAGCGCGCCAATTCCGTTTCACGCCCACTGTTTTGATCAGGGCGCGCTCCCTACAATCCGTCCACATCTTGAGCTCATCACGTCAAGGAGGACGAATGACGGGGCTCTTCACCCCCAATGCCGCGGATCACGCCGGTGATCTGGCGGCCGCAGTACTCACGGATGACAACCGGCTCATCGTGTTCGTCATCGCGGGCATCGCACTGGCCGCACTCGTCGTCGCGCAGATCCTGGTCCGCCAGGTCCTCGCGGCCGACGAGGGCACCAGCAGCATGAAGAAGATCGCCGCGGCGGTGCAGGAGGGCGCGAACGCCTATCTGGGCCGCCAGTTGCGCACCCTCGGCATCTTCGCCGTCGTGGTCTTCTTCCTGCTCTTCCTGCTCCCCGCCGACGACTGGACGCAGCGCTCCGGGCGCTCCGCCTTCTTCCTGGTCGGCGCCCTCTTCTCGGCCACCACCGGCTACATCGGCATGCGCCTCGCGGTCCGTGCCAACGTCCGCGTCGCGGCGGCCGCCCGCGAGGCCACCCCCGCCGAGGGCGAACCCGCCAAGGACCTGACCGACGTCGCCCACAAGGCCATGAAGATCGCCTTCCGCACGGGCGGCGTGGTCGGCATGTTCACCGTCGGCCTCGGCCTGCTCGGCGCCTCCTGCGTCGTGCTCGTCTACGCCGCCGACGCCCCCAAGGTGCTGGAGGGCTTCGGCCTCGGCGCCGCGCTCATCGCGATGTTCATGCGCGTGGGCGGCGGCATCTTCACCAAGGCCGCCGACGTGGGCGCCGACCTGGTCGGCAAGGTCGAGCAGGGCATTCCGGAGGACGATCCGCGCAATGCCGCGACCATCGCCGACAATGTGGGCGACAACGTCGGCGACTGCGCGGGGATGGCGGCCGACCTCTTCGAGTCCTACGCCGTCACCCTGGTGGCCGCCCTCATCCTCGGCAAGGCCGCCTTCGGCGACCTCGGCCTCGCCTTCCCGCTGATCGTGCCCGCCATCGGCGTCATCACCGCCATGATCGGCATCTTCGCGGTGGCCCCCCGCCGCTCCGACCGCAGCGGGATGACGGCGATCAACCGCGGCTTCTTCATCTCCGCCGTGATCTCCCTGGTGCTCGTCGGCGTCGCCGTCTACGCCTACCTCCCGGCCACCTACAAGGAGCTCACCGGGGTCGAGGACGCGACGATCCTGGGCCACGACGGGGACCCGCGCATCCTGGCCGTGGTCGCCGTCGCCATCGGCATCGTGCTCGCGGCCCTGATCCAGCAGCTGACCGGCTACTTCACCGAGACCAACCGCCGCCCCGTCCGGGACATCGGCAAGACCTCGCTGACCGGCCCCGCCACCGTCGTCCTCGCCGGCATCTCCGTCGGCCTGGAGTCCGCCGTCTACACGGCGCTGCTCATCGGCCTCGGCGTCTACGGGGCCTTCCTGCTCGGCGGCACGTCCATCATGCTCGCGCTCTTCGCGGTGGCCCTGGCCGGCACCGGCCTGCTCACCACCGTCGGCGTCATCGTCGCGATGGACACCTTCGGCCCGGTCTCCGACAACGCCCAGGGCATCGCCGAGATGTCCGGCGACGTCGAGGGCGCCGGCGCCCAGGTCCTCACCGACCTCGACGCCGTCGGCAACACCACCAAGGCCATCACCAAGGGCATCGCCATCGCCACCGCCGTCCTGGCCGCCGCCGCGCTCTTCGGCTCGTACAACGACGCCATCACCAACGCGGTCAAGACGGTCGGCGCCAAGGCCGGCGAGATGAACCTCAGCCTCGCCATCGCCCAGCCCAACAACCTGGTCGGCCTGATCCTCGGCGCGGCCGTCGTGTTCCTGTTCTCGGGCCTGGCCATCAACGCCGTGTCCCGCTCCGCGGGCGCCGTCGTGTACGAGGTGCGCCGCCAGTTCCGCGAGCACCCCGGGATCATGGACTACACCGAGCAGCCCGAGTACGGGCGCGTCGTGGACATCTGCACCAAGGACGCCCTGCGCGAGCTGGCCACCCCCGGCCTGCTCGCCGTGCTCACCCCGATCGCGGTCGGCTTCACCCTCGGCGTCGGCGCGCTCGGCTCCTTCCTCGCGGGCGCCATCGGCTGCGGCACCCTGATGGCGGTCTTCCTCGCCAACTCCGGCGGCGCGTGGGACAACGCGAAGAAGCTCGTCGAGGACGGCCACCACGGCGGCAAGGGCAGCGAGGCGCACGCCGCGGTCGTCATCGGCGACACCGTCGGCGACCCGTTCAAGGACACCGCCGGCCCGGCCATCAACCCGCTGCTGAAGGTCATGAACCTGGTGGCCCTGCTGATCGCCCCGGCCGTCGTGCAGTTCAGCTACGGAGCGGACACCAGCGCCACCGTACGCGCCGTGGTCGCGGCGATCGCGCTGCTCGTCATCGTCGGCGCGGTGTACGTCTCCAAGCGCCGCGGCATCGCCGTCGGCGACGACGAGGCGGGGGACGCGGCCGCGGAGCGCGTGGCCCAGTCCGCGGACCCGGCGGTCGTCTCCTGACCTCGCGGAGCCCGTGAGGACGGGCCGCGGCCCCGGGGGCGACCGGCCCGGGGATGCGCCCGAACGGCGGACGGGCGGCGCGTACTGACGCGCCGTCCGTCCGCCTTTGTGTGTGCTCGGAAGGCGGGCGTGTATCTTCCGGCCGAGAGCCTTCGAAGGGACCAATCCGGTGAACAAGAAGCTTGCGGCCGCGGTGTCCTGCGGTGCGGTACTGATGCTCGTGCTGTCCGGCTGCGGCGGTGACGACGACGGCGACAAGAAGGCTGACGCCTGGGCCAAGAAGGTCTGCGACAAGTGGGAGCCCCAGCTCACGAAGATCAAGGACACCAACGACGAGCTGAAGCGGGTCGCCTCGCAGAGCAGCAAGCCGGAGGAGGTCCAGAAGACCGACTCGGCCGCGTTCCAGACGCTTTCGGACTCCTACAAGAGCATGGCCGGCTCCCTGACGGCGGCCGGTGAGGCCCCGGTCAAGGACGGCAAGGCCGCCCAGGACGCCGTCGTGAAGAGCTACGGCGAGATCTCCAAGGGCTACACCGACCTCAAGACGAAGATCGACGCGCTCGACCCCAAGGACCAGGGGAAGTTCGCCGACGGGCTCCAGCAGGTCGCCGGCGGGCTCACCGAGGTCGCGGCCAACGAGACCGCGAGCAAGGAGAAGCTCAACTCGACGGGCCTGAAGGTGATCTACACCCAGAAGGGCTGCCAGGTCTCCGCGCCCAAGTGACCCCCGCCGCGCGCGGGGCGGGCGGGCGTACGCCGTCCGGGGCGGCCGCGACCCCGGACGGCCCCGGCGGCCCCGTCGCGCCCCGGCGGTCGTACGGATCGGCGGTGCCAGCGGCCACAATGGACGTGTGAGTACCACCAGCCTCCCCAAGCCCGACCGTGCCGCCGAGCTCCGCGAAGCCTTCCTCGCCGCCGGATTCACCGCCGACGGGCTGCTCGACCTGCTCGGCGCCCCCGCCTACGCCGCGCTCGCCCGCAGCGAGACGGTCCCCGCCCTGCGCGCCACCCGCAGCCACGGCGACGGCCCCCTGGCCACCCTGGTCCGGCTGTTCCTGCTCCAGTGCCCCGTGCCCCACGTGCACGCCGCCGAGGCCCTGCCCGTCGGGGCCGCGCTCGACGACGGCTGGCTGCGCCGTGAGGGCGACGAGGTGCACGCCACCGTCGACGTACGCCCGTACGGCGGCCCCGACGGCGAGGACTGGTTCATCGTCTCGGACCTCGGCTGCGCCGTCGGCGGGGCCGGCGGCATCGGGAGCCGCGAGGAGGGGGTCGTCCTCGGCGTCGGCGGGGCCTCCACCACCCTGGCCGGGATCACCGTCCGCGTCCCCGTCGGCACGGCCCTCGACCTGGGCACCGGATCCGGGATCCAGGCCCTGCACGCCGCCCAGCACGCCACCCGGGTCACCGCCACCGACGTCAACCCGCGGGCCCTGGAATTCACCCGGCTGACGCTGGCGCTCTCCGGGGCGCCGGAGGCCGAGCTGCTCACCGGGTCCCTGTTCGAGCCCGTCGGCGACGCCACGTACGACCTGATCGTGTCGAACCCGCCCTTCGTCATCTCCCCCGGCGCCCGGCTCACGTACCGCGACGGCGGGATGGGCGGCGACGACCTGTGCCGGACCCTGGTCCGGCAGGCGGGGGAGCACCTGAACCCCGGCGGGTTCGCGCAGTTCCTCGGCAACTGGCAGCACGTCGAGGGCGAGGACTGGCACGACCGGGTCCGCTCCTGGGTCCCGGCCGGATGTGACGCGTGGATCGTGCAGCGTGACGTACAGGACGTGACCCAGTACGCCGAGCTGTGGCTGCGCGACGCGGGCGACCACCGCACCGACCCGGCCGAGTACGCGGCGCGTTACGAGGACTGGCTCGACGAGTTCGAGTCCCGGAAGACCAAGGCCGTCGGCTTCGGCTGGATCACGCTGCGCCGCACCGACGTGGCCGAGCCCTCGATCGTCGTCGAGGAGTGGCCGCACACGGTGGAACAGCCGCTCGGCGAGACCGTCCTGGCCCACTTCGCCCGCCAGGACTACCTGCGCGAGCACGACGACGCCGCGCTGCTGGCCGGGTACTTCCAGCTGACCGAGGAGGTCGTCCAGGAGCAGGTCGGCGCGCCCGGCGCGGAGGACCCCGAGCACGTGGTGCTCCGGCAGAACCGCGGTATGCGGCGGGCCACGAAGGTCGACACGGTCGGCGCGGGCTTCGCCGGGGTGTGCGACGGCTCGCTCAGCGCGGGCCGGATCCTCGACGCGATCGCCCAGCTGGTCGAGGAGGACCCGGTCCTGCTGCGGGACCGGACCCCCGAGGCGATCCGGATGCTGGTCGAGCAGGGCTTCCTGGAGCCCGTCCAGGGGCCGGGCCGGTAGCCCCTCCCGGGCCCCGGCCGCGGGCGAACCCGTGATGTAACCCGGGGTTCGCCCGCCGTATCCCCACGGGTGGCAGGCTCCGGGCAGCGGGGGATCCGGGGGGGTCCCCCGAGCGGCCCGGGGGCAGAGGGGGAACGGTATGGAACGCGGTCCGGCGGTCTTCGCGGCGGGCGTGTTCCTGCTGTTCGGCACGGCACTCCTGGTCTGGACGGGGGCGCGCGCCGGCCGCCGCGCGCCGGTGGCGGAAGGCGTGCGCCCGGCCGTGGCCGTACCGCTGGCGCTGCTCGCCGGCGCGGGGTCGCTGGCGCTGGGAGTCTGGTGCCTCCAGCGGTTCTGAGGCGCGGACCGGCGATGATCTCCACCGGTGTGTGAAACCCGACGTCGCGACGGGTGCGGGGGCGGGGCCAGACGGCCCCCGGGCCACCCGGCCCGGTGACCGGGAGGGGCCCGGCGCGGCATCCGGGCGGCAGAAATGGCACTTGTCGGGTTACCGTTCGAGTGGCCGTTGCGGGCTTGTGCCGTTTGACACGGGGGCGGGTTGTACCGTCACACTCCGCAGCGTCGCCGTACCGCGACCGAGTGCCGACCGGAGAGAAGAGCCAAGTTGTCCCCGACTAGCGAGACCGCAAAGGGCGGCCGCCGACTCGTCATCGTCGAGTCCCCTGCCAAGGCGAAGACGATCAAGGGCTACCTCGGCCCGGGATACGTCGTCGAGGCGAGCGTCGGGCACATCCGCGACCTCCCGAACGGCGCGGCCGAGGTCCCCGACAAGTACACCGGCGAGGTGCGCCGCCTCGGCGTGGACGTCGAGCACGACTTCGCGCCGATCTACGTCGTCAACGCCGACAAGAAGGCCCAGGTCAGGAAGCTCAAGGACCTGCTGGCCGAGTCCGACGAACTCTTCCTCGCCACCGATGAGGACCGCGAGGGCGAAGCCATCGCGTGGCACCTCCAGGAAGTCCTCAAGCCCAAGGTCCCGGTCCACCGGATGGTCTTCCACGAGATCACCAAGGACGCCATCCGGGACGCCGTCGCCAACCCGCGCGAGCTGAACCAGCGCATGGTCGACGCCCAGGAGACCCGCCGCATCCTCGACCGCCTCTACGGCTACGAGGTCTCGCCGGTCCTGTGGAAGAAGGTCATGCCGCGGCTGTCGGCCGGCCGCGTCCAGTCCGTCGCCACCCGTCTCGTCGTCGAGCGCGAGCGCGAGCGCATCGCCTTCCGCTCCGCCGAGTACTGGGACCTCACCGGCACCTTCGGCACCGGCCGCGCCGGTGACGCGTCCGACCCGTCCTCCCTGGTCGCCCGCCTGAACACGGTGGACGGCAAGCGCGTCGCACAGGGCCGCGACTTCGGGCCGAACGGGCAGCTCAAGGGCGAGGTGCTGCACCTCGACGAGGCGAACGCGCGGGCGCTCGCCGCCGCGCTCCAGGGCGCCGACTTCGCCGTCCGCTCGGTCGAGTCCAAGCCGTACCGCCGCTCCCCGTACGCCCCGTTCCGCACGACGACCCTCCAGCAGGAGGCCTCGCGCAAGCTGGGCTTCGGCGCGAAGGCGACGATGCAGGTGGCGCAGAAGCTGTACGAGAACGGCTTCATCACGTACATGCGTACGGACTCCACCACGCTCTCCGACACCGCGGTGGCGGCGGCCCGGGCGCAGGTCACCCAGCTCTACGGGGCCGACTACCTGCCCGAGAAGCCGCGCGTCTACGCCGGCAAGGTCAAGAACGCGCAGGAGGCGCACGAGGCGATCCGGCCTTCGGGTGATCGTTTCCGCACCCCCGCCGAGACGGGTCTGACCGGCGACCAGTTCCGCCTGTACGAGCTGATCTGGAAGCGGACCGTCGCCTCCCAGATGAAGGACGCGACCGGCAACTCGGTCACCGTGAAGATCGGCGGCCGGGCGGCCGACGGGCGCGACGCCGAGTTCAGCGCCTCCGGCAAGACGATCACCTTCCACGGCTTCATGAAGGCCTACGTCGAGGGCGCGGACGACCCGAACGCCGAGCTCGACGACCGTGAGCGCCGGCTGCCGCAGGTCGTCGAGGGCGACGCGCTGACGGCCGAGGAGATCACCGCCGACGGCCACGCGACCAAGCCCCCGGCCCGCTACACCGAGGCCTCGCTGGTCAAGGAGCTGGAGGAGCGAGAGATCGGCCGCCCGTCGACGTACGCGTCGATCATCGGCACGATCCTCGACCGCGGCTACGTCTTCAAGAAGGGCACGGCGCTCGTCCCGTCCTTCCTGTCCTTCGCCGTCGTGAACCTGCTGGAGACCCACTTCGGCCGGCTCGTCGACTACGACTTCACCGCCAAGATGGAGGACGACCTCGACCGCATCGCGCGGGGCGAGGCCCAGTCCGTGCCGTGGCTGAAGCGGTTCTACTTCGGCTCCGAGGACGCCTCCGAGGTCGTCCCGGCCGACGGGGACCACCTCGGCGGCCTGAAGGAGCTGGTCACGGACCTCGGCGCGATCGACGCCCGGGAGATCTCCTCCTTCCCGGTCGGCGACGGCATCGTGCTGCGCGTCGGCCGCTTCGGGCCGTACGTGGAGAAGGGCGAGAAGGGCGAGGAGGGTCACCAGCGGGCCGACGTCCCCGAGGACCTGGCCCCCGACGAGCTGACCCTGGAGCACGCGCAGGAGCTGCTCGCCGCGCCGAGCGGGGACTTCCAGCTCGGCAAGGACCCCGTCAGCGGCAACGAGATCGTCGCCAAGGCCGGCCGCTACGGGCCGTACGTGACGGAGATCCTGCCGGAGGGCACCCCGAAGACGGGCAAGAACGCGGTCAAGCCGCGGACGGCCTCGCTGTTCAAGACCATGTCCCTGGACACGGTCACCCTCGACGACGCCCTGCGGCTGATGTCGCTGCCGCGCGTCGTCGGCGCGGACGCCGAGGGCGTGGAGATCACGGCCCAGAACGGCCGCTACGGCCCGTACCTGAAGAAGGGCACGGACTCGCGGTCGCTGGAGACCGAGGACCAGCTCTTCTCGATCACCCTGGACGAGGCCCTCGCGATCTACGCCCAGCCCAAGCAGCGGGGCCGCGCCGCGGCCAAGCCGCCGCTGAAGGAGCTGGGCACGGACCCGGTCAGCGAGAAGCCGGTGGTCGTCAAGGACGGCCGCTTCGGCCCGTACGTGACGGACGGCGAGACGAACGCGACGCTGCGGCGGGACGACGACGTCGAGACGATCACGCCGGAACGGGGCTACGAGCTGCTCGCGGAGAAGCGGGCGAAGGCGCCGGCGAAGAAGACGGCGAAGAAGGCCCCGGCGAAGAAGGCCACCGCGGCGAAGAAGGCCCCGGCCAAGAAGGCCACGGCCACGGCGGCGAAGAAGACGGCCGCCGCCAAGAAGACGACCACCGCGAAGAAGACGGTGGCGAAGAAGACGACGGCCGCCGCGAAGAAGGCGGCGGCAGCCGCCCCGGCGGACGAGTAGCGGTCAGGGGCGGGGCCGGATCCGTCCGGCCCCGCCGCGATCGAACCGATGCGGGCGGGGTCACACGGGGCCCTGTCCACAGGCCACGGCAACGGCCCGGCGCAGCGGATAGGCTGGGCGGATGACGCGAGCCGAGCAGCCGACGGTCGTGACCGACTCCGAGAACCCCACCTACGACGAAGCCCTGGCCGCGGACTCCCGCGAGCGAGCGGTGCGCGCCCTGGTGCGCACGCCCGGGCTGCGCCGGCTGTGGAGCGCCCAGCTGGTGAGCGGCATCGGCGACGCCCTCGCCCTGCTGGTCCTCGTCCTGCTGACGCTCCAGGCGACCGTCACCACCGCCTCCGGAGGCCTCTTCGGCGGCGGGTACCGGGGCGCCGCCTTCGCCGTCGCCGCCGTGTTCGCGGTGCGCGTCCTCGTCACCGTCCTGTTCGGCGCCGTCCTGCTCGGCCCGCTGGCCCGGCTCACCGCCCCCGGCGGCAGGCTGGACCGCCGCTGGACGATGGTCGGCGCCGACGGGCTGCGGATCGTGCTGTTCGTCGTCGCCCCGCTGTGGCTCGACTGGATCCCGGCGCACGCCACGACCGCCCTGCTGGCCACCGTCTTCGTCTCCGGCGCCGCCGAGCGGGTGTGGACCCTGGCCAAGGAGAGCGCGGCGCCCGCGCTGCTGCCCGCCCCGCCGCCGGAGGGGGCGACCGTACGCCCGCTCCCGGACCACCTCGACGCGCTGCGCCGTCTCAGCCTGCGCACGGCCTTCGCGGCGATGCCCGTGGCGGCCGCCGCGCTGCTCGTCGCGACCCTGACGGGGCGGGCCCTCGGCCTGGGCGTGGGCTGGTTCGCCGCCAACCAGTCGGCGCTCGGCTCGTACGTCGCCGCCGGCCTGTTCGCCGCGTCCGTCTCCCTGCTGCTGCCGCTGACGCTGCCCGCCGTGAAGACCCCGCGGCCGCGTTCCCCGCTGGAGGGGCTGCGGGCCCCCCGGGCGGGCGACCGGCCCGAGAAGGGCCGTACGGGCGCGATCCCGCTGCTCGTGCTGGCCTGCGCCGCCGTCGCCGGAGCCGTGGCCTGCGCCGCCTCCGTCGGTGTGCTGCAGGCCTTCGACCTGGGCGGCGGACCGTCCTCGTACGCCCTGCTGGTGCTCGCCCTCGTCGGCGGCACCGCCGCCGGGATCCGCGCCAACCAGGCCGGCAAGGTGCTGCCCGGGCTGTCCCGGCGGCGGCTGCTCGCGCTGGCCATGGCGGTCGCCGGGCTGGCGCTGCTGCTGACCGGGCTGGTCCGGGACACGGCGACCGTGCTGTTCCTGGCGCTGCTCGCGGGCACCGCCGCCGGTGTCGCCGCCAACACCGGCCACACCCTGCTCGACCAGGAGACCGAGGAGTTCCGCCGGGCCCGGGTCACCGAGCACCTCCAGGCCGTGGTCCGGGTGGCCGTGGCCGTCGGGGCGGTGGCCGCCCCGCTGCTGGCCGCCGCGATCGGCCCGCACCGGCTGGCGGGCGGCGGAGTCGTCCTCTCGCACGGCGGCGCCGCCTACACCCTCATGCTGGCCGGCGCGCTGCTGCTGCCCGCCGCCGTGGTGGTCCTCACCAAGGCCGACGACCGCGGGGGCGTACCGCTGCGCCGCGACCTGCGCGAGGCGCTGCGCGGCGGGGACCCCGTACAGGCCCCGTCCGCGACCGGGTTCTTCATCGCCCTGGAGGGCGGCGACGGCGCCGGCAAGTCCACCCAGGCCGAGGCCCTGGCCGACTGGATACGGGGCAAGGGCCACGAGGTCGTCGTGACCCGGGAGCCCGGTGCCACCCCGGTCGGCAAGCGGCTCCGTTCGATCCTGCTCGACGTCTCCTCCGCCGGGCTGTCCAACCGCGCCGAGGCCCTGCTGTACGCCGCCGACCGCGCGGAGCACGTCGACACCGTCGTCCGGCCCGCCCTGGAGCGGGGCGCCGTGGTCATCTCCGACCGCTACATCGACTCCTCGGTGGCCTACCAGGGCGCCGGGCGCGACCTGTCGCCGACCGAGATCGCCCGGATCTCCCGCTGGGCCACGGACGGCCTGGTGCCGAACCTGACCGTACTGCTGGACGTCTCCCCGGAGACCGCGCGCGAGCGGTTCACGGAGGCACCCGACCGGCTGGAGTCCGAGCCGACCGAGTTCCACCAGCGGGTGCGGGCCGGCTTCCTGACCCTCGCCGCCGCCGACCCCGGCCGCTACCTGGTGGTCGACGCCGGCCAGGACCCCGGCTCCGTGACCACCGTGGTGCGCCACCGCCTGGACCGCATGCTCCCCCTGTCGCAGGCCGAGGTCGCCGCGCAGCTGGAGGCCCGCCGGCTCGCCGAGGAGGAGGCCCGGCGCAAGGCCGAGGAGGAGGCCGCGCGCAGGGCGGAGGAAGCCCGGCTGAAGGCCGAGGAGGAGGCCCGGCTGGCCCGGGAGGCCGAGGAGGCGCGGCTGAAGGCCGAGCGTGAGGCCGAGGAAGCCCGGATCAAGGCCGAGCGCGAGGCCGCGGAGGCCCGCCGGCTGGCCGAGGAGGAGGCCGCCCGCAGGGCGGAGGAGGCCCGGCGCAAGGCGGAGGAGCAGCGGCGCAAGGCCGAGGAGGAGGCCCGGGAGCGGGCCGAGGCCGAGCGGCTGCGCGTGGAGGCCGAGGAGCGGGCCCTGGCCGCCGAGCGGGAGCGGATCCGGCTCCAGGAGGCGGAGGAGGCCCGGCTGCGCGCCGAGGCGGAGGAGCGCCGGCTGGAGAAGCAACGGCGTGCGGAGGAGGCCCTGCTGAGGGCGGAGGAGGCGCGCAAGCTCGCGGAGGCCTCGGCTGCCGCCGCGGCGGCGGCAGCCGCTCCGAAGGCCCCCGGGGCGCCCGCGCCCAAGGTCGTGATGAGCAAGGACCCGCTCCCGGCGGACGAGGCCGTCACGGTGGAGACGCCGGTGGTGCGCCGGGTCGTCCGGCCCGACGACGTCACCCAGACCGTCCCGGTGCCCAAGATCGACCCCGCCCGCGAGGCGCGCGCGTCGGACGAGACGGCGGTCCTGCCCGCGGTACGGCCCGAGGGCCGGGCCCCCGAGCGGACCCGTCCGGCGGAGCGTCCGACGGCCCCGCACACGCAGGAGCCCCCGGCCGACCGGGTGCCGCCGGGGATCTTCCGCGACTCGGCGAACGACGTGACCCGTGAGCTGCCCGTCTTCGACGAGGACGGCCGGCCGCGCCGGGCCCCCTCCGACTGGGCCGAGGCGACCCCGATGGACGACCTGCCGACGCTGGCCGACGAACTCCTGGGCCCGCACCGGGACGACCGGGACGACCGGGACGACCGCGGTGATCGCGGTGACGAGGGCGGCCGGGGCCGCCGCCGCTGACCTGAGGCGGGCGGGCGCTCCCCGGGCCGGGGACGGATTGTCGGTGGCGCGCGCCACAATGTGAGCAGGCGGGTGCGGAGCATCCCCGGACGGTGAAAGGCGGTGGGCGGGATGCCCGTGTGGGACGACCTGGTGGGACAGGAGCGTGTGCACGCGCAGCTGGCCGCCGCCGCCCGTGACGCCGACGCCCTGGTCACGGCCGCCGCCGAGGGCCAACCGCTGCCGCCCGGCTCCAAGATGACCCATGCCTGGCTGTTCACCGGCCCGCCCGGCTCCGGCCGGGCCACCGCCGCCCGCGCCTTCGCGGCCGCCCTGCAGTGCGTCAGCCCGGACCGCGCGCTGGGCGGCGAACCGGGCTGCGGGTTCTGCGACGGCTGCCACACCACGATGGCCGGGACGCACGCCGACGTGGAGATCGTCCGCACCGACCTCCTGTCGATCGGCGTCAAGGAGACCCGCGACCTGGTCCGCCGCGCCCAGCTCTCGCCCGCCGTGGGCCGCTGGCAGGTCATCGTCCTGGAGGACGCCGACCGGCTCACCGAGGGCGCGGGCAACGTCCTGCTGAAGGCCGTGGAGGAGCCCGCCCCGCGCACGGTGTGGCTGCTGTGCGCGCCCTCCCTGGAGGACGTGCTGCCCACCATCCGCTCCCGCTGCCGCCACCTCACCCTGACCACCCCGTCCGTGGCGGCGGTGGCCGAGGTGCTGGTGCGGCGCGACGGCGTCGAGCCGGCCGCCGCCGCGGCCGCCGCCCGCGCCACCCAGGGCCACATCGACCGGGCCCGCCGGCTCGCCACCGACGAGGCCGCCCGCTCCCGCCGCGCCGCCGTGCTGAAGCTCCCCCTGCGGGTGGACGACGTGGGCGGCTGCCTGAAGGCCGCCCAGGAGCTCGTCGACGCCGCCGCGGAGGACGCCAAGCAGGTCGCCGAGGAGATCGACGCCAAGGAGACCGAGGAGCTGAGGGCCGCGCTCGGCGCCGGAGCGGGAGCCGGAGGCCGGCTGCCGCGCGGCACGGCCGGGGTGATGAAGGAGCTCGAGGACCGCCAGAAGCGCCGCCGCACCCGTACCCAGCGCGACAGCCTCGACCTGGCCCTCACCGACCTGACGGGCTTCTACCGGGACGTCCTGGCGCTCCAGCTCGGCTCCTCCCTGGCCATCGCCAACGAGGACCTGCGGCCCGACCTCGACCGGATCGCCCGCGCCTCGGGCCCCGAGCGGACGCTGCGCCGGATCGAGGCGATCATCGCCTGCCGCGGCGCCCTCGACCGCAACGTGGCCCCGCTCCTGGCGGTGGAGGCCATGACGATGGCCCTGCGGGCGGGCTGACGGGTTCACCCGTACGAGCGGTCCCGGGCCGCGCGCGCGGAACACCGTACGGTCGCCGGGCGCAGGACCTTCCCCGGCCGGCGGGCGGCCGGGCGGGCGGCGGCCGACGGACAGGCGTCCCGGCAGGACGTACGCTCGCCGCATGGACACCAGGCGAGTGCTGCGTACCACCGGGACCGTGATCGCCGCCGCCGGGCTGCTGCTCTCCGGCTGCACATCCGGGAGCCCGGACGTGGCCTCGGCCTCGGCCGAGCCGTCCGCGGTCCCGGCCGGACTGCGCCCGTACTACGAGCAGAAGCTGAGCTGGCGCGACTGCGGTGTCCAGGGTTTCCAGTGCTCCACGATGAAGGCGCCGCTGGACTACGCGAACCCGGGCTCCGGCCAGGACGTGGACATCGCGGTGGCCCGCCGCTCGGCCACCGGTCCCGGCAAGAAGCTCGGCTCCCTGGTGGTCAACCCGGGCGGCCCGGGCGGTTCCGGCATCGGCTACCTCCAGGCGTACGCCGGCATCGGCTACCCCGCGCCCGTGCGCGCCCGCTACGACATGGTCTCCTTCGACCCGCGCGGGGTCTCGCGCAGCAGCCCCGTGGAGTGCCTGACCGGCCCGGCGATGGACCGGTTCACCCAGGTGGACCAGACGCCGGACGACCAGGAGGAACGGGCCAAGCTCGTAGCGGCGTTCAAGGAGTTCGCGGCGGCCTGCGAGCAGCGCTCGGCGCGGATCCTGCCGCACGTGTCCACCGTGGACGCCGCCCGCGACATGGACCTGCTCCGGGCGGTCCTGGGCGACGAGAAGCTGAACTACGTCGGCGCCTCCTACGGCACCTTCCTCGGCGCGACGTACGCGGAGCTCTTCCCGGGCCGGGTGGGCCGGCTGGTCCTGGACGGGGCGATGGACCCCTCACGGCCGGCGCTCGAACTCAACCGTGACCAGACGGCGGGCTTCGACACGGCCTTCCGCTCCTTCGCGAAGGACTGCGCGAAGCAGCCCGACTGCCCGCTGGGGCAGGGCACCCCGGAGGCGCAGGGGCAGCGGCTGAAGGATTTCTTCCGCAAGCTGGACGCCCAGCCGGTCCCCTCCGGCGACCCGGCCCGCCCGCTGGGCGAGTCCCTCGCGACGACCGGGGTGATCGCGGCGCTGTACGACGAGAGCGCCTGGCCGCACCTGCGCCAGGCCCTCACGGACGCGATGAACGGGGACGGTGCCGGCCTGCTGTCCCTGGCCGACAGCTACTACGAGCGCGAGGCGGACGGCAAGTACGCCAACCTCATGTTCGCCAACGCCGCCGTGAACTGCCTCGACCAGCCCCCGGCCTTCAGCGGCCCGCAGGCCGTGGACGCCGCCCTGCCCTCCTTCGAGAAGGCCTCGCCGGTCTTCGGCGCGGGCCTGGCCTGGGCCTCGCTGAACTGCACGTACTGGCCGGTGAAGGCCACGGGCACGGCCGGGCCGCTGAAGGCCCGGGGCGCGGCCCCGATCGTGGTGGTCGGCACGACCCGCGACCCGGCGACCCCGTACAAGTGGGCCCAGGCCCTGGCGGGGCAGCTGGACTCGGGCACCCTCCTCACGTACGACGGCGACGGCCACACGGCGTACGGCCGCGGCAGCGACTGCATCGACTCCGCGATCAACCGCTACCTCCTGGAGGGCCAGGCCCCACCCGCCGGAAAGCGCTGCTGAGGCCTCCGGCCGGACCTGGTTCGGGGCATCGGGTTTAACCCTGTAGACTTGGCGACGCTGCTGATGAGAGGCTCCCCACGGGGATTTTTCTCGTCTTCCCAGCGGTGCCGCCTTAGCTCAGTTGGCCAGAGCAACGCACTCGTAATGCGTAGGTCTCGGGTTCGAATCCCGAAGGCGGCTCTGTAGAAGCCCCAGGACTCACTCGCCGTGACCTGGGGCTTTTGCTTTTCCGCTCCGTGCGCGGGGCGGGGCGGAGGGGGTGCTGGAGGGCGAAGGCCCGGGCTGTCTCGGCCGGTGTCGGGGCGGCGTCGGGCCTCACGGGTGCCTCCGTGAGCCTTCAGGGGCGTTCACGGTCAGCCGGATCCGCGAACCACCGGGCGCGTCGGTCGTCCACGCGGTGAAGGACACCGACTGCGCCAGCACGATGAGGGCCTGCCCCGGGTGTTCGCCGACCGGCTTCCAGTACGCCATGCGGTAGGGCGTGCGGGTCTCCAGGCGGTATGCGCGGTCCTCCCAGAACCCCGGCTCCGGCGGTTCCGGGAAGTCCGGCGCGTCCCAGGCGCCGTTCCAGACCGCGGGACCCAGCACGCTCTCGGCCGCCTTGAGGAACGCGGGCCACTCGTCGGCCGCGCGGACCAGGAGAGCGGGGTTCTCGGACGCCTCGTCCGCTTTGAGGTGCCACGCCCAGTGGGTCAGCCGGCGTACGGGATGCCAGTTGCCGCCCGCTTCGAAGGTCCACCTGCCGCCGGCCCCGCTGCGCACCGCCAGATTGCGGTCGGCCGTCAGCGGCTCCCAGCCGTAGCGCTCGCACCACGTGCGGCATGCCGGGGAGCCGCCCTGCGGCGGACCCGCCCAGACGGACGGCCAGTCCACCCCCCGCAGGCCCTCCAGCTCGGCGGCCAGGTCCCGGGCCGTGCGGCCTGATGTCTCCGTCGGCATCGTCTCAAGCTCCTCGCGTGTTGTGCGTGCGGCATCATGACATGCCGTCAGGACGGGGCGGACCCCCGTATCAGCAGGCAGACGGCGACCCGGGCGGGCGGCCTTCTCGGCTTGCGCGAACCCGGTTGAAACATTCCAGGACCGCCATCGCGTCGAAGGGGTGAGACGGACGCGAGGGGGAGTAGATGCGGCAGGGTCGCAGGGACGGGTTCCGGGAGTTCGCGGCGGGCCGGTCGGGGCCTTTGTACCGGTCGGCGTGCCTGCTGGCGAGCGGTGACGTGCACCTCGCGGAGGACCTGGTGCAGGAGACCCTGGGGCGGATGTACCTGCTCTGGGGCCGGATCTCCCGTATCGACAATCCGGCCGCGTACGCGCAGACGGTGCTCGTACGGGCCTTCCTGACGCACCAGCGGCGCCGCTCGGCGGGGGAGCGGCCGGTCGGGGAGTTCCCCGAGTCGGGCGCCCCGCAGGCCGGCGGCCCCGACCCGGAGCTGCGGGTGACCCTGCTCCAGGCGCTGGGGCAGCTGGCGCCGAAGGACCGGGCGGTGCTGGTGCTGCGGTACTGGGAGGACCGCAGCGTCGAGGAGACCGCCGAGGCGATGAACGTCAGCCCGGCGGCGGTCCGTACCCGCAGCACGCGGGCGCTGGCGCGGCTGCGCGGGCTGCTGGGCGGCTCGCTGTCCGAGCTGGCCGCCCGCTGAGCGTGGGGGACCTCTCCGCGTCGTTCGCGTCGTCCGCGTCGTCCTCGTCGTCCTCTCCCGATTCGATGTCATTCCTCGTTCCCCCTCGCTACTGAGTGGAAGGTCTGGGTGCGCATGTCCTTTGAAGATGAGCTCGGTGAAGCCCTGCGGCAGGCGGGGGACGGTTTCACGCCCGACCGGCAGGCCCTCGTCGCCGGCGGTGAGCGGCGCGGGCGGAGGCTGCTGGTCCGCCGCCGGGCCGCCGTGATCGGCGGATCGGTGCTGGGGCTGGCACTGGTCGGTACCGCCGGCGTCTACGCGGGCGGCCTGCTGGGCGGCTCGGGCGGCTCGGGGGGTGTGGACGGCGCGCGGACGCCGAACGTCGCGGCTCCGCCGGCCCTGTCGAGCACCCCGCCCGCGAAGGGGGGGCCGGGGTCCGGCACCGGTGCCGTCTCCGACGCGCAGATGGTCGCCTGGCTCAGGCAGCTGCTGCCCGGCGGTCAGCTGTCCGAGGCCAAGGGGCATGGGACGGGCGGCGGATCCGGGGGGATCCCGGGGGCCTTCGGCGTGTACGACGACGGCAAGGGCCAGGCGGCCATCGGGGTCAGCCTGAACCGGGTGGACCCGAAGGGCGCGAGCACGGCCGAGCTGATCACTTGCCCCGACAAGAACAAGTTCGCCTACGACGGCTGCACGTCCGAGACGCTGGCGGACGGGTCGAAGGTCATGGTCTACCAGGGTTACGAATACCCCGACCGCCGCGAACCCACGAAGTCGTGGCGGGCCACGCTGGTGACCCCGCAGGGCTACATGGTGGACGCACAGGAGTGGAACGCCGCCGCGGAGAAGGGCGAGCCCGTCTCGCGGCCCAACCCCCCGCTGGACCCGGACCGGCTGAAGGCCCTCGTCCTCGCGCCGCAGTGGCGCCCGGCGCTGGAGGACCTGCCGCCGGCCCACCCGGAGTCGCCGCGCACGCCCCCGCGTCCGGGCGGCTCGGCCGCGCCGGTCCTGGACGGCCTGCTGGCCGGGTACGGCATTCCGGTGGTCGCCAAGGGGGGTGAGGGCGATAGCGCGTACGTCGTCCTCGACGACGGTGAGGGCAAGTCGATGGTCACCGTGGAGGTCCAGTCGGGCGGCATGGCCGGCCCCGTGGCCAGCCTGTTCACGGGTGCCACGGCGATGCCGGACGGCACGAAGGTGGTGCTCCGCCAGACGCCGGGGGAGAAGGGCGGCAAGAACGTCGTCTGGTGGAACGTGGACACGCTCCGGACGGACGGCACCCGCGTGATCGTCTCGGCCTTCAACTCCAAGAACCAGGAGACCGACGCGACCCGCAGGAACCCGGCGCTGACGATGGCGCAGCTGAAGGAGATGGCGACGAGCGAGGTGTGGGCGCGGTACGGCAAGTAGCCGGGCGGGCGGGGCGGGGGAGTGCGGGTCACGGGGGCCTGCACTCCCGCCGCCGGTTTCGGCGGGCGGGTGTCAGCCCGGATCGGCGTGCTTCCTCGCGGCGCGGGCGAGCCAGATCCAGCGGGCCAGTCCGCCGATGGCGAGGGAGATGAGGATCGCGCCCCAGTCGATCACGTGGGGCAGGCCGGGGAAGAAGGCGAAGAACGCGAACGAGGCGGCGGTGCCGATGAGGAAGGGCCCGACGCCGGCACGGCCGCGCTTCGCCTCCCCGGCGGGCCGCTCGGGGGTGGGCTGGGTGGTCATGTGCGGCTCACTTCGTGATGTGGTGGCACTGGCCCGCCCGGCGGACGCCGTTGACGTTGAGGTTGTGCTCTGAAGGCCGGAACTTCTCATCGTCGGTGCAGGGTGCTGCCGGGCCCGGCAGTCCACTGTGAAGAGTGATCAACGGGCCGGCCGGCTGACGGCATGGGGAAACCCCAGGTCGTACAGCTCGTGACCTGGGGTTTTCCGTGTCGGTGGGGCCGTCAGCGGGCGCCCGGGTCGTACTTCGACAGGGAGGCCTTCACCTCGCGGGCGTGCTGGCCCTCCCACCAGGGGATCGTTTCCACCAGGACCGGCTTGGTGCCCGACGCCAGGACCAGGGCGCGGCCCGGGGGCATGGAGCCGAGGTCGGAGACCTCGAGGACGCGCTCCCGGCGCACCGACTGGTTCACCGTGCGGTTGCCGGACCAGCCGCCGAACTCCGACTCCTGGGTCGCGGAGAACTCGCGGAGGTCGTACTCGCCCGCCAGCTCCGAGAGGTCGCCGAGGAACTTGGTGTCGGAGACACCGCCGCCGTAGACGCGGACGTTCGCGGCGGACCAGAGCTTCTCCATGCCCCGGTCGCCCCACACCTCGACGCCCTGGGCCCAGGACTGGAGGATCGTCATCAGGATGATGCCGCGCGAGCCGTAGTGCGAGTACAGGTCGGGCAGGGCGCGCCAGCGGCAGACGTTCGCCGCCTCGTCCAGGACGCCGACCATCGGCAGTGAGAGGCGGCCGCCGCGCTGGGAGGTGGCGTACTCCTCGGCCGCCTCGACGACGGCCACGGTCAGGGCCGTCACCAGCGGGCCGGCCGAGTCGCTGCCCTCACGGGAGAGCGAGTAGAGCGTCGAGCGGGTGCGGACGAACTCGTGCGGGTCGAACTCTGGGCGGTCGTCGGTCGGTCCGAGCGGGCTCACCCACTTGTTGACCTCGGGGTTGATCAGGCAGGACGCCATCTGCTGGGCGACGCCGTAGATGCCGCTGCGCTGCTTGTCGGGGGCGGTGATGACGCCGTTCAGGGCGTCGGCGGGCATGTGGTGCCCGGCACCGCGCAGGATGCGCTCCGGGGTGTCGTCCTTGGGGTTGGACAGCCAGGTGTAGATCTGGGTGACCGCCATCTTGGCGGTGGCCGCCGCGAGCAGCAGGTTGGCGAGGAGGTCCTGGCCCGCCGGGTCGAAGAACGCGTCGGTGGAGGCGTCGGCGTCGCGGGAGCCCGAGGCGAAGTGGTCCGCCAGCTTGCGGGCCTTGGCCACGTCGGTGACGTAGGAGAGCGGGTTCCACCACCAGGCCGGGGCCTCCTGGGCCACCTGCTGCGGGTCGAAGACCCATACCTGCCCGAGGGCCTGGCGGGGGCCGCGGGTGGCGTCGACGATGTCCCGCTTGTTGGAGGTGACGAGGACCGCCCCGGGACCGTCGAGGATCGCCGGGATGGCGCGCCGGGTCGTCTTGCCGGTACGCGGGCCCCAGATGTCGACGTGCATGTCCTCGAAGGAGCCGAACAGGGGCTGGCGGCCCTTCACCGAGCGGCCGATGAACACGCCGGGCACCTGGGCCTGCACCCCGAGACGCTCCGCGGTCGCGGCCGCGCCCTTCATGGTGAGCTTGCCGAGGTCCGTCCCGTCGACCATGTGCTTGGCCGCCCGGTCCACGTCCGGCTTGTTGCGCAGCCGCTGGCGTATCCGGTACCCGGCGGTGATCAGGCCGGCGAGGAGCAGCGCCTCGGCGGCGGCGATCGCGCTGGCGGCGCCGCCGGGCCAGGAGTAGTCGCCCTTGGCCAGGGCGATGGCGAAGGAGAAGGGGTTGCCCGGGGGCTCCGGCTGGTCGGTGAACGCCGCGCCGAGGCGGGCCGCGAGCCAGGCGGCGGACAGGAGGGCCAGGACGCTGACGACGAGGAGGACGATCTCGATCGTCCAGTCGTCCTCGGCGCGCGGCTTCTTCTGTGGTTCTTGGGCCATGGTCAGGGCGTTCCTTCCGCCGTGCCCGGGGTGGACTGCGGCATCTCGTTCTGTCGGTGGTCTCGGGCGCCGTGCGCGCCGCTGGTCTAGGGCCTGTCGTCACACTCCCGTCGTCGCCCGGAGGGCGGCGGGAGTGTGACGGCCAGGCCCTAGGGGAAGCTCCCGGCCGTGGGCACCCGGTAGACGCCCGTGATCTGGCCCTGCCATTCCCAGTTGCTGAACTCGACGTTCTTGCCGGGGCGCGGGGCGTGCAGGATCGTGTGCTTGGCCGGGTCCCAGACGATGCCGACGTGTTCCGAACCCGCCGCGCTGGGATGGAAGAAGATCACGTCGCCCGGTTTGGACTGGCTCAGGTCGACCTTGTACTTCGAGAGGTTGGGCTGCTGGTCGTAGGTGCTGTACCCGATGTTGATCTTGCCGCCGCTGGCTTGGTAGTACATCCACTGCGTGAAGCTGGAGCAGTCGAAGGACGTCGGGTTGTCGCCCTGGAGACGCGTGGCGCCCCACACGTAGGGCTTCCCGATGCCGCGCTGGGCCCAGCCGAGCGCCGCCCGGACGACCGTGTCGTCGACGTCGGGCAGAGGACCGGTCGCGCCGGCGCCGTCCGGTGGGACGCCCGTGCCCTTGCCGTTGGCGGCGCAGTTGCGGTAGTCGGCGTCCTTGCCGTTGCCGGTGCCGCCGGGCACGCCGCCGTAGTCGGGGCTGGCCGTGATCTTCCCGGCCAGCCACGCCTCCGGGTCGATCTCGCCGGGGCCGTTGTCCTGGCCACTGCGGAAGGGGTCGTCGACGCCGGGCATCAGCACCTCCCAGTGGAGGTGCGGGCCGAAGGCATTGCCCGTTTCACCGACCGCGCCGATCTGGTCGCCGCGCTTGACGGTGTCGCCCATCTTCACGGCGACGCTGCTCTGGTGGGCGTACAGGGTGATGACGCCGTTCGCGTGCTCGAGACGGGTCTCGTTGCCGTACGCGCCGCCGCTGCCAACCTTGACGACCTTCCCGTCGGCCGGGGCGTAGATCGGGGTCCCGCTGGACGCTCGCAGGTCGAGCCCGGTGTGGTAGCCGAGGCTCCAGTGCACGCCCTCCGCGTGGTACTTGGTGCCGAGCGTGTACGTGTCCTGCTTCAGGGGCCACTGCCAGTTCTTGCCGTCCGCCGCGGGCTTGTCGTCCGCCGCGGGCTTGTCGGCCGGGCGGCGGGTGTCGGCCACCGGCGTCGTGGTGCCCTGTCCGCCGCCGCCTCCGCCGCCGAGGGGCGGGGTGGACCAGCTGTGGGGGCCCTTGGACTGGATGCTCAGCGCCTCGCTCGGCTGGGCGTCGCTGCCGACCGGCTCGGGGATGTCCGCCGTCTGGCCCAGGACCGGGAAGGAAGGATTCTTCTCGACGGTGGTCTTCAGGTGTGCGTACCAGCGGTTGATGAGGTCCTTGTCACCGGTGAGGGTGCCGCGGTAGCGGGCAGCCTGGGTGAGGACCACGCGGGGGTAGACGGTGTTGGTCTCGACGGAGCCGGAGTAGTCGAGCAGCGCCTTCCAGGCGTTGGTCTCCGCCTTGAGGGCGTGCATGTAGTTGGCCGCGGAGAAGGCCAAGTCATCGATGCCGTAGCGGTCCTTCTGGCCGTCGCCGTTGCCGTCCTCGCCGAATTGGCCCCAGGCCCAGTCACCGAACTGCAGCAGGCCCTTGTAGCCGAGGCCGTTGTCGCCACCGGGGGCCGCGGACTTGTCCTGGCCGTACCTCGTCTCCTGGTACATCTGCCCGGCGATGATCGTCCAGTCGAGGCCGTCGTAGCGCGCGGCCGCGCGCATCGAGGCGAGGATCATCTTCGGGGGTATCTCGTCGCGGGCGGTGTCGCTGGGCATGTACATCTTGCCGGCGGGCATGATCGGGTTCGTGGCCGCCTTGTCGCTGGTGTTGCCGGCGCCCGCGTTCTCCCCGTAGTTGCCGCAGGCGGCCTGGGCGGCGCCGCCGCCCACTCCGCCCACCAGGGCGACGATCAGGATGACGATGACGAAGATGATGCCGAACGTCGGCATCGAGCCGACGGCACCGATGAGCAGCACCCATTTGAGGTTGTTCTTCTTCTTGCCGCCACCTCCACCGCCCTGTCCCGAGGCGAGCTGAGCCGCGCCCTTGGCGGCTTTCGCCACTTTGGCGGCCTTCGACGCGGCCGCCAGTACGGCAGGAGCCACCACGGGTGCCTCACCCTCCCTTCGGCTCGGGCGCGCCCACGTTGCCCAGGCCGTATATGTCGAAGCCGGTCACCTGCCAGCCGCCGCCACCCTTGTGGGCGCTCACCAGCCAGGTGTTGGTCTCGGTCTCGGTCTTGCCGCCCTCGCCGGAGCGGGTCGCGGTCACTTCCACCACGCTGGAGATGGACTGGCCGCTGCCGCGCGAGAGTTCATCGGCGATCAACGCGTCCCGGCGCACGAAGGCCTTTCCGGTGGACGAGCACTTGGTCTGCTGGCAGACGGCCCAGGCCTTTTCCGTCGGCAGCACGGTCCGCTTCTTCATCGTCTCGCCGCCGTCCGTGAGAGCCAGCAGACGCGGCGACCAGGAGGCGGTGTTGTCGGTGTACTTGAAGGTGGTCACGCCCGCCATGTAGTCGGCCATCGCCCGGTGCGCCTTGGCCAGGTCATCCGGCTGGACGATCAGAGGCACCCCGTCGGCTGCCCCTGCCTGCGGTGTCCCCGACCGCGGCGCGGCCGCGCCGGCGGCGGAACCCCCGCCGGGTCCCGGATTCCGTGTGGGCGTGGTGGTCTTGGGCTTGGCGTCGGCCGCAGGGTCGTCCTCGCCGTTGAAGAGGGTGAGGACGACCAGGCTGCCGACCAGTAGGGCACCGAGCAGTGCCAGGGCCAGTACGGCACTTCGCTTGTTCTCGGCAGGTGAATCCACCGTCCCGGGCCTCCCTCAGTCTGGTCGCCGAGCCACCGTAGGTGGCGGGACGGCCGGGGGAGCGCGGGTTTTCCCCGCGGGGAAAACAGAGGAAAACATGGAGGCCGGGCGAGGAAAAACACCTGGCGGGCGGGTGGTTGACGGATGTGGGGAAACGGTGAGGGACGCCGCGTGCGCCCTCACCGATCCCTCACAACGGCTGTGCCTCGGGGTCGTACTCCTCCAGCGGGAGCGGGTCGAAGGGGTACGCCGTGTGCCCACCCGTCTTGGGGGAGCAGGCCGCGAAGGGGCCGAGGTCGGTGTCCATCAGCACGCGCAGGTGCGGGTCGGCGTGGTGCAGCCACCACGTCGACAGGCCGAGCGTGGGCTCCAGGCGCAGCTGTTCCCAGGCCAGCCAGAGCGCGGAGAGCCGTGCGCCGGCCTCGGGGTGCTCCCACCAGCGGGGGCACCAGGTGGCGGAGGAGCCGTTCAGGCGGCGGCGGACGGTCGGGGCCAGGAAGTCGCTGACGAAGGCGAAGACGTCCGGGAAGAAGAGTTCGACCTCTTCGCCGGGGGCGGGTATCTCTGCGGGGCCGGTCACTGGTCGATCTCCGGGGCCTTGGGGGCGGCCTCGACCGCCGGGTTCATCACGCCGTGCGTACTCGCGACGGCGGGGGCGGGGCGGGGCGGCACGGTGAGGGTCCGGGGGACGGTCGACCCGGGGAGGAAGGAGGCACCGTGCACGGGGACCCTGGGTTCGGGCTGGGCGGGCGTCGCGGGTACGGACGCCGGCTGGTCCGACGCCGGTTCGGCGAGCTCGGGATCCTGGAACCTGGGGTGGCTCCCTGGCTGCAAGGTCTCGGGCTCGGTGAGCTCGGGGCCGGCGGCCTCTGCCGCAGGGCCGGTCAGACCGGCGTAATCCGGTGCGGTGTTCAGCTGCGCGACCGCTGCTGTCCGCGCCGGCCGCAGGTGTTCGGGGAGGTCGAAGGCGGCCAGCTTGGCGGCGAACTGCTGGGGGGTCGTGTGCTCCGGGTCGTAGTGCTCCCTGCGCAGCACGGCGCGCACGGCGGGATCCGCGAGCAGGTCGCGCATGTCCGCCGGCAGGTGGGACGGGTGGGGGAACTCGATCGGGAACTGGAGCCCGTCCTTGCCGACGAGCTCGTTGTCCATGACGACGGGGAGCTCGGTCCCGCCCAGGATGGACTTCTCTCCGATCTCGGCCGCGAAGACGGCGACGGTTCCCCGGGCTTCGCCGATGTAGCGGGCCGAGACACCGTCCCAGGCCTTGTCGGCGCTCGCCTTCACGTCGTCGAGCTTCATGCCGTAGGACCGCACGAGCGTGTTGCGCACCTGGTCGTCGCCGAGCCAGTAGCCGTCCAGCTGCTGTCCGGCCGGGGAGTCCTCCAGCACCTGGTACCCGCGCGTCCGGCCGCAGGCCTGGGCCAGGTAGCGGTGGGGTATCTCCCGGTCCGCGCCCTCGGGCTGGGACCTCCAGGACCAGAGCGCGCGTACGTCTCCCCGGTCCTCGTTGGTGACACCGGCGTCCTTGGCGACCGCCTCGACGTACTCCAGCAGACTCCCGGGGTTCGGGGTCGACTCCTCCAGCCCCTTGCGCGCGTGCCAGTCCGCGTAGATCTGGCTGATGACCTTCCGGGCCTCGGCCGCGCTTCCCGGCTGTCTTCCGAGGTGCTCCGCCTGGAGCCGCTTCGCCAGCTCGATCTCTTCGAGGGTGGGGCGCAACGCCTCGCTCACTGGTCACCCGACAGGGGCTCGACCGGGGCGAAGACGTCCACGGAGATGGCCGAACCGCCGGGCTCGGCAGCGGTCCAGGCCTGGAACGACAGCGATTGCTGCAGCACGACGAAGGGCTGTCCGGGTACCTGCCCATCGGGTGCCCAGTAGGCGAGCCGGTACGGGCTCCGCGTCTCCATCCGGTCTTCCCGACCCTCCCAGAAGTCGGGGCGGGGCGGTTCCGGGAAATCGGCGGCGTCCCAGCCCCCGGACCAGGTCGGGGCTCCCAGAACGTCCTCGGCCGCCTTCAGGTACGCGGGCCACACCTCGGCGGCCGCGGTGTGCACCGCGCCGTTCTCCTCGCCGGACTCCGCCAGCACCTGCCACGCGTAGTGGTTGAGGACTCCGATGGGGTTCCAGAAGGCACCCTTCGCCGCGAAGAAGCTCCATTCCCCTCCGCTGCGGGTACGGAGTTCCAGGGTCCGCTCGGTCGTCAGCGGCTCCCAGCCGTAGCGCGCGCACCAGGCGTCGAACTCCCGGGTCCCGCCCTGGGGCGGGCCCGACCACACCGACGGCCAGTCGTCGACGGCCTTGAGGCCCGCCAGTTCGGCGGCAAGGTCCTGAGGCGTCCGGCCGGTTGTCTCCGTCAGCATGCTGGTCTCCCTCGTCCGTGGTGGGTTTGACCGTATCCGGTCAGGAAAGCAAGATCCCCAATCCGAAGACGATGATCACGATCGCGCCCATGGCGAGGCGGACCTTCGGGTCCTCGCGCTCCCACAGTTCGTGGACCGCGGCCCAGCCGGTCAGGCGTGCCGCACGGCCGTTGTGGATGGTCCGGTCCTCTGCCGGTTCATCGGGTTGCGCGTGGTCGTCGGCCTCGTCGGTCTCGGCCTCGTACAGGTCGTCCCCCGTCACCCCCTGCTGCTCCTGCGCGACCACCACCAGGCCCTCCAAGAGGTCCGGCATGGTGTGCGGGGTCAGGGGGTACGCGACCGTGCCGTGCGGGGTGCGCAGGCAGAGCTTGGACTGCCAGGGGTTTCCCGGCTCGTAGCCCGCGATCCAGGCGTGCTCGGCCTCCACCAACGGGGGTTCGGGGACCTCGGGGGCGGTGCCCGCGTCCTGCCACGGGTGAAGCTTCTGCTCGCTCAACTCTCGTCCTTCGGGGGGTCGGGGACGGCTCCGCGCCCGCGACTGGGGCACAACCCGGCATTGTGGCGGAGCCGCGGGCAGGTCACCGTGTCGGCGGGCCCTCGGTTTTCCTCACAGGGATTCCTTATTTTTTCCTCACCTCCTCTCGCGAGGAAAAGCGGGAGGGGAATGTCAGCTCGATTTGCCACACTGCGGTCCGCACCTGGTCTCGCCAGGGCCCGCCGCACGCCCGACCGGCGGACGGGGAACACACGCGGGGAGAGAGCCGACTCGATGACGGACCACAGCAGTTCTGCGGACGGGGTCGGCGAGGGCCGGCCCGCCGGGCATCCCGCGCAGCAGGCGCCGGGTCCGTACGAGTCCCCGGCCGCGCCCCAGCTCTCCGCCGAGGCGGCCCGCAGTCAGGTGGCCGCAGCGTGGGTGCGCGTGGCTCCGCAGTCCAACGTCCCGCCGGGCCAGGCCGCCGTGCCGAGCCTTCCGCCGCGCGCCGACGGGCCCGCTCCCGAGTCGAAGAAGGACAAGCGGGAGCAGGCGAAGGCCGAGCGGAAGGCCGAGTACGAACGCAAGAAGGCGGCCCGCAAGGCCGAGTACGAGAGCAAGAAGGCCGCGCGTGACGCCCGCAAGGGCGGCGGGAAGGCGGCCTCCGTCCAGACGCCGGCCGCCGTAGCCGCCCCCGCTGCCGGCGCGGAACCGTCTGCCGCCGTGACCACCCCCGCTCCCGCGCAGAGCGGTGCCAAGGGACCGGACGCCCGGTTCGACGTGCCGCGCCCCGGAGGCCGGCTGCCCTCCAACGGCAAGAGCACGCACGTGGCCCTGCGCGCCACGCTCCTGATCACCACCTGCGTCTTCGCCCTGGGATCCTGCGGTGTCACGGGCCTGGTCATCGGCAGGTCGTCCGTCACCGTGAAGCCCGCCGCCCTCGACGGCCAGGACCTGACCCGCTACCGGCTCACCGACTTCCCCGTCCAGGCCGCGGCCGTCTTCGCCGAGGAGTACGCCTCCCTCTGCATGACGTACTCGCCGGAGACCGCCGACAAGCGCCGCGAGTCCCTGTCCCGCTACGTCTCGGCCGGTGTCGACCGCGACTGCGGCTGGAACGGGAAGGGCAAGCAGCAGGTCAAGCAGGCGAACTGGGACGGGACCGTCGAAGACCTCCCCGAGTACGGGAAGAACGGCCGGTACCTCAACATCCAGGTCACCTACACGGGCGGCCGCACCACCACCCTCTCCGTACCGGTGTACGTCAAGGACCTCGCCGGAGCCTCTGGGCTGCGGGTCGTCGGCAACGTCGGCGAGATGCCGCTGCCGATCCGCGACACCGCGCCGGCGCTGGAGAAGGGCGGAGAGGTCGTCGACCAGGAGCTCTCCAACCAGCTCAGGGACCAGGTCCTGGCGGGGTACTTCAAGGCGTGGGCCGCGTCCGACACCACCGCGCTGACCCGCTTCACCACCCCCGACGCCACACCTGCGGCGGTTTCCGGTCTGGCCGGCGCGCTGACCGCACCGGTGGTCCAGGAGGTCCAGGCACTGGCCCCCGAGGGCACCGAGTCGGGCAAGAAGGTCACGTACAGCCAGGGCCAGGCGGTCCCGGCCCGCGTGACGGTCGTCTGGGGCGGCGGAGGGCCCGATGACGCGAAGGCGGACGTGACGCTGAAGCGCTCGTACCGGGTGACCGTGGTGAACACGGCGCAGGGCTGGTTCATCAAGGACATCCGCGGCGGCGTCATGGACCCGACGGGCGGCCGGGCGGACACGCCGGGCCAGGCCACGGCCTCACCCAGCCCCTCCCCGGCCACCGGGCCGAGCGGCTCGCCCGCCCCGGCCGGTTCGCCTTCTCCCTCCGGCGCGGCCTCACCCGGGCCCTCGCCATCGCCCAAGCCGGAAGCCTCCAAGTCCCACTGACGCGTCATCGCGGAGGCGGCGTACCGGCCGCCCCGCCACGACGCGTCACCCATCCGTACGCCCCTCACAACGAAGGACAGACACATCATGATCCTGGCAGCGACGACCCTCGACGGCATGTTCAAGTCGGTCCAGACCATCCTGGCCGGCCTGGGCGGCACGGTCGCGGCCTGTGCCCTCCTGATCCTCGGCATCCGGATGCTGCTGTCGATGAAGCGCGGCGACGGCATGCGCGAGGCCTTCCAGGGCTTCGGCATGATCGCGCTGGCCGCGTTCATCATCGGTGGCGCCGCCGGTCTCGCCGGCATGCTCATCAGCCTCGGTGAGCAGATCGGCGGCAAGGGCTGAACCCGGGGACGGGCCGCGACGGACGGAACGCGGCCCGCGACGGTAGACGTGCCGCCCGCGACGCGCCGCACGCAATCACGCCAGAGAGGGGGACCGACTCATGACGCAGGAAACGCCGGACGCACCGGCGCCCATGGTCGCCTACGACCACACGGACCTGCTGAACCGGCCCAAGCGCATCTGGAACTGGGGCAACATCCCGCTTCCCGGTCTGCTCCTGCCCGCCCTAGGCGCCGCCTTCGGGTTCGGTGTGCTGTGGCTCGTGCTGCTGCTGACGCTGTCGGCCTTCCTGCCCTTCCTCGGCCTGTCGCTCATCACGTCGGTCCTGTACCTGGGGCCGCCGGTCGGCGTCTACTTCGTCTGGGGCCGGCCGCTGCCCTCCGCCCTCACCCTCAGCCAGCAGGTGGTGGTGTGGGCCGACTACTGGGTCCAGCCCAAGCGCCTCCAGGGACTGGGCGCGGACCGCGAGCCGGAGGAACTGCGCTGGCAGGTCATCCTCTGGCAGCCGAAGGCGGACCGCTGGCACATGCGGTACGACGCGGCGCTCGCGACGGCGGTGCGGCACGGCTCCTCGTACGCCGCCTCCGCCCCGTACCCGAGCGTGTCCTCGCCGAGCGCAATCGCCGAGACCGCAGACTCCGAGACCGCAGGATGACTCCTCCATGTTCGTGCTGATCTTTTTTGGCGGGGCGGTCGCCTTCTTCCTGATCGCGATGCTCCTCGCGTCCACTTCCTCCAAGAAGAACGCCGGCTCCAAGAACGGCGGCGCCAAGAACGGCGGCTCCGGCGGTTCGGGGAAGTCGGGCGGCTCCTCCTCTTCGTCCTCCCGCGGCCAGGCCATCCAGCCCAAGCGCCGTGAGGAGATGCGGCTGCCCTACCGGTACGCCGACGACATGATCTTCGTCCACGGCGACTCCGTCTGGACGGGCATCGCCCTGCCCACGGCCATCGACGAGTACCTCAACGCCGTCGAGCTCCAGGCCATGGCCGAGGCCCCGGCCCGCGCGCTGCTCAACCTCGCGCGCGGTGACCGCAACGTCGAATGCCACTACCGCAAGGTGTACCGGCCGATCACCGCCCAGGAATGGGCCGAGGAGCTCAACGCCGTGGCCTGGGATCCGACGGAGAACTACAAGGCGTACAACTTCCGCAAGGCCGAGTACCAGGAGCGCATCGGCGCGCAGCGCGAGCGCAACGTCCTGCTGGTGAAGCTGGGCTCGATGAAGCGGAAGTCCGGCGACAGCGGCGTGCTCCCCGGCGGCGACGACCCGGTCGAGGAGTCGGGCGTCACGCGCTCGGTGCGGGACGCCGCCGACGCGGCCGCGGCCGGTGCCACGGGCGTGCACGACGAGCACCTGTCCCCGGAGCTGCTGGCCCAGTGGACGCAGGTCGCGCGCGAGGTGCACGAGAGCCTCGAAGGTCTCGGCGGCACCCCGCTGAGCCGCGAGGAACTGGTGTGGCTGATCCGCAAGCCGCTCCACGGCGACCTGCCGGTCCCCGCCGAGCCGGTGCTCGGCAGCCGGGCCTGGGGCCCCGACCAGTTCGACCTGGTCGTCGACTTCTCCGGTGAGAACCGCAAGACGCACATCGTGCTGCACCAGTACGACGAACTGACCGGTGAGCGGCACACCAGCTACACGACCACCCTCGTCGCGGCGAGCTGGCCCACCGAGACCCGCTTCCGGCAGTCCACCGCCTGGGCCCGCTACGCGGCCCAGCACGTGGACTTCCCGGTCGAGATCGACATGCGGTTCACCCTCATCCCGTACCTGAAGTTCCAGGACCGGGCGAAGAAGATCAGCGGCAACCTCGTCGACGAGATGAACGACATGGCCAACTCCGGCCGTGCCCCCGGCACCCAGCTCGCCGCGCAGGTCAGCCGTGCCCAGAACCTCGTCGACGACGTGGAAGAGCACAAGATGCCGGGCATGGAGGCGCAGATACGCTTCACCATCTCGGCCCCCGACCTCGCCGAGCTGGAGCGGCGCCGTCGCGTCCTGGAGATGCAGTTCAAGCAGGACCTGAAGGTCACCCTGCTGCGCCCGAGCCGCCAGCAGTGGCGTCTGCTCCAGTCGCAGCTGCCGGGTGACGCGCCCAAGCTGCCCATCGCGCCGTACCTGCGCCTCCAGGAGGTCGAGCAGCTCGGCGCCGGGCTGCCCACGGCCGGTACCGAGCTGGGCGACAATCCGGAGCGCCGGTCGGGCAAGCAGCTCGGCTGGGTCGGCAACCTGGTCGGCTGGGCCGGCAAGACCCCGGTCCACTACTCGCTGCACGTCGGCCCCGCCCGCAACGACGGCGGTGGCGTGGCCATCGTCGGCGCGTCCGGCGGTGGCAAGTCCTCGCTGGCCCTGCAGAAGTTCTACGAGGAGTCGGAGTCGGGCGTGCGCTGCCTGGTCATCGACCCCAAGACCGACTTCGCCCAGCTCTGCTACTACCTGGCCTTCGGGTCCCAGGTGAACGACCCCGAGTTCCCCCTCGACGCCGAGGCGGGCCTGCTCGGGACCCCGCAGAGCCGGTTCCAGCCGGTCAACCCGGAGTTCTGGGCCGAGACCGAGGTCGTCGACCTCCTCAAGGGCCAGGCCGGCGTGCTCGACCCGTGGGTGGTCGCCCGCGACGTGCCCTCCGGACGACTGCTCGCCGAAACGATGCTGCGTGGCTTCCTCGGCGACGAGGACTACCAGCGGGTGCGCCTGCCCGTCATCGAGGCGATGGCCACGGTGGTCGGCTGGTACAACTCGGCGATCCGCCAGGCCACCGAGCAGGGCCTGAGCGCGCGCGACGCCGAGCGGCAGGTGCCGCGGCCGACGCTGTGGCAGGTCGTCGACGAGGTGGCACGGGCCTACGACGAGGCCCTCGCCAGCGGCGACCGCGAAGCGGTGAAGGACCTCAAGCTCGCCCAGATGCTGCTCACCGAGCTGCGCACCCTGCCGTACGCGCGACTCGCCTTCGCGGAGAAGCCGCAGACGCTGTCCGCGATGCGCAAGCGCCGCACGGTGATCACCCTGCGCGGTTTCCAGACCCCGGCCTCCTCCGACCCGCGCAGCTGGAACCCGGCCGAGCGGCTGGCCGCGACCGCGCTGATGGCGGTCGTGGAGCTGGGCAGCCAGATGCTCGACGTCGGCTACGAGAAGAACCCGGTGACGGGCGAGGTCGGCCTGCGGCCCAAGGCGCTGTTCGTCGACGAGGCGTACGTGGTCACCGCGACCGAGAGCGGTCGCGACCTGATGCGGCGCGCGCTCAAGCAGGGCCGCTCGTACCTGGCCGTCATCGTCCTGATCACGCAGCAGGCCATCGACCTCGTCCAGATCGAGGACTCCGAGGCCCGCAGCGGTGGTGCCAACCAGATCCACACGGTTTTCGCCTTCAAGCAGAAGTCCGCCCAGGAGGCCTCGCTGGTGGCCCCGCTGCTCGGCCGTCCGGAGAGCGACACGAAGGTGTCCAACTCCCTTCAGGAGCTGCGGACGGGTGTCTGCCTCCAGCGGGACGTCGACAAGCGGGTCGGCACGGTCGCGGTGGACCTGGTGTTCCAGGAGATCCTCGCCGCCACGGACACCAACGGCACCACCCGCCCCGGCCGCCAGTCCGTCGACCCGCCGCTCAGCGTGTGGGACTGGACCTTCATGCAGGAGGCCGCCCGGGACGACCGGCCGGCCGAGCCGGTGGCGTCCTAGCGGCGCCCGCCCGCCAGGCGCAGATCCTCAACCCCGTCCTTCAGGAGATACACCGTGCGATTGACCAAGACTCTTGCCGTAGTGACCACGGTCGCCGCCCTCACCGCTCTGACCGGCTGCGGAAGCGACGGTGACGCGCTGTCCGGCCTGCCGAAGGCGGACGACATGGCCACCCTGGAGAAGCTCATCAACGCGCACAGCACCTGCCGCGAGCTCCAGGCGGGTACGGCCCGCCTCGGTGACGCGGGCACGAAGATGGTCAAGGACCCCGCCTTCGCCGTGAAGGAGGCCGCGACCTGCAAGGCGGCGGACGGCGACAAGGTCCGGCTGTTCCTGGTGTCCGACATGAAGAAGTTCCAGGAAGCGAACAAGAAGGCCCAGGACGCCGACGCGAGCTTCGACTCGGCGTACATGATCGGTCAGAACTTCGCCGTCGTGCCGGGCAGCAACGACGCCAAGGAGCTCAAGCCCGCGGGCTTCGCCATGATGACGTGCAACCCCGCGAACAAGGCGAAGATCCCCAGCGGGTACAAGGTGGACGAACCCCTGGTCAAGGGCTGCATCGTCACCGACTACTTCCCCGGTTAGGCGCCACGTCCGCCGCCGTCCCCCTTGTTCATTGCGGAAACTCCGAAGGAAGCCGATGTTCTTGCGCCGTAGCGCCAAGCCACGCGGAACTGCCAAAGACGGCCCGCCGTCGCTCCGCAACCGGGTGAAGGGAGTGGGACGGGCGGCCAGGGCGGGGGCGTTCGTCGTCCTCGCGCTGATCGCCCTGACCCTGGCGACGCCCGGGACGGCGTCCGCGGACTTCGCCTGTCAGTTCACCGGCGATGACGCCTACGAGCTGGACACGCCGGGTGCCAATGGCGAATCCGTCTTCCCCGCTGTCAACCAGTGGGAGGACAAGGGACAGCGCGCCAAGAACCTCAACGACACCACGGGCATGGTCACCGGGGCGGTGAACATGCCCCGGCCCGCGAACGAGTACACCCTGTACGAGATGAACGGCGTGCGGGGGCTGTACTGGTCCGGCACGCAGCGCGACCGGGGCGATGCCTCCCAGACCGACAGCTGGTGGGACGCCAGCGGCGCCGACGACTGCCGCATCATGGACTTCGTCAACAACGGCATAGCCAACGTCGTCTTCGACGGCACCAAGATCCTGACGCGCATCGCGATCTCCATCAAGGAGTTCGCCTCCAACCCGAGCCCGCTCAGCGGCCTGTACAAGTCGCGCGACAGCGTGGTGGACAGGCTGAGGGAGAACGTCTTCGTTCCCGCGGTGCCGGTGATGATCACGCTCACCGGAATCTGGGTCTTCGGCAAATGGCGCAAGGAGCAGATGCGTGAAGCCTGGTCCGGCGTCGGCTGGGCCGCGCTGACGACGGTTGCCGTCGTGGTCCTCCTCACCGGAGGCAACTACGACAAGTTCATCAACGAAGCGGACTCCGGCATCGCCCAGGCCAACGCGCTGCTCACCGAAAAGGTGCTCGGTGCCATGTCGGGTGAGATCCAGTCGCCGTGCGACCTGCCGACCAACGCGCCCAACCGGGGCGTCCGCATCTCGAGTTGTGCCATGTACGACACGCTGGCGTTCCGCCCGTGGGCGCTGGGACAGTTCGGCGAGGGTGGCACCGACTGCATCTTCAAGAACAAGGACAAGGGCGGCGGCCGCGTCGAAGGTGGCGTCTGCCACCCGGCGGACCCCGGCAGAGAGTGCAAGATGTACGGCACGGGTGCCCGCTGTGAGGACCTGCGCGTTCGCCAGGTGGTCTCCCAGTCCATGACGAACAAGGACGTCACCGCCAAGACCGAGGAGAGGAGCAAGTACAAGGAGGAGTGGTACTCCATCCGTCAGGACATCGCGGGTGGCAAGGGCAATGACGAAGACGCACCCGACCGGGCGATCTACCCCGTCTCGTTCACCGAATGGGCCGGAAAGGGCGCCGGGAACCGGATCGGGCTCGCCGTCTATTCGCTGATCGCCGCCCTGATCGTCGGCATCATGGTCATCGTGCTCAGCGCGCTCACCCTGCTGTGGCACGCCGTCACCCTGATCATGATCATCATGCTGCCGCTGATCGCCTCGATCGGCATCCACCCGTCCCAGCAGAAGCTGCTCAAGGGCTGGCTCCAGACCTTCATCCACAGCTTCGTGCTGCGGGCCGGATTCGGCGTCATCCTGACCGTGCTCCTGGTGCTCTACCAGATGATCCTGCCCGCCAAGATCTCCCTCGGCATGCAGCTGCTGATGCTGCTGCTGGTCACCGTCGCCGTCGTGATGATGCTGAAGAAGCTGCTCTCGGGCGCCTACAGCCCGCAGATCGCCGGGGCGCAGGACGCCCTCGGCGTCGGGGACATGGCGAACACGGTGAGCGGCAAGCTGGGCCAGTACGCCTCCGGTGCGGCGACCGGCGCCGCGAAGAAGACGGGCCGTGTCGTCGCCGCTGGCACGGCGAAGGCGGGCAAGAAGGGCACGCTGGGCGCTCTGCGGGCCTACGACAACAAGGCGAACGACGGCCGGTGGCAGAAGGAAGGCAAGCTTTCCACCCCCCAGCCCTCCAAGCGTGAACAGCGTAAGACCCAGTACCAGACCGCAGAGGTCCAGAAGGACCAGCTCGAGGAGCAGTACAAGACGCTTGAGGCCAAACGGGAGCGGCAGGCCGCGGCAGCTGAGCAGGACCAGATCACCGGCCGTCTCGTGGGCGGTGGTACGTTGTCGGCCCACGTGCATCGGCCGCGGCCCGCACCGCCCCTGCCGGCAGCGGCTTCCACGCCCGCTGTTCCCGCGCAGCAGGAGCCCCGGACCCCCACGGGCCGGACCAGCGCGCCCGAGCCCGGGCCGGTGCGGCGGCAGCCGCAGGCGCCGGTGCCCGACCCGCGGCGCGCGCCGACGCAGCCGAGCCAGCCGCAGCCGCAGACCCCGCCCCCCGCGCAGCGGGACGGCGAGGGCGGCCATGGCCGGGTGTCGGAGTAGGAAGGCCTGAGTCATGGCAAGCGTCATCGCCGACCACCCGCCGCAGGAGCTCGCCGCCGAGCTGGCCGGGCTCCTGCGGGTGGACTGGCGTGCCGTGTGGCCCGGGGTGCCGGACGGTGGGGCCGGGCGGGAGGAGTGGTGCGCGGGGTTCGGGTGGCGGCCGCTGTGGTCCCAGTCGGGGCTGTGGGTGCGGACGCCGCAGGGCGGCCGGCTGCACCTGGCCGCCTCGCCCGGCCCCGGCCGGCCCGTCACGCGGGCGTCGTACGTCGTCTGGAAGGCCGCGGCCGGTGCGGCCTCCGACGGGGAGGCCGTGCTGGCCGCCGGCCTCGACCGCTACGCCGCCCACCTCGCCCGGATGACGGCCGCGCTGGGCGCGCCGGGCTGGGAGGGTGCCTGGGACGGCCCGGACTTCCCGGATCCGCCCGCGCCCGGCCGGTGGGGTGACGCCGACGAGCGGCGGGAGTTGCGGGCCCCGTACCGGCTCGCGCAGTGGAGGTATCCGCATCCGCTCGCCCCGGTGATCGTGCTCGCGCTGGAGTGCCGGGACGCGGGGTACGCGGCGGGTGGGACGATCACTCTGACCTTCCACGGACCGCCCGACCCGAACCCGCTGGGCGGCCCCGGCTGGCTGCTGTGACGTCCGCCGTGACGTAACGAGACGCGAGAAAGAGAGAGCACGACATGGGCACGCCCTTCGAACCGCCGGTGGACCGCACCCCGCAGGAGCTCGTCACCGAGCTGCGGGGGCTGGCCGACGTCCACTGGGAGACCGTGTGGAACGGCCCGCCGCTGCCCGGCCAGGGGCTGGACGAGTGGTGCGCGCAGTTCGGGTGGACGCCCACGCAGTTCGAGTACGTGCTGAACGTGGTCACGCGGACGGGGGGTGAGATGACCCTGGACGCGGTCGGAGGCAGCTGGGCGCCCGTGGAGAGCCTGTCGTACTGGGTGTGGGGCGAGTCGACGGTCGATCCGGAGGACAACCACCTCGTCCTGGCCGAAGCCGACCGGGTGTGGCCCCTCTACCGTGACGCCGTGTCCTCGGTGCTCGGCGCGCCGGCCTGGGACGGAGCCTGGGACTCGGATGCCTTTCCCGCCGAACTCGGAGCGTTCGCCGTGCCCCGTGCGGAGGCCCGCCTCAAGCAGAAGCGCCCCTATCGCATCGCCTACTGGGAGCTCGCCGCCCCGGGCGGCGCCCTCGCCAGCCTGACCATCGCCCCCGGCACGGGCACGGCCGACGGATCACGTCGCGGAGTGGTCAACATGACCCTCCGCGTGTATCCCCGTCCGCTGGAGGCCGGCCGACGGTGAGTTCGGAACCGATACCGCAGGACATCGAGACGGGCGCGCTGGCTCGGGCGCGCGCCCGGCACCTGAAATCCCTCGAAGCCAAGAGCGACCCTGACGCCGTGGTGGAGCGCATCGCCGCCGCCGCCATCGCGGCAGGGCTTGAGGACAAGCCCGCACCGGACGGCAAATCGATCCTGTCCAAGGAGAGGCAGTACATCGACGCCCTCGTCCGGGACAAGGCGAAGCTCACCCCGCCCGACGGGACCAAGCCGATCAGCGCCTTCTGGACGTTCGGCATCGAGCACCCGGAGGCACCGGAGAACGACTGGGGCGTTCCCTTCCTGTCCCAGCGGTTCATCGCGGAGGAATGGGCCGTCCAGCAGAACCTGGTCGAGGACGGCACCGCGCAGACTCTGGAGACGACCCGGGGCGGCCAGGAGCTGGACGACATGTGCCTGTTCGAGCCGGAAGTCATCCAGGCCCTCGGTGGTGCCGAGTGGGGCTTCCCTCCGGGCTACGCCAAGGCCGTCTGGGGGGAGATCTCCAAGACCTACGGCGGGGTCGCCGAAGGCCGGGTGATCGTCTTCGGGCAGACCGCCGACACCCGGTCGATCCTCCAGCAGCAGGAACTCGGCGAACTCTGCGCCAACCCCAACGTCGGCCTGCACAACATCAACTTCGTCTACGAAGCCCCCCAGTCCTGGCCCGAGATCACCCGCGCCGAGGCCGGTACCAACGCCGTCCGGGCCGTCGCGCAGTTCGACAACAAGGACCAGCCCCGCTACATCGACCCCCACGCCTTCGCCGCCGACAGCCCCGAGGCACGCAAGGCGAAGGTCGAGGCCGTCCTGGAGGCGCTCGCCCCGGCGCAGGCGCAGGCCCCGGCCGTCGCGGCGCCCGAGGGGCAGGCCTCGCCGAAGCGGGTGCCCAACCCGCTGTGGCAGATGGGGTTCCGGCAGCCGGGCACCGTGACCCGGCCCAAGGATCCGGGGCCGGTGCTCGGTGCCGGCTCCGCAGGGGCCGCGGCCCTCGCTCCCACATCCCCCGCTAAAGGTATGGACGGTCCGGCATGACCCCTCGTCCCACCCTCGACTCCCTTCGCCGGCTGCTCCGTCAGGAGCGGGACGACGCCTGGGCCGTGCGCTTGCTGCCCCGGCTCGTCCTCGGGCTGGCGGCCGCGTACACGGTGTTCGTGCTGGCTTCCGCCGGCATGGCCTCCTTCATCACCGTGTGCGTCCTGATCGCCTTCGCCGGGGGCGTCTGGCTGCTGCGCCGTCGCGGCCAGCTGCTGCTCGCGCTCGGGTCGACGGTCGTCACGGCCGCCATGACCGGCTACCTGGCCGCCGCCGGCGACATCGCGCGCGGGTCGGCCGGCGGGCTGCTCAGCGGGCAGGCCGTGTTCGGGTACTGGGCGCTGGGCGGGATGGCGCTGCTGGGGGCCTGGATGCTCAAGCGGCCGCGCGGCCGACGGGGTGTCACCGTCGTGCTGGCCGATGTGCTCCTCATCGGCGCGTCCGGGGTGGGAATGCTCGCTCCGGCCTGGGGTGTTCCCCTTGGATTCCTCTGCGTCGTCGGGGTTCTGGCCGTGCGCGGCGGGTCCTTTCATCGCGTGAGCAAGCGCGAACGGGGTGTGCGGAGCCGAGTGTTCCGCAGGTTCATGTCAGCCGCTGACACGGATGCGCGGTGAAGTGGTGGCGCGTCAGTTTCGTTGTGTAATAAACGGTGCACAACACATGGGACGGCTTTGCCGTTGCCAATTCGCCTGTTCTAGAGTCCCCGTTGGTTACAGAAAACATCGGGGGACTTCTTCCATGGCGAAGACAGCACTGAGAACCCGGCCGGCATCCCAGCTGCCGGCCACCACGACGCTTCTGCCCTGCCAGCGGCGGCCCGACATCTTCGCGGAGCCGCTCCTGGAACACCCGCCCGCGGGTGCGCCCGAACTGCCGTTCCGGACGCGCAGGAGCCAGGCCCTCACTCATGCCGCCCGGCAGCTCTGTTTCTCCTGCCCCGTGTGGGCCGAATGCCTCCAGGACTCCGTCGTCCGGTCCGATCCGGGCGGTTACGCCGCCGCCACCACCGAGCAGGACCGGCGCTGGATCCGCCGGTTCCTGCACATCGGCGACGGCCGGGGGCGGCTGACCTCACCCGCTTCCGCCGGCGGCGGGCGCGGGGAGGCGGTCGAGGCGGCCGCCGTGCTCGACGCCTTCGGTGCCCTCCAGGAGCACCGGACGCGCCGGTCGTTCGGCTATGGACGGGGGCCGGTGCCCGCCCCGCGGCAGGATCCGGCGCCGCTCTTCCCCCCCAACCGCCGACAGCGCGCCGACACGGACGAGGTAACGAAGATGGGTGCTGCGGCCCTGTCGGGAGAACGGATCACCTACTCGCTCGGTGATCCGGCACTGGCCATACAGAAGACCGTGCTCGGTCCGCTGGCGCGCGCCACGCTCCTCATACTCAAGGTCGCCGAGCAGCTCGCCGGCATGCTCGCGCTCACCCCGTCCGCCGCCCCCGCGCCCGAGCTCGTCGCCGCCGTCCGCCGCACCCGCCTGAGCCTGGAGGCCTGGCGCGAGGCCGCCGACGACGAGGGACCGTACGCGGTCGGCGACGGAGACGAACTGACCGGGTCCGTGAGCGTCGAGCTCGCCACCTGCGACCCCGTCGCCGCCCTGCGCCAGGACATCTTCGAACCCCTGCTGCGCCGCCTGGCCGACTCCCTGCACCGGGTCGAGGCCATCACCGGACTCCTCGTCCCCGCCGCCGAAACCGAGGCCGAGGCCGAGGCCGCAGCCGGAGCCGCAGCCGAGGCCGAATCCGCCGTCCCGCACGCCCGGGAGCTGGCGGCCGTACGGGAGGCGGTGCGCGAGCTCGCGGCCCAGCTGGAGCGGTACGAGCCGCTCGTCCCCCGCGCCCAGGAGCACGGCGGCGCCCACGAGGTCCCGCGCGACGCCCACCCCCGGTCCTTCGCCGCCGCCCCCGCGGGCGCCACCAGCCTGCGCCGGGCCGTGGAGGCGGCGGTGGCCTCCTTCCCCGGCCACTTCACCGGCCGCGACGTGGTGCGGGCGCTGCCCCCGGGCGCGTACCCGGACGCGGGCAAGTCCGTCAGCAACGCGCTGTCCGCCATGGTCAAGTCGGGCCGGCTGCTGCGGGTCTCGCGCGGCACCTACACCGCCGGCCCGCGGTCCGGCGGCGAAGCCGCCCCGAACTCCTGAAAGGCAGTCGCCGTGCAGCCCACCTCCCCCGCCGCCGAGGTCCGCGTCTTCTCCCACCACGCGGGCCTCATCGACGGTGTCCCCGTGACGGCCCCGCCGTTCGGGAACATCCAGGACGTCGTCATCGGCATCCTCCAGCAGCGCGCCCAGCAGCTCGGCGCCCCGACCCAGGCGGTCGTCACCGACGACCGCTACGGCGGTGCGGTGCGCCTCCTGATCCACCCCGACGGCAGGGCCGAGCAGCTGCCCGAGCCGGAGCCGGGGCAGCGGTGAGCTGAGGGGTGGGCCCGGGTCGCACACGGCGGCCCGGGCCTTCCCGTGTCCGCCCGGCCGGCGCCGGCGCGGCGGCGCCGCGGCGGCGGTGCGGTGGCGGGCTCCGGTCGCCTGGGGTGGGGGCGCGGGCTACGTTGGGTGGGAGGTTCGTGGAGGCCGGGGGCCTGGGCGTCGGTGGCAGGAGGCCGGGCGATGAGGGCACGGTGGCGCGGTGCGGCGGCCGGGGCGGCCGCGGTGGGGCTGGTGGTGGTTCCCCTGGGGTTCGGGGCGGGGCACACGGGGGACACGGGGGCGCCGCCCGCCGTATCGGCACCGGCGGCGGCCACTCCGTCCGCCGACGGGTTCCCGCAGCTCACGCCCGCCGTGGCGGAGCGGCTGGACCGGGCCGTGCGGCAGGTCCTCGACGAGGCCGGGGTGCCCGGGGTGACCGTCTCGCTCTCGGCGCCCGGCAAGGGCGAGTACGTACGGGCCTTCGGGGTCGCCGACAAGGCGACCGGCGCGCCGATGAAGACCGACCTGAACATGCGGATCGGGAGCGTGACCAAGACCTTCACCGTCACCGCGCTGCTGAGGCTGGTCGACGCGGGCAAGGCCGGGCTGGACGACCCCATCGGCAGGTACGTGAGCGGGGTGCCGAACGGGGACCGGATCACCCTGCGCCAGCTCGCGGAGATGCGCAGCGGGCTCTACAACTACTCCGAGGACGAGGGGTTCTTCAAGGCCCTCACGGCCAACCCGCGGCGGCCGTTCACCCCGAGGGAGCTGCTCGCGTACTCCTTCAAGCACCCCGTGCAGTTCGCGCCGGGGGCGAAGTTCGACTACTGCAACACCAATCTGATCCTGCTGGGGCTGGTGGTGGAGAAGGTGAGCGGGCAGCCGCTCGGCCGGTACGTCACCGAGCAGGTGATCAAACCCGCCGGGCTGCGGCACACGCTCTTCCCCACCGGCGCGCAGTTCCCGCGTCCGCACGCCCAGGGGTACACCGACCAGACGGCGAACGGGAAGGTCGAGGACGCCGCCGACTGGGACCCCTCCTGGGGCTGGGCCGCCGGCGCGATGGTCTCCGACCTGGCCGACATGCGCAGCTGGGCCGTGACCCTGGCCACCGGCACCCTCCTGAAGCCCGCCACCCAGGCCCAGCGGCTGAAGGTGATCGACGCCGTGCGGGACGCCGGGTACGGGCTGGGGATCTTCAACGTCGCCGGCTGGATCGGGCACAACGGCTCGCTGCCCGGCTACGAGGCGCTGGTCGTCTACCTGCCGGAGGCGAAGGCCACGCTGGTGGTCCTGCTCAACACCGACATCTCGTACAAGGGGTCCGAGCCCAGTACGGCCTTCGGTGAGGCGATCACCCGGATCGTCACCCCGCGGCACGTCTTCGAGCTGCCCGCCCAGCCCGTCACCGGGCACTGAGACGGCGGTGGTGCCGGCGCCCGCTCGCGCGCACAATGGACGGCCAAGTCCGAGTGATCAAGGAGCGTCGATGAGCGAGCAGGGTGGGGTAGTGGTGCGGGCCGCCGGGGAGGCGGACCTGGACGTGGCCGCCGAACTGTTCCGGGGGTACCTCGACTTCTACGAGGTGGCCGTCGAAGACCCGGGCCGGCCCCGGGAGTTCCTCGCCGAGCGGATCGCCAAGGACGAGTCGCTGGTGCTGCTCGCCGACGTGGAGGGTGCGGGGACGGTCGGGTTCGCGCAGGTCTACCGGGGCTTCTCGTCGCTCGCGCTGCGGCCGGCCTGGGTGCTCAACGACCTCTACGTCTCCCCGTCCGGCCGCCGCACCGGCGCCGGGCGGGCGCTGCTGCGCGAGGTGCTGGAGCGGGCGCGGCGGGCGGGGGTCGCCGGGGTGCAGCTGGAGACCGCGTACGACAACCACGTCGCGCAGGGGCTCTACGAGTCGGAGGGGTTCGTCCGGGAGGGGTTCCACGTCTACTTCCACGACCTGGGCTGACGAAGGCCGCTGAGGGCGGCTACTTCGCGTCCGCGTAGCACTCCACGACCGCCGTCGTGAACGGGAAGCGGACCGGGGTGTCGCCGAAGGCGATCCGGCCCGCGCGGTCGCCCGCCTCCCGGACGGCGGCGGCGACGGCCTCCGCCTCCTCGGCCGGGCAGTGCACTATCACCTCGTCGTGCTGGAAGAACACCAGCTCCGCCCGCATCCCGGCGGTGGCCTGGCGCAGCGCCGCGAGCATCAGCAGCGCCCAGTCGGCGGCGCTGCCCTGGACGACGAAGTTGCGGGTGAAGCGGCCCCGGGCCCGGGTGTCGGTCGAGGCGTAGGACGGGGGCCGGCCGGAGGTCTCGTCCTCGCGGTCCTGCGGGATGCCCGCCTCCCCGTCCTCGGCGGCCCCGGCCGGGGGAGGGCAGGTGCGGCCCAGCCAGGTGCGCACCAGGCGGCCCTCCTCCCCGGCCCGGGCCGCGTCGTCCACGTAGGCCACGGCCTGGGGGAAGCGGCGGCGCAGGGCGGCGAGGTTCTTGAGGCCGTCGCCGGAGGTCTGCCCGTAGACGGCGCCCAGTACGGCGATCTTGGCCTTCTCCCGGTCGCCGGAGAAGGACTGGCGGGAGACGGCCGTGTAGAGGTCCTCCGGGCGGCCGGCCACCTCCATGAAGGCCGGGTCGCGGGAGATCGCGGCGAGGACGCGCGGCTCCATCTGGTCGGCGTCGGCGACGACGAGCCGCCAGCCCGGGTCGGCGACGACCGCCCGCCGGATCACCTTGGGGATCTGCAGGGCCCCGCCGCCGTGGGTGACCCAGCGGCCGGTGAGGGTCCCGGCGGGGACGAACTCGGGGCGGAAGCGGCCGTCGCGGACCCAGTCCGCGAGCCAGGTCCAGCCGTGGGCGGTGTAGATCCGGTAGAGCTTCTTGTACGCGAGGAGCGGGGCGACGGCGGGGTGGTCGACCTCCTGGAGCTCCCAGCGGCGGGTCGAGCGGAGCCGGATCCCGGCCCCGGCGAAGGCCTTGACCACGTCGGCGGGCAGGTCGGGGCGGACCCGGCGGCCGAACGCGGCGGAGACCTCGTCCGCCAGCTGCGCCAGCCGGCGGGGCTCGCCGCGTCCGGCGTAGCGCTCGCCGAGCAGCTCGGTCAGCAGGGCGCGGTGCACGTCGGCCCGCCAGGGCATCCCGGTGTGGTGCATCTCGGCGGCGATGAGGAACGCGGCCGACTCGGCGGCGGTCAGCAGGCGGAGCCGGTCGGGGTGGGCGGTGGCGGCGTGCCGGCGGGCCTGGTCGGCGTGGACGGCGAGGAGGGCGTCGAGGGGGAGGGGGGCGGCCGGGCGCTGGTGCGGATCCTGGAGGCCGGCGGCCTCGAAGAGGGAGTCCTGGGCGCGGGGGGCGGCGGCGTGGGCGGTGCGCTGCGGGGGGTCCGGGGGGACGGGGGCGTCGGTGAGGCGGGCCCAGGCGGCGGCGGCCGAGCGGGGTTCGCCCGAGCGGCCCTCGTGGCCGAGGAGGAGCTGCTCGGCGTCCTCGACGTCGTAGCACCGGTCCACGCGGACGCCTTCGGCGAGCAGGCGGGGGTAGACGGCCTGGGTGGAGCGCCAGATCCAGCGGGTGGCGGGGGGTGCGGAGCGGATCGCCTCCGCGGGGGTGGCGAAGGTGAGGGGGGCCGCGACCCGGCCGGCCGGGGGCAGAGGCGTGGCGTGCCATAGGCCGTCGGGGGCTTCGGTCAGGGCCCAGGGGGTGGGGTGGTCGCTCACGAGTGCGAGTGTCCCACCGGGGGCTGACAGGGGGGCCGCCTCGATCGCCGGCGGGGCCGTCGCGTGGCCATGACACCCTGAAGGGGTGAGTGAGATCGCTGAGCTCGTCGACCGGGCCTTCGCCGCCGCCTTGTACGCCCAGGACGATGCCGGGCTCGACGTCGGGGCCTCCGTGCTGGCCGCCGACGCGGGGGCGTGGGGCGGGGTCGGGCGGGAGCTGCTGCGGCGCGGGGAGGGGTACGCGCGGCGGGCCTGGGAGCGGGGGTGGCGGCCGGCGGACGTCCTGCGGCTGGTGCGGCGGGACCTCGGCGAGACGCACCTGCGGCTCGCCGGGGACGTGATCGCCGCCGAGGCGCGGCGGTACGCGCGGCCGCCCGAGGGCTGGGGCGCCGGGGAGGTGTGGTGGTCCGGGGACGAGGCGTACGCGCAGGAACTCGCGCGGCGCGAGCGGGCCGACCGGTTCACCCTGGCCACCGCCGTCCTGGAGCTGTACCGGCTGCTGGTGCGGCTGCCGTCGATCGAGCCGGTGGGACCGGTCCCCGGCGACCCGGCCGCCGACGCCCTGGAGCACGCGCACATCGAGCCGCGGATGCTCGGACGGATCAGGGCGCTGCTGGCGAAGGCCGAGGCGACCACCTACCCGGAGGAGGCGGAGGCGCTCAGCGCCAAGGCCCAGGAGCTGATGGCCCGGCACACCGTGGACGAGGCACTGCTCGCGGCGCGCGGCGGCGGCCCGGCGCGGGTGCCGGGGGCCTGCCGGATCGGGGTGGAGCCCCCGTACGAGGAGGCCAAGGCGGTCCTGCTGGACGCGGTGGCCACCGCCAACCGCTGCCGGGCGGTGTGGAACGGTGCCTTCGAGTTCTCGACCGTGGTCGGGTTCGAGAGCGATCTGGAGGCCGTGGAGCTGCTGTACACCTCGCTGCTCGTGCAGGGGACGGCCGCCATGACGCGGGCCGAGGCCGCCCAGCGGGCCGGCGGGCGCAAGCGCACCAAAACCTTCCGGCAGTCGTTCCTGCTGGCGTACGCCAGCAGGCTCGGCCGCAGGCTCGCCGAGACCGCCGAGCACACGGCGACCGAGGCGCCCGGAAACCTGCCGGCCCTGGTCGCCCGGGACGTGGCGGTCACCTCCCGGGCCGAGGAGATGTTCCCGCGCACCACCACGACCCGGCTGCGCGGGGCCACCGACCACGCGGGGTGGGAGGACGGGACGGCCGCAGCCGACGCGGCCCACATGGGCGGCAAGCGTCCCTCCCTGCCGTAGGGCCCGCTTCTAGGCGGCGTCCTGGCCGGTGTTCTCGGAGCGCATCGCGCGGGCCTCCGACTTCAGGATGCGGGCCGACTTGCCGAGCGAGCGGGCCATGTCGGGCAGCTTCTTCGAACCGAACAGCATCAGGCAGACCACCAGGACGATGATCAGGTGCCAGGGCTCCAGGCCGTTGCGGAGCATGGGGTACCTACTTTTCGGTCGAGGGACTACGGGTGATGATCCGGGCCGCCGGACAGCGGGACAAGGGTCGCGGACAAACCTGAAGAAATCCTGAAAACGGCTACGCTCGGCGTCATGGGCTGGCTCCGCGCGCTGAAGGACACCGCACGCGCGGCCATGACCGTCGAGCGGCGCCGGCTGGAGCCGCTGGTGGCGCTGCGGGCCGCCGCCGGGCTGGCGGTGGTCATCGGGGCCGGGCTGGCCTTCCTGGGGCCGGGCGCGGCCGCGAGCTCCGCGTTCGGGGCGTTCATGGCCGCCGTCGCCACCTTCCAGCAGAGCTGGCGCCCCAGGCCCGTGCTCGCCCTGGCCTCCGGGCTGACCCTGGCCGTCTCCACCTTCCTCGGCTACCTGGTGGGCTCCGCCGACCTGGGGCTCTTCCTGCCGATGCTCGCCCTGTGGGCCTTCGGGGCGGGGCTGCTGTGGGCGGCGGGGCCGACCGCCGGGATGATCGCCTCCGGCAACGTCGCGGTCATGCTGGTCACCGTCACCCTGCCCACCACCGTCGCGCAGGCCGCCGGGCACGCCGCGATGATCGCCGCCGGCGGGGTGGTCCAGGCCCTGCTGATCGTGCTCTTCCCCGTCCGCCGCTGGGGCGCCCAGCGCGACGCCCTGGCCGACGCCCTCGCCGCCGAGGCCGACTACGCCCGCCGGCTGCGCCACGACCCCGTCAGCGCCTTCGACCCGGCGCCCCTGATGCGGGCCCGGGACGCCGCCGCCGTCACACCCCGCCAGGCCCGGCGGCGCCCCGCCGAGCTGCACGGGGCGCGGGGGCTCGCCGAGCGGATCCGGCCCGTGCTGGCCTCGCTCGCCGACCCGGCCGTCGGGGCCCCCGCCGAGGGGCCGGGGCGGGACCGGGTGCGGGCCCTGCTGGACGCGGCCGGGACCGTACTGGACGCCGCCGCGCACGCCATCCGCCACGGCGACCCCGTACGGCTCCCCGGGCCGGCCCTGGAGGTGCTGAAGGCCCCCGATCTGCCGGAGGTGTTCCGGGGGGCGCCGCTGCGGGCCGTGCGCCGGCTCGCGGCGCTGCTGGACGACGTACTGGAGACGGCCGAACCGGGCTCCGGGCGCACCGCCGACCCCGGGGAGGCCCGGCTGCGGCCCACGGCGGCGGCCCTGGTCCCGCTGGTGCTGAGGGCCGTACGGGCCGAGCTGCGCCCGGGGTCACCCGTTCTGCGGCACGCCGTACGGGTGACGGGGGCGGCGTGCGCGGGGTACCTGCTCGGGCAGGTGCTGCCGTTCGGGCACGGCTACTGGGCGCCCATGGCCTCCGTGATGGTGATGCGGCCCGACTTCACCCAGACCTGGTCCCGGGCCGTCGCCCGGTTCGGCGGCACCCTGGTGGGGGTGGGCGCGGCCACCGGGATCGTGCAGCTCGCGCGGCCCGGGATGTACCTGTCGGGGCTGCTCGCCGTGGTCAGTGCCGGGCTGATGTACGCGCTGATGCGCACCGGGTACGCCGTCTCGCAGGTGTTCGTCTCCGCCTACGTCGTATTCCTGCTCGGCATGGGCGGCGTCCGCTGGGACCAGACCGTCCCCGACCGGATCGCCCTCACCCTCGTCGGCGGGCTCCTCGCGATGCTGGCCTACGCCGTGTACCCGGCCTGGGAGACCCCGAGGCTGCGCACCCGGCTCGCCGACTGGCTCGCCGCCGACGGACGGTACGCGGCCGCCGTGCTCGGGCAGTACGCCGATCCGGCCGGGGCCCGGCGCGCGGACGTGCGCGAGGCGCTGCTGGCGGCGCGCGACGCCCGCATCGCCTGGCTGGAGGCCCTGGAACGGGCGGAGGGGGAGCCGGTGCGCCACCGGGGCCTGTCCCGGGCGGCCGCCGACGGCGCCGGGGAGGCGGTGGCCGCGTTCGGCCGGGGCGCCATGCTGCTGGAGGCCCACCTGCCCGACCGGGACCGGGAGCCCGTACCGGGGGCGGCCGAGCTCGCCGAGGCGCTGCGCGGGGCGACGGGGGCGGGGGCGAAGGCGGTGCGGGAGCGCCGGGTTCCGGATTGGGAGCCGGTGCGCGCCCTGCTGGACGGCGGGAACCGCGTGCCCCCGTCGGGCGTCGTACGCCGGGCGGCGGAGCGTCTGCTGGGCTCGCTGGACGAGGTCTCGCAGGCACTCCGCCCCTGACAGTGATCATCGCGGCACCGCGCGTGCACGTGCATCTGCCCATGCATGCGCTGGTGAACACAGCTATGATCCGGTGGAGTTGACATCTGCACTATCGGGGGCTTCCTGTGGACCACGCGTACAACGGGACGGCAGCTGCAGAACTCACTTCCCTGTATGAGCTGACCTGGCAGAAGAGCAGACACAGCAACTCGCAGGGATCCTGCGTGGAGTTCGCCAAACTGCCCGGCGGCGACGTCGCCATGCGCAACTCGCGCTTCCCCGACGGTCCGGCGCTCGTCTACACGCCGGCCGAGATAGAGGCGCTGCTGCTCGGCGTCAAGGACGGCGAGTTCGACCATCTGATCGGCTGAACGAACGGCGCGAAGGATCAGGCCATGCACGTGCACCGGCCGGGACTGATCGCAAGGATCAGGCCCGGCCGGTCGTGTGTGTCGTCAGCCCCCGGGGGCGCGGTCAGCCGTGGAGCAGGAACAGCGCCCAGACCACCTTGCCGGTGAGCCGTCCCGCGAGCGGGTGCCAGCCCCAGCTGTCGCTGTAGGCGTCCACCAGGAACAGCCCGCGCCCCGATTCCAGGTCGCAGTTCCGGTCCGTGCGCTCCGGCGCGAACGAGCCCCCCGGCCGGTCCTCGCTCGGATCCCGCACCGCGCACACCAGCCGCGTGCTCCACCGCATCAGGTGCAGCCGCACCGCCGCCGACTCCGGCTGTTCACCGCCGCAGGGCCGCGCCTCGTCGGGGAGGGCGTGCCGCAGCGCGTTGGTGACGAGCTCGGAGACCACCAGCGCGACGTCGTCGAAGCGGTCGTCCAGGCCCCACTGGGACAAGGTCGATCTGGTGAAGGAGCGGGCGCCCCGCACCGCTTCGAAGCGGGCCGGCAGGGCACAGGAGGCGGACCCGGAGACGGCCGTGGGATCGACCGGGGGCAGCCCCTGCCGTAACGGCTCGAGCATGACCGATCCAATCGTCCCCATGCGAGGCACTCCCGGGATTCGCGGACGAAGCGGTCGGCTTCGGCCAAAGAGAACTGCGGGGTGGGTCCGGCGCCGGCGCGAAGAGCACGCAGGTGCGCGGCACCATCGTTCCGAATGCCGAAGCCGGATGCAAGGGCAGATGCACGTGCACGCGCCGGACCTGTCCACTCCCGTGACGGTTCTTGCTCATTTCTTCCTACGCATACTTACGGACTTCTTTTCCGGGGCGCCGGATTCCGTTACAGAACGAGTACGGGCCGATGCGTTTTGGTGGCAGACTGCGGCACCGGGGATACGGGGGCCCCGACGAGGCACGCGCACACCACGCGCACACCATTGCGATGGGGAGGGCAGGACTAGTGACCGCAGAAGCCAGCGGTTCTGTGGTGCGCCGCATCCTCCTGGGCTCACAGCTCAGGCGACTCCGAGAATCCCGCGGCATCACCCGTGAGGCGGCCGGCTACTCGATCCGCGCATCCGAATCGAAGATCAGCCGCTTGGAGTTGGGAAGGGTGAGCTTCAAGGCCAGGGACGTCGAAGACCTGCTGACCCTCTACGGCGTCACGGACGGGGCCGAGCGGGAGTCCCTGCTGGGACTGGTCCGCGAGGCCAACGCGGCCGGATGGTGGCACAGCTACGGGGACGTGCTCCCCGGGTGGTTCCAGACCTACGTCGGCCTGGAGGGCGCGGCCTCCCTCATCCGCATCTACGAGGTCCAGTTCGTCCACGGCCTCCTCCAGACCGAGGCCTACGCGCAGGCCGTCGTCAAGCGGGGCATGCCGAACGCCTCCGCCGCCGAGATCGACCGCCGCGTGGCGCTGCGGCTGGAGCGCCAGAAGGTCCTCGTCTCCGAGAACGCGCCCGTCTTCCACGCCGTCCTCGACGAGGCCGCGCTGCGCCGCCCCTACGGCGACCGCGACGTGATGCGCGGGCAGTTGGAACACCTGATCGAGATCAGCCAGCGGCCCAACGTGCGGCTCCAGGTGATGCCCTTCTCCTTCGGCGGCCACGCCGGCGAGAGCGGAGCCTTCACCCTGCTGCGCTTCCCCGAGTCCGACCTCCAGGACATCGTCTACCTGGAACAGCTCACCAGTGCCCTCTACCTGGACAAGGAAGAGGAAGTGGCCCAGTACGCGCGGGCGATGGAGCGGCTCCAGGCCGACTGCCCCGACCCCGACTCGACCCGGGATCTCCTGCGTGGACTACTCCAACTGTCTTGAACCGCACGTACTATGACGTCTGATCAGTGCTCGACGAAGAACGATCGGTCTCCGGTGCAGCGCAAGGGTGCGCGCTCGCAGTAAGGGATGGCATGTCCATATTCACCGACCTGGCTCACCAGTACATAGACGGCGAATGGCTGGCCGGCACCGGTTCGTGGGACATCATCGACGTCAATCCCTACAACGGGGAGAAGCTCGCGGCCGTCACGGTGGCCACCGTCGAGCAGGTCGACCGGGCCTACCGGGCGGCCGAGCGGGCCCAGCGCGACTGGGCCGCCACCAGCCCCTACGCCAGACGCGCCGTCCTGGAGCGCGCCCTGCGGATCACCGAGGAGCGCCGCAAGGAGCTCGTCGAGGTGATGATCGACGAGCTCGGCGGCACCCGCCCCAAGGCCGAGTACGAGGTCCACCTCGCGATGGAGTTCCTGCGCGAGGCGGTCCAGCTGGCCGTCCGCCCCGAGGGCCGCATCCTGCCCTCGCCGGTGCCGGGCAAGGAGAACCGCGTCCAGCGCCTGCCCGTCGGCGTCGTCGCCGTGATCAGCCCCTTCAACTTCCCCTTCCTCGTCACCCTGAAGTCCGTCGCCCCGGCGCTGGCGCTCGGCAACGCGGTGGTGATCAAGCCCAACCAGAACGCCCCGGTCTCCGGCGGCGGGATCATCGCCAAGATCTTCGAGGACGCGGGGCTGCCCTCCGGCCTGCTGAACGTGCTGGTCACGGACATCGCCGAGATCGGCGACGCGATCCTCACGCACCCCGTCCCGAAGGTCATCTCCTTCGCCGGCTCCGACCGCACCGGACGGCACGTGGGCGCGGTCGCCGCCCGCCACTTCAAGCGGACCGTCCTGGAGCTCAGCGGCAACAGCGCCCTGGTCGTCCTCGACGACGCCGACGTGGACTACGCGGTGGACGCGGCCGTCTTCAGCCGCTTCGTCTACCAGGGCCAGGTCTGCATGGCCGCCAACCGGATCCTCGTTGACGCCCGTGTCGCCGAGGAGTTCACCGAGAAGTTCACCGCCCGGGTCCGGGCCCTGAAGACCGGCGACCCGCGCGAGGCCGACACCCACATCGGCCCCCTGATCAACTCCTTCCAGGCCGACGCCCTGACCGCCCTCGTGGACCGCGCCGTCGAGTCCGGGGCGCGGGCCCTCGTACGCGGCTCTACGCGCGGCAACCTGGTCGAGCCGACCGTCCTGGCCGGGCTCCCCGAGGACTCCCCGCTGCTGGGCCAGGAGATCTTCGGTCCCGTCGCCCTGCTGGTGGTCTTCGACGGCGAGGAGGAGGCCGTGCGCCTGGCCAACGCCACCCCGTACGGGCTCAGCGGCGCGGTGCACACCCGCGACGTGGAACGCGGGGTCCGCTTCGCGCAGCGGGTGGAGACCGGGATGATCCACGTCAACGACTCCACCATCGGCGACGAACCGCTGGCCGCCTTCGGCGGGGAGAAGGCCTCGGGGCTGGGCCGCCTCGGCGGTGAGGCCACCGTGGAGGCCTTCACCACCCAGAAGTGGATCTCCATCCAGCACGGCCGGACGACTTTTCCGTTCTAGGCGCGGATCAAGGACAGAGGCTGACCGCAAGGCTTCGTAACGTGGTGGGTGTCGGCGGGGGAACACCCCGCACACCACCACGGAAGAAGGCGGTCGGTCATGGCACACCCCACCCAGGAAGTCGCGGGAGACGAGCGCGCCACCCTGCTCCTCTTCGTCGAGGACCAGCGCGAGGCGCTGCGCCGGGCCGCGGCCGGTCTGACGGCGGAGCAGACCGCGAGCCGTCCCACCGCGAGCGAGCTGTCCCTGGCCGGGCTGATCAAGCACGTGGCCGAGGTGGAGCTCAACTGGCTCCGCATGGCCCAGCAGAAGCCGAACGAGCACCGGCGCGCGCCCGAGGAGTGGCACGAGGGCTTCCGGCTGGCCGAGGGGGAGACCCTGGAGTCCGCCCTCGCCTTCTGGGACACGGTCAAGGAGGAGACGACCGGCTTCATCGAGTCGCTCCCCAGCCTGGACGACGACTTCCCGCTGCCGCCGGCCCCCTGGTTCCCCAAGGACGCCACGGTCTCGATGCGCTGGATGCTGCTGCACCTGGTCCGCGAGTTCGCCCGGCACGCGGGCCACGCGGACATCATCCGCGAGACCCTGGACGGCACGAAGGCCATGGGCTGAGCCCGCCTCCCCGAGCACCGGGCTTGCACCTCACGTGGCGTGAGGAACCACAGTGGAGGGCGTACCCAACCGAAGGAGCGGAAGCGATGGGCTACTCCGTGGGCCAGGTCGCCGGTTTCGCCGGAGTGACGGTGCGCACCCTGCACCACTACGACGAGATCGGCCTGCTCTCCCCGAGCGGCCGCAGCGGCGCGGGCCACCGGCGTTACGACGACGCCGACCTGGACCGCTTGCAGCGGATCCTGTTCTACCGGGAGCTCGGCTTCCCGCTCGACGAGGTCGCGGTCCTGCTGGACGACCCGGAATCGGACCCGAGGGAGCACCTGCGCCGGCAGCACGCCCTCCTGACCGACCGGATCGCCCGGCTCCAGCAGATGGCCAAGGCCGTGGAGCACGCCATGGAGGCGAAGAAGATGGGCATCAACCTCACGCCCGAGGAGAGGTTCGAGGTCTTCGGGGACAAGGACCCGGAGCAGTACGCGGAGGAGGCCGAGCGCCGCTGGGGCGGCACCGAGGCCTACGCCGAGTCGCAGCGCCGGGCCGCCGCCTACACCAAGGCCGACTGGCAGCGGATCCAGGACGAGGTCGCCGACTGGGGCGGCCGGTACGCGGCCCTGGTGGCGGCCGGCGAGCCCGCCGACGGCGAGGCGGCCATGGACCTGGCCGAGGAGCACCGCCGGCACATCTGCGACCGGTACTACGAGTGCGGCTACGAGATGCACGTCTGCCTCGGCGAGATGTACGTCGCCGACGAGCGGTTCAAGGCGTTCTACGACGGCATGGGCGCGGGCGTGGCCGAGCACCTGCGGGACTCGATCACCGCCAACGCCGTGCGCAAGGCGTAGCGGACCCCTCACCCGAACCGCCCCCTCCGGTCCCTGGAACCCGGTGGGGGCGGTGTGCGTTCATAATTGAGACCGCCTGCATCGTCGCGTCCCCCACCGCAGACGTCCCCCTGCTGATCCAGGAGAGCCCGGAAACGTGGAACCCCTCTACACGCTTGCCCTCGGCCCTGAGTGGCTGTCCCCGGACTATCTGATCGGGCAGTTCGGCCTGATCGGCATCCTGGTCATCGTCTTCGCGGAATCGGGCCTCTTCGCCTTCCTTCCGGGTGACTCCCTGCTGTTCACCGCGGGTCTGTTCACGGCCGCCGGCACCATCAAGCAGCCGCTGTGGCTGGTGTGCACGCTGATCGCGGCCTCCGCGATCATCGGCGACCAGGTGGGCTACCTGATCGGCAAGTTCTTCGGGCCGAAGCTGTTCAACCGCCCGAACAGCAAGGTCTTCAAGCGGGAGAACCTGGACGCGGCGCACGACTTCATGGACAAGCACGGCCCCAAGGCCATCGTGCTCGCCCGCTTCGTGCCCATCATCCGCACCTTCGCCCCGATGGTCGCGGGCGCCGGCGCGATGAAGTACCGGGTCTTCCTCACGTACAACGTCATCGGCGGCATCGCGTGGGGCGCGGGCGTCACCGTCCTCGGCTACCAGCTCGGCCGCTTCGAGTTCATCAAGACCAACATCGAGGCGATCTTCATCGTCATCGTGCTGATCTCCGTCATCCCGGTGATCTTCGAGGTGCTGAAGGCCCGCAAGGCCAAGAAGGCCGCCCCGCCCGCCCCGGCGCAGCCCGGGTACCCGATGGAGGAGCAGCCGCCGGCCCCCGGCCAGCGCGGCCGCCACGCCAAGCGCTGACCCCCCCCGGGCCGGCAGGGGCGCGCAGACGCCCCCGCGAGCCCCGAGAACCCTCGTGCGCCCCGCAGACGCCCCGTCTGCGGGGCGCACGTGCGTCCGGGGCCGGGAGGCGCCCGTGTGGCGCCCTCCGGACCGTCCGGGCGCCTCCCGGCCCCGCGGGGGCCTCAGAAGCCGCGGGTCCGCTTCGCCGCCGCCCGGCGCTTGGCCGCGCTGCGGGCCCCGGGGATCCGCATGAACAGCCGCGAGCCCTCCGAGCCCAGGTTCACCCCGATCGCGATCGCGAGTGCGATCGCGGCGGCGTTGGTGAGCGAGGCCAGCCCCTTGTCGAGCCGGTTCTCGGCGATCGACAGCAGCCCGAAGTACGTCGCCGAGCCCGGCAGCAGGGGGCCGATGGCGGCCGTCACGTACGGCAGCGCCGAGGCGAACCGGTACCGGGAGAAGAGCTGCCCGAACAGGCCGACCAGCCCGGCCGCGATCGCCGTCGACGGCACCGGCGGCAGCTCTGCGGCGCGCAGGGCGCCGAAGGTCACCCAGGCGACCCCGCCGTTCAGGGTCACGATCCACACCGTGGAGCGCTCCTGCTGGAGCAGGATCGCGAACGTGAACACCAGCACCATGGAGGCCAGGGTCTGCAGCAGCGGCCGGTGGGGGATCTGGAGGACCTCGTCGGGGTTGGGCGAGGCACCGAACTGGAGGCCCACGTAGATCACGACGAGCACGCCGATGATGATCCCGATGAAGAGGTACATGACCTCCAGGAGCCGGGCCGAGGCGGTGATGTAGTAGCCGGTCAGGCCGTCCTGCACGGCCGCGACCAGGGCCCGTCCGGGCAGCAGGGCGAAGAGGCCGCCGGTGATCACGGCGGAGGCGCGGACGTCGAACTCGGCGAGCTTGAGGGCCACCCCGATCGCGGCCGGGGGCATCGCCGCGACCACGAACTGGTAGAACTCCGGCAGCCCGCGGTCGGCGAAGTACCAGGCCAGCCGGTCGCCGAGGACGGCGCCGAGGGCGGCGCAGAAGAACACCGTCACCCCGCCGCCGACGAGGACGGAGGCGGCCCCCGCGAGCAGCCCGGCCGCGGCGGTGAGCACCCAGGTGGGGTACGGGTGGCGGTTGCGGCGGATCACGGCGAGGCGCCGGTAGGCCTCCTCCAGGGAGGTCTCGGTCTCGGGCGCGCTGATGTCGTCCACCAGCCGGAAGACGGCGGCGAGGCGGGTGTAGTCGGTGCCGCGGCGGCGCACCGTGCGGCTCGCGGAGACCGGGTTGCCGACCAGCGAGGGATGGTAGGTGATCGACAGCATGGTGAACGTGACGGTCGGCTCGGCCCGGTCGAGCCCGTAGGAGCGGGCCACGGCGAACATCGCGGCCTCCACGTCCTCCGCGCCCTCGCCGCCGGCCAGCAGCAGCTCGCCGATGCGCAGGGTGAGGTCGAGGACGCGGCCCACGGGCGGGCCCGCCTCGCTCTGCCGCTGCGCCGCCTCGGGCACCGGGCGGACGTCCACCGGCATGCGCAGCATGGTGCGCATGCGGTCCTGCCAGGGCGAGGAGGCCGGGAAGGCGGGGGCCGGGGTGTGGGCGGGCGGGGAGTGCTGGGCGCTGTAGGTGGCCGGGGCGGCGAAGGCGGAGCCCTCGGGCCCGGCGGGGACGGCCGGCACCCCCTCCGGGCGGGCGAACTCGGAGGTGGGCTGGTCCTCGTCCGGGACACCCGGCGCCGTCCCGGGGGGCGGGGTGAAGGCGCTGTGCGCCTCGTCGGACTTCGGCTTCCGGTCCTCGGGACCGGGCCCTTCGGCCTCCGCCACACATCCTCCCACCCTTGATCACCGGCGGTATCAGTATGCGGAATCGTTTCCTCCGTGGCGAAACAAGCCGCCGGGGGATCCCGGAGAACCGAAACGGCGGGCGGCGTCCCCGGTGTGGGGATGCCGCCCGCCGTCCTCTAGCGGTTACCGAGCGGAGCTCAGTGGTGGCCGCCCTGGGCCTCGAGGCGCTTGTAGGAGGCCTCGATCTCGGCCTCGGCCTCGGCGCGGCCGACCCAGTTGGCGCCCTCGACCGACTTGCCCGGCTCCAGGTCCTTGTAGACCTCGAAGAAGTGCTGGATCTCCAGGCGGTCGAACTCGGAGATGTGGTGGATGTCGCGCAGGTGCTCGACACGCGGGTCGGAGGCCGGGACGCAGAGCAGCTTGGCGTCGCCGCCCGCCTCGTCCGTCATGTTGAACATGCCGATCGCGCGGCACTTGATCAGGCAGCCCGGGAAGGTGGGCTCGTCCAGGATGACCAGCGCGTCCAGCGGGTCGCCGTCCTCGCCGAGGGTGTTCTCGACGAAGCCGTAGTCCGTCGGGTAGCTGGTCGAGGTGAAGAGGCGACGGTCCAGACGGATCCGGCCGGTCTCGTGGTCCACCTCGTACTTGTTCCGCGAACCCTTGGGGATCTCGATGGTGACGTCGAACTCCACGTCCTGCTCCTCCATGATCAGCTCCGGCCCGGTGCCGAAGCTTGACTGCTTCGAGACGGCTTTGATTCAAATACGTGCGCGTCCGGCCCATCCCTGGGGTGGGGTGCCATGCTCGCGGCAAGACGCAGTGGTTAAGTGTCCCTCACGCATATGTGTGATCGCGAAAGGGGCTGGTCCGAGGTGCCATTGGTCAAGACGTGGCAGCTCATCGCGGGGTCGGCCGTGGCGGGCCTCGCCCTGTCGGCGGCGGCCGTGGCCTCCGCGGGCCCCTGGGACTCCGGCCAGCGTAAGGCCGAGCGGGACCGGGCCGCCTCCTGGAGCCGGACGGGTGGCGCAGATCACGCGGCAGGATCCCTCCCGCAGGCCGCCCCGAGCGCCCCCGGGGTGCTCCAGGGCGTCGCCCCGCGCTCCTCCGGCGCGCCCTCCGCCGCCCTCGCCGGGGTGCTCGGGCCGCTCCTCGCCGACTCCTCGCTCGGGACCGTGCGCGCCGCCGCCGTGGTCGACGCCGCCACCGGACGGGTGCTGTACGAGTCCGGGGCGGCCGAGGCCATGACCCCCGCCTCCACCGTCAAGATCGCCACCGCGAGCGCCGCGCTGACCGCCCTCGGCCCCGAGCACCGCATCCGCACCACCGTCGCCCCCGGCGCCGGCCCGGGCCAGATCGTCCTGGTCGGCGGCGGCGACCCCTCCCTGACCGCCAAGAAGAAGAGCCCGGCCGGCTCCGGCGGCAGCCTCGTGGCCCTCGCCGCCGACACCGCCCAGGCCCTCAAGGCGGCCGGCACCGACACCGTCGCCCTCGGCTACGACGACACGCTCTACTCGGGCCCCGTCCGCCACCCCATCGGCCGCAACGACAACCTCGCGCCCGTCACCGCCCTCACCGCCGACGAGGGACGCCCCGACGACTCCACCGCCGGACCCGTCACACGCACCGAGGACCCCTCCGGCGACACCGCCCGCGCCTTCGCCGGCCTGCTGCGCGACCGGGGCATCAAGGTCACCGGCGAGCCCGCCCCCGCCAAGCCCGCCCCCGACGCCCGCCCGCTGGCCACCACCCTCTCCACCCCCCTCGCCGGGCTCGTCGAGCGGATGCTGACCAACAGCGACAACGACATCGCCGAGGCCCTCGCCCGCCAGACCGCCCTGGCCTCCGGTAAGCCCGCCAGCTTCGAGGGCGGCGAGAAGGCCGTCTCCGAACGGCTCGCCTCCCTCGGCGTCGACCTCACCGGCACCCGCTTCGCCGACGGCAGCGGCCTCAACCGGGCCGACAAGGTCAGCGCCCGCCTCCTGACGGCCCTCCTCGCCAAGGCCGCCGGCCCCGGCCACCCCGAGCTGCGGCCCGTCCTCACCGGACTGCCCGTCGCCGGCTTCACCGGGACCCTGCGCACCCGCAACGCCGGCACCTCCCCGGCCGCCGGGCTGCTCCGGGCCAAGACGGGCACCCTGACCGGTGTGAACTCCCTCGCCGGGACCGTCGTCGACCCGTCCGGGCGACTCCTGGCCTTCGCCTTCCTGACCGCGAACGCCGCCGACGGCTCCGCCGCCGAGAAGGGCCTCGACAAGCTGGCCGCCGCCGTCGCCTCCACCCCCTGACGCGGCGGCGCGGGTCCACGTACCGTTGACGCATGACGAGCATCGGTGGTGCGGAGATGGTCGACTGGAACCTCGCGGTGGCGACCGCGACCCGGCTCGTACGGCCGGGTCCCGAGGTCAGCCGCGACGAGGCCCGGGCCGTGGTGGCGGAGCTCCGGCGGCACGCGCGGACCTCCGAGGAGCACGTGCGCGCGTTCACCCGGATGATGCCCGAGGGCGCCCCCCTCCCCGACACGCCCGTCCTCGTCGTCGACCGGGCCGGCTGGGTCCGGGCCAACGTCGCCGGTTTCCGCGAACTGCTCGGCCCGCTGCTCGCCAAGATGCAGGACCGCCGGGGCGCCGCCCCCGCCGGAGCCGTCCTCGGAGCCGTCGGCGGCAAGGTCACCGGCGTCGAGCTCGGCATGCTGCTCAGCTTCCTGGCCTCCCGCGTCCTCGGCCAGTACGAGACCTTCGCGCCCGTCGGCCCCGACCTGCCCGGCAGCCCCGCCACCGGCGGCCGGCTGCTGCTCGTCGCCCCCAACATCGTCCACGTGGAACGCGAGCTGGAGGTCAGCCCGCACGACTTCCGGCTCTGGGTCTGCCTCCACGAGGAGACGCACCGCACCCAGTTCACCGCCGTCCCCTGGCTGCGCGCCCACCTGGAGGGCGAGATCCAGGCCTTCCTCGGCGCCACCGAGATGGAGCCCGGAGCCCTCCTGGAGCGGCTGCGCGAGGCCGTCCAGTCCTTCGCCGGGGCCCGGCCCGACGGGGAGCGCGGGGACGAGGCCCACTCCTTCGTCGAACTCGTCCAGAGCCCCGAACAGCGCGAGATCCTCGGCCGGCTCACCGCCGTCATGTCCCTGCTGGAAGGCCACGCCGACTACGTCATGGACGGGGTCGGCCCCGACGTGGTCCCCACCGTCGCCGAGATCCGCGAGAAGTTCCAGCAGCGCCGGGCCAGCGGCGCCGGCCGCCTGGACGCCGCCCTGCGCAAGCTCCTCGGCCTCGACGCCAAGCTCCGCCAGTACCGCGACGGCGAGCGGTTCGTCCGCGCCGTCGTCGGCGAGGTCGGGATGGACGGCTTCAACCGGGTGTGGACCTCGCCGAACACCCTGCCGACCAAATCGGAGATCGCCAGGCCCGCGGACTGGGTGGCGCGCGTACACCGCAAGGGGGGCCCGGGACGCGAAGAGGGGTGATGCGTGAGGTGTGAACTTGTCCCACTGGGGGAAACAGCATCACCCTTCCGAGGGACCGTGGAGCGTTGAAGGGCGTGCGATGCTCGGGAAACGGCTCACTTCTGTCACCATCAACGCACTCTGAGTGACCAATCGCGCGCAACACCCCGAAGCCTCCGAGCATCCGAACTCCACGAAGGGCACCGGACATGGGTCCCCATCCTGCGGTCGCGGCGATACGCCTGGCGGTCCGCCGCGTACTCCACGACGTCCTCACCGACCTCACCGACCTCCCCCGGACCCCGTCCGCGGGTCCCACCGTCGCGCCCCCCCGCGCCGCGTCCGGCACCCAGCCGGTGGTCCTCGTCGCCTGCTCCGGCGGCGCCGACTCCATGGCCCTCGCCTCCGCCCTCGCCTTCGAAGCCCCCAAGCTCGGCATCCGGGCCGGCGGCATCACCATCGACCACGGCCTCCAGCCCGGCTCCGACCTGCGCGCCGCGGAGGTCGTCAGCCGCATGACCGCGCTCCGCCTCGACCCGGTGGAGTCCGTCGCCGTGCGCGTCGGCCGCGACGGCGGACCCGAGGCCGCCGCCCGCGACGCCCGCTACGCCGCCCTGGACGAGGCGGCGGACCGGCTCGGCGCCGCCGCCGTGCTGCTCGGCCACACCCGCGACGACCAGGCGGAAACCGTCCTGCTGGGCCTCGCCCGCGGCTCCGGCATCCGCTCCCTGTCCGGCATGGCCGAGGTCTCCGGAGGCCCCGGCCGCACCAAGCGCTACCGGCGCCCCTTCCTCCACATCGACCGGCAGACCGCCCGCAAGGCCTGCATGGTCCAGTCCCTCCCCGTCTGGGACGACCCGCACAACATCGACCCCGCCTACACCCGCTCCCGGCTGCGCCACGAGGGACTGCCCGCCCTGGAGAAGGCGCTCGGCAAGGGGGTCGTGGAGGCACTCGCCCGCACCGCCCAGCTCTCCCGCGACGACGCCGACGCCCTCGACGCCTGGGCCGCCGACGCCGAGGCCGGCGTGCGCGACGAGGACGGCCGCCTGGAGTGCGCCAAGCTGTACGCCCTGCCGCCCGCCGTACGCCGCCGGGTGCTGCGCCGCGCCGTGGTCGCGGCGGGCTCACCCGCCGGCTCCCTCTTCGCCCGCCACATCGAGGAAGTCGACCGGCTCATCACCGGATGGCGCGGCCAGGGGGCCATCAACCTGCCCGGCCGCGTCGAGGCCCAGCGGCAGGGTGGCAGACTTGTCATCCGGCAGGGCTGATTGGTGCTGAAACACGGCTGAGTCCTCCGGGGACGCCCTCCGGAGCCCCGGCCGACAACGAAAGTGATGCGGGTGGACGAGAAGGACATGGGCAACGACCTCCAGTCGGTGCTCATCACCAAGGAAGAGATCGACGCGAAGCTGGCCGAGCTGGCCGCGAAGATCGACGCGGAGTACGCGGGCAAGGACCTGCTCATCGTCGGTGTGCTCAAGGGCGCCGTGATGGTGATGGCGGACCTGGCGCGCGCCTTGTCCACCCCGCTCACCATGGACTGGATGGCGGTGTCCTCCTACGGCGCCGGAACCCAGTCCTCGGGCGTGGTGCGGATCCTCAAGGACCTGGACACCGACATCAAGGACAAGCACGTCCTGATCGTCGAGGACATCATCGACTCGGGCCTGACCCTGTCCTGGCTGCTGTCGAACCTGGGCTCCCGCCAGCCGGCCTCCCTCAAGGTCGTCACGCTGCTGCGCAAGCCCGAGGCCGCCAAGGTCGCCATCGACGTCGAGTGGGTCGGCTTCGACATCCCCAACGAGTTCGTCGTCGGCTACGGCCTCGACTACGCGGAGAAGTACCGCAACCTGCCGTTCGTCGGGACGCTCGCCCCGCACGTGTACGGCGGCTGAACCCCCGCCGTCACCGCGATCGCCCCCGGGGGAACCCGGGGGCGATTCCCGCCGTTGGAGGAGAAGGCGGGTCTGTCAGCCGTCCCACGGGGCGGCGGGTGACAATACAGGGGTACATTCCGAAGAACAGTCTTTACTCACAGCAGCATTTACCTACGGGCAGGAGGGACGGGGTGCCCGGCACCCCGTATGGATGGACGTGAAGCGATACTTCCGTGGGCCGGTCATGTGGATCGTGCTGGCCGTCCTCGCCGTGGTCGTGTTGATGAACGTCGTCGGCTCCGGCGGCGGCTACAAGTCGGTGGAGACCAGCGAGGTCATCAAGGCGATCAACAGTGGCCAGGTCGACAGCGCCAAGCTGACCACCGGCGACAGCCAGATGATCAAGATCGAGCTGAAAAAGGGCCAGAAGCTCGGCAACAACAGCGGCACCAAGTTCCAGGCCAACTACATCGGGGACCAGGGCGTCCAGCTCGCCCAGAACCTCCAGACCAAGTTCGAAGCCGGTCAGATCCCGGACGGCTACTCCGTCACGCCGGACAAGACCAGCCCGTTCCTGAGCGTGCTGCTCTCGCTCCTGCCCTTCGTCCTCATCGTCGTCGTCTTCCTGTTCCTGATGAACCAGATGCAGGGCGGCGGCTCCCGGGTCATGAACTTCGGCAAGTCCAAGGCGAAGCTCATCACCAAGGACACCCCGAAGACGACGTTCGCCGACGTCGCGGGCTCGGACGAGGCCGTCGAGGAGCTCCACGAGATCAAGGAGTTCCTCCAGGAGCCGGCGAAGTTCCAGGCCGTCGGCGCCAAGATCCCCAAGGGTGTGCTGCTCTACGGCCCGCCCGGCACCGGCAAGACCCTGCTCGCGCGCGCCGTCGCGGGCGAGGCCGGGGTCCCGTTCTACTCGATCTCCGGTTCCGACTTCGTCGAGATGTTCGTCGGCGTCGGCGCCTCGCGTGTGCGTGACCTCTTCGAGCAGGCCAAGGCGAACGCCCCGGCGATCGTCTTCGTCGACGAGATCGACGCCGTCGGCCGGCACCGCGGCGCGGGCCTCGGCGGCGGTCACGACGAGCGTGAGCAGACCCTCAACCAGCTGCTCGTCGAGATGGACGGCTTCGACGTGAAGGGCGGCGTCATCCTGATCGCCGCCACGAACCGCCCCGACATCCTCGACCCGGCGCTGCTGCGCCCGGGCCGCTTCGACCGCCAGATCGCGGTCGACCGGCCGGACATGCAGGGCCGTCTGGAGATCCTCAAGGTCCACCAGAAGGGCAAGCCGGTCGCACCGGACGTCGACCTCTCGGCCGTCGCCCGCCGCACCCCCGGCTTCACGGGCGCCGACCTGTCGAACGTCCTGAACGAGGCCGCGCTCCTCACGGCCCGCTCGGACAAGAAGCTGATCGACAACTCGATGCTGGACGAGGCGATCGACCGCGTCGTGGCGGGCCCGCAGAAGCGGACCCGGATCATGTCCGACAAGGAGAAGAAGATCACCGCGTACCACGAGGGCGGACACGCCCTGGTCGCGGCGGCCTCCCCGAACTCCGACCCGGTACACAAGATCACGATCCTGTCCCGCGGCCGGGCCCTGGGCTACACCATGGTCCTGCCCGACGAGGACAAGTACTCGACCACCCGCAACGAGATGCTCGACCAGCTCGCGTACATGCTGGGCGGCCGCGCGGCCGAGGAACTGGTCTTCCACGACCCGACCACGGGCGCCGCGAACGACATCGAGAAGGCCACGGCGACGGCCCGCGCGATGGTCACGCAGTACGGCATGACCGAGCGCCTCGGCGCGATCAAGTTCGGCGGGGACAACACCGAGCCGTTCCTGGGCCGCGAGATGTCGCACCCGCGGGACTACTCGGAAGAGGTCGCGGCGCTGGTCGACGAAGAGGTCAAGAAGCTCATCGAGACCGCGCACAACGAGGCCTGGGAGATCCTGGTCGAGAACCGGGACGTCCTGGACAACCTGGTCCTCGCCCTGCTGGAGAAGGAGACCCTGGGCAAGGAGGAGATCGCCGAGATCTTCTCCACGATCGTGAAGCGTCCGGCCCGCCCGGCGTGGACCGGCTCGGCCCGGCGCACGCCCTCCACCCGTCCGCCGGTGCTCTCTCCCAAGGAGCTCCAGCTGACGAACGCCGCCAACGGCACCTCGGCCTCGGCCCAGACCGCCGTGTCGGTGGAGAAGTCCCCGGAGTCCTCCCAGGAGGACCGCCCGGAGGCCTGATCAGGTCCGGAATGGATGCCGCGCCCCCCAGGTTCTAGCCTGGGGGGCGCGGCACGTTTGTGCGCCGTGCGTGCACACAGGAAGAGGATGAGATGACCGACCCAGTGACCCTGACCGGTGACGAGGGCACGATCGGCGAGTTCGACGAGAAGCGCGCCGAGGCGGCGGTCCGCGAGCTCCTGATCGCGGTCGGCGAGGACCCGGACCGCGAGGGCCTCCTGGAGACCCCGGCGCGGGTGGCGCGGGCGTACAAGGAGATATTCGCCGGCCTCTACCAGAAGCCCGAGGACGTCCTGACGACGACGTTCGACCTCGGCCACGACGAGATGGTCCTGGTGAAGGACATCGAAGTGATGTCCAGCTGTGAACATCACCTGGTCCCCTTCCACGGCGTGGCCCACGTCGGCTACATCCCGTCCGCCGACGGCAAGATCACCGGCCTGTCGAAGCTGGCCCGCCTGGTCGACGTGTTCGCCCGCCGCCCTCAGGTGCAGGAGCGGCTGACCACGCAGATCGCCGACTCCCTGATGGAGATCCTCGACCCGCGCGGCTGCATCGTGGTCATCGAGTGCGAGCACATGTGCATGACGATGCGCGGCGTCCGCAAGCCCGGCGCGAAGACCATCACCTCGGCGGTCCGCGGCCAGCTCCGCGACCCCGCGACCCGCAACGAGGCCATGAGCCTCATCATGGCGCGCTGACCCGGTGGCGGAGCCGGCCGTCTGGCAGCCGCTGAGCGAGGACGTCCGGCGGACGCTGGAGCTGCTGCTCGACGGCCCGTCCGACGTCCACCGGGCGCTGCGGACGCAGATCCCGTGCGCCGAGATGCGCGACAGCGGCTGCTCCTGCCCCTGCGTGTACCTGAGGGTGGTCACGGAGGCCCTGGAGGCCGCCCCGACGGGCCCGGGGCTCGGGCCGGTGGCGAGCGCCCCCCTGCTGGCCGCGGACGGCGGCTACGACGGCGAGGCGACGCTGTTCGCGTACGACGGTGTCCTGGAGGACCTCCAGTTCTGCGACTGGGAGGACCACGGGCCCGGGCCGCGCCCGCTCTGGGAGTGGCTGGGCCCCCGCCCCGCCTGAACCCGGCTTCCGGCGGCCCGGCCCCCTGTGCCGCCGCGTCAGGCCGCCGCGTGGGCCTTGTGGGGGTCCTCGTCGTCCGGGAGTTTCAGGACGTGTTCCAGGAAGAGGGCGGCCGCGATGACCGCGGCGCCCGCCAGGACCGAGCCGCCCGCGTACCAGGTCTGGTCGCGGCGGGCCGGGACGTCCAGGGAGTCCGTCAGCAGGAAGACGCCGACGCCGCCGTACATGCCGGAGACCAGGGCCGCGACGAGGGCGCTGGCCTGCCCGAAGACCACCGCGCGGGCCGCCATCAGCGGCTCCACGCCCTTGGCCCCCGGACGGCGCTCGCGCTGGGCCTTCAGGCGGCCGCGCAGCGACAGGGCCGTGGCGAACAGCACCACGGCGATGACCGCCAGCACGACCGGCGCGGCCAGCGGGACGCCCGGCAGGGTGCCGTAGGCGTTCCACAGGCGGGCGCCGGCCCAGGACAGCACCCCGGCGATCACGAAGATGCCCGCCAGGACCGCCGGCCTCAGTTGCTTCACGTTGCCCGTCCCCTGTTCAGTGCGGTGTCGGCTACCTGAACACGCTAACGGCTATTCCGGGAGACGGAGTTCCAGGTCGGTCCGCGCCGTGACCCCGCTCATGCCGATCGCCGCCAGCAGGCCGGCCACCGGGCCGCGGCCGGCCAGCCGGGCCTCGGGGTCGATGTCGTTCCAGGGGGCCAGCACGAAGGCGCGCAGGTGCGCCCGGGGGTGCGGGAGGGTGAGGACGGGGTCGTCGGAGACCACGTCCGCGTACGCGACGATGTCCACGTCGATCGTGCGCGGTCCCCAGCGCTCCTCGCGGACCCGGTCGAAGGCCTCCTCGACGGCGTGCGCCCGCTCCAGGAGCGAGGACGGCGGCAGGGTGGTCTTCAGCGCGATGACCGCGTTGAGGTACGAGGGCTGCGAGCCCGGCTCGACGCCCCAGGGCTCGGTCTCGTAGACCGGCGAGACGGCCTTGACCCGCAGGCCGGGGGTGTCCCCGAGGGCGTCGATGGCGCCCTGGAGGGTCTCCAGCCGGTTGCCGAGGTTGGCGCCGAGGGCGATCACGGCCCATTTGGGGTTGGAGAGGGTGGTGTCGGCCGCGTCGACCGTCTCGACGACGGACGCGGGGACGGGCTGGACCGTGGGGTCGCTCTGGGCGTTCAGGCCGTTGTTCACACGCGGCTCCGGGTGATCGTGATGGTCACGTCGTCGAAGGGGACGGTGATCGGCGCGTCCGGCTTGTGGACGACGACCTCCACCTGGGCCACGGCCTCGTGCTTGAGGCACTGCTGGGCGATCCGCTCGGCCAGGGTCTCGATCAGGTCCACGGGCTCACCCTGGACGACGTCGACGACCTCCTCGGCCACGACCCCGTAGTGCACGGTCTTGGCCAGGTCGTCACCGGCCGCGGCCGGGCGGGTGTCCAGGTGCAGCACGAGGTCGACGATGAAGGTCTGGCCTTCTTCGCGTTCCCGGGGGAAGACGCCGTGGTGCCCGCGAGCCTTGAGGCCGCGCAGCGCGACACGATCCACGCGAATCACTCCTGCTTTCGTAGGTGCTTCCGGTCCCGGGACTCCCCGGGCCCTTGGGCCTACGCCGAGTGCGGTCGGCGTCGTCCACCTTCGAATTTACCTGCGATAAACCTTCGCCCCCGCCCTTGGGGTCAGTCGGAGGCCTCTTCTTCCTCGTCATCGGAGTCCGTGAGGACCGGAGAACCGTGGTGGGACCAGAGGCGCCAGCCCTCCGGTGTGCGTCGGAACACATTCGTGGCGACCACCAGCTGGCCGACGAGCGGACCGAGTTCCCCGGCCTCTTCGGCGGGTCCGCCGCTGAGGATGTTCTCGGTGCAGGTGACCAGGGCGGTGTCGCCTATGAGGGCCACCTTGGTGTCGGTCAGGAAGAACTGGATGTACTCGGTGTGCGACATGATCAGCGCGTACGAGCGCAGCACCTCGCCCCGCCCGGAGAGCACCGGCCAGCCGGGGTGGACGCAGGAGATCTCGTCGTCGAGCCAGAGCGCCGACAGGGTGTCGAAGTCCCCCCGCTCCATGGCCTCGTAGAAGGCCGCGTTGACCTCTTCGACGGCTTCGATGTCGGTACGGCTCACCGTTCCCCTTCCCTGTGCGTCCGGTCGGGCCGGTCGGTCCGGCGGGTCACAGAGCCCCTTCCACGGCGCGGGCCACCCGAACCGCGTCGGCGGTCGCCCGTACCTCGTGCACCCGTACGGCCCAGGCGCCCTGGTGGGCGGCGATGGCCGAGACGGCGGCGGTGGCGGCGTCCCGCTCGCGGGCGGGCGGCGGGGCGGCGTCGGCGGCGCCGGCCAGGACCCGGCCGAGGAAGCGCTTGCGGGAGGCGGCGACGAGGAGGGGGAAGCCGAGGGCGCGCAGCTCGGGGAGGCGGGCGACGAGGGCCAGGTCGTGCTCGGCGTTCTTGGCGAAGCCCAGGCCCGGGTCGACGACGATCCGCTCGGGGGCGATGCCGCCGGAGACGACGGCGTCGATGCGGGCGCGGAGCTCGGCGGTGACCTCGCCGAGGACGTCGTCGTAGACGGCGAGGCTGTTCATGTTGTCGCTGAAGCCGCGCCAGTGCATGACGACGAAGGGCACGTCGGTGGCGGCGACGGCGGGGATCATGCGGGGGTCGGCGAGGCCGCCGCTGACGTCGTTGACGAGGCGGGCGCCGGCGGCGACCGCCTGTTCGGCGACGGTCGCGCGCATGGTGTCGACGGAGACGGCCACGCCCTCGGAGGCCAGGCCGCGGACGACGGGGACGACCCGGCGCAGCTCCTCCTCGGCGTCGACGCGGGTGGCGCCGGGGCGGGTGGACTCGCCGCCGACGTCGACGAGGTCGGCGCCCTGGGCGACGAGGTCGAGCCCGCGCTTGACGGCGGCGGTGGTGTCGAACCAGCGGCCGCCGTCGGAGAAGGAGTCGGGGGTGACGTTGACGACGCCCATGACCGCGCAGCGGTCCCAGTCGGGGAGCCCGGCCACTTGGCCCCGGGGGGCGGGGCCGCGGGTGGTGTTCATGGGGTCCAGGGTAGATCCCGTACAGCGGAACGCCCCCGGGCCCTGGCGGGCACGGGGGCGTCGGGAGCGGCGGCGGTTACGCGGCCTGGACCTCGCGGTCCTGCTGGGCCGGGATGTCCGTCTCCTGGTGGGCGCAGGTGCGGACCGGCTTCGGGCGGCGGCGGCTCTCGAAGAGGCGGGGGAGGGCCAGCGTCACGAAGCCCTCGGCCTGCATCACGGCGAAGCCGATGCGGGGCAGGTCGCGGTGGTGGCGGTAGACCATGAAGCGCGGCTCCCAGCGGGGGCGGAACTTCTCGTTGAACTTGTACAGCGACTCGATCTGGAACCAGCGCGAGAGGAAGACGAGCAGGCTGCGCCAGGCGCGCAGGACCGGGCCGGCGCCGATCTTCTCGCCGCGGGCGAGGGCCGCGCGGAACATGGCGAAGTTCAGCGAGACCTTCTCGATCTTCAGTTCGGGGGCCTGCTGGAGGGCGGCGACGATCAGCAGCTCGTTCATGCCGGGGTCGGCGCCGCGGTCGCGGCGCATCATCTCCAGCGACATGCCGTCCTTGCCCCACGGCACGAAGTGCTGGATGGCCTTCAGGTCGCCGTAGGGGCTGCTGTCGCCCTCCTCGATCCGGTGGGCGGTGGCGATGATGCAGTCGCCGTCGCCCGGGTCGCCGATGCGGCCCAGGGCCATGGAGAAGCCGCGCTCGGTGTCGGTGCCGCGCCAGGCCTCGGCCGCGCCGCGCACCTGGGACAGCTCGAACTCGTTCAGCTCGCTGACCCGGCGGACCTTGGTGGTGTAGCCGTTGCGCTCGATGCGCTTGACCATCTGGCGGACGTTGCGCATGGGGCGTCCGGCGAGGGAGAAGTCTTTGACGTCGACGATGGCCTCGTCGCCGAGCTCCAGGGCGTCCAGCCCCGTCTCGCGGGTCCAGACCTCGCCGCCGGTCTCGCTGCAGCCCACGACGGCCGGGGTCCAGGAGTGGGCCTTGGCCTCCTCCATGAACCGCTCGATGGCGCCGGGCCAGGCCTCGACGTCGCCGACGGGGTCGCCGGACGCGAGCATGACACCGGAGACCACGCGGTAGGTGACGGCGGCCTTGCCGCTGGGGGAGAAGACGACGGCCTTGTCGCGGCGGAGCGCGAAGTGGCCGAGCGAGTCGCGGCCGCCGTGCTTGGCGAGCAGCTCGCGCAGCTTCTGCTCGTCGTCCGCGGTGAGCCGGGCGGCCGGGTGCTCGGGGCGGAAGGCGAGGTAGATGGTGGTGACGGCGGTCAGCATGCCGAGGGCGCCGAGGGAGTAGCCGACGGTCCAGCTCACCCGGCCGGCGTAGTCGACGGGGCCCTCGAAGCCGAAGAGGCCGTAGACCACGTGGGTGATCTGCTCGTAGAGGCTGGGGTGTCCGACGACCTTGTTCGGGTGGACGTTGACGATGACCAGGCCCAGGCCGATGGAGCCGGCGCTCATCAGGACGAAGTTCGCGAGCGCCTTCCAGCGGCTGCGCGGGTCGGGGAGGGCCTTGAATTCACTCTGGTGGCGTACGAGCAGTGCGAGGAGCACCGCCGAGATGACCACGCTGATGAACGAGTGCCGGTAGGCGAACTGTGCGACGGCGCCGGCCGGCAGCAGGATGACCGAGGCCCTCCAGGCACGCCGCTTGCGCCGCTTGAGGCCGTGCGCGAGCAGCAGGATCAGGACGCCCGCGCTGATGGAGAGGGCCGCGGCGAAGGGGCCCAGGGAGCCGGGCAGCACCTCGGTGACCGCGTGGATCCGGCTGTGGCGGAATCGCGGGAAGACGCCCGCCGCGATGTCCAGAAGGCCGACGATCATGACGGCCGTACCTACGAGACCGGGCACCGACTCCGGCCTGGGTCCGCGGAAGATTCGCCGGACCTTACTCGGAACCTGTCCCGACTTATCGCCATCTATCCTGCTAGACATCGCTTCCCGTTGCTCCGCGAGAGATCATGTGGCCGAAGGCCGCGACAGCCTCCGGGGTGTGGTGCGTCCACTAGGACGACATCGAGGAGGAGCGGGTTCACTCTTCCGTCGGAAAAATCCAGTCCTGCCATCAGAAAGTCGACTGACTGCTCATGGGTCTCACCAGTAATGCCGTTCTGGTCCTGGCCATCATCGCGGGTGTAGCGCTGTTCGCGGTGACGGTCTGGCTCTGGCCGAAGCTTTCGGGCCGCTCCTGGCGGTCGGTCCTCGGCCGGGTCGGCCTCCTGCTCGCGACCCAGCTGGCGCTGTTCTCGGCAGTCGGTCTCGCCGCCAACAAGTCGTTCCTCTTCTACGGTTCCTGGGCCGACCTGTTCGGCCAGCAGACGTCCATCGGCAAGGTCGTCGACCACTCGATGAGCAGCAAGGACATCAAGGTCCTCGACAAGCAGAAGCTGGACGTTCCCGGCGGCGGCCAGCCCCAGGTCGGTGGTCAGATACTGAAGGTCGCCATCACCGGGGAGAAGTCGAAGATAACGAGTCCCGGCTACGTCTGGCTCCCGCCGGAGTACTTCCAGCCGCAGCACAAGGACAAGAACTTTCCGGCCTCCATCGTCCTGACGGGTTACCCCGGTACCGCGGAAAACCTGATCAAAGGGCTGAACTACCCCATGACGGCCTTCAAGCAGGCCAAGCAGGGCAAGATGAAGCCGATGATCCTGGTCATGCTGCGTCCGACCATCGCGCCGCCGCGCGACACCGAGTGCGTGGACATACCGGGCGGCCCGCAGACGGAGACCTTCTTCGCGCAGGACCTTCCGCAGGCCATCCAGGGCACCTTCCGGGTCGGCAAGAAGCCGCAGAACATGGGCTTCATCGGCAACTCCACGGGCGGCTACTGCGCCCTGAAGATCGCCGCGCACCACCCGCAGACCTTCGGCGCCGCCGCGGGTCTGTCCGCGTACTACAAGGCCGCGGACGACCCGACGACCGGTGACCTCTTCCACGGCGACGAGAAGCTGAAGAAGGCCGCCGACGTGCTGTGGAGCGTGGAGAACAAGAAGCCCACCGGCACCTCCTTCCTCGTCACCACGAGCGAGAAGGGCGAGGACAACCTGAACGACACCAAGAAGTTCATCAAGCTGGTCAAGGGCCCGGACCGGGTCTCCTCGATCATCCTCGACAGCGGCGGCCACAACTTCAACACCTGGCGCCGCGAGATCCCGCCCATGCTGGTGTGGATGAGCAGCCGGATGCAGGCCTGAGGCCGCGAGCAGTACCGGGCGGTTCCCGCCCGCGCACCATCAGGGCCCGACGGCAGTCGGGCCCTTCGTCATGCCGCGGGCGGTTCGGCCCGGCGCAGCGCCCGGTGGACGCCCTCCGGGGTCAGGACGCCGACCAGCGCGCCGGAGTCCGGGTCGGTGACCCCGATCCGCCCCGCGTCCTCCTGGAGCAGGGCGGAGAGGGCCTCGCGCAGCGACGCCCCCAGCGTCACCGTGCCGGCCGGGACCTCGCCGTCCCGGGCTTCCGCCAGGTCGGCCTCGCCGACGGGGGTGACCGCGAGCCGCTTCAGGCCCCGGTCGGCGCCGACGAAGGAGGCCACGTAGTCGGTGGCCGGCGCGCCGAGGACCGCCGCCGGGCGGGCGAACTGCTCGATGGTGCCCTCCCCGTAGACCGCGATCCGGTCGCCGAGCCGGACGGCCTCCTCCAGGTCGTGCGTGACCAGCAGGATCGTCTTGCGGACCGTCCTCTGGAGGGTGAGGAACTCGTTCTGGAGGCGCTCGCGGACCACCGGGTCCACCGCGCCGAAGGGCTCGTCCATCAGCAGCACCGGCGGGTCGGCCGCGAGCGCCCGGGCGACCCCGACGCGCTGGCGCTGCCCGCCCGACAGCTGCTCGGGGTAGCGGCCGCCGAACACGGCCGGGTCCAGGCCGACGAGTTCGAGGAGCTCGGCCGCCCGGGCACGGGCCCTGGCCTTCGGGGTGCCGGTCAGCTGGGGCACGGTGGCCGTGTTCTCCAGCACCGTCTTGTGGGGGAAGAGCCCGACCTGCTGGATGACGTACCCGATGCGGCGGCGCAGCTCGACCGGGTCGGCGGCGGCGATGTCCTCGCCGTTCAGCAGGATCCGGCCCGAGGTGGGCTCGATGAGCCGGTTGACCATCTTCATCGTGGTCGTCTTGCCGCAGCCGGACGGGCCCACCAGCGTGACCAGCTCGCCCTCGGCCACCTCGAACGACAGGTCCTCGACGGCCGTCGTCCCGTCGGGGTAGCGCTTGGTCACATGCTCGAATCGGATCACCCCGCCATCCTCCCCCACCGGTGCGCACGGATGGGCGAAGGCTTTGTCAGGGGAGTGTTGCGGGTGTGCGAATGAATCAGGCCAGGGCGGGCACCGGGGGTTATGGTCGCACTGGCCGGGTCTTCCGGCGCGCGTGTGCGGGGATTGAAGGGGGTGAGCGGTGTGGCGGTCCGGAACTGCCTGGTGACGAACGACTGGGTCTGCTGGGACTACGTCACCTCCCGAGCGCCCGAACTCGCCGACGCCACGCTCGAACACGTCTGGATCACGGCGGTCTCGGTGCTCATCGGGGTCGCCGTCGCCGTCCCCCTCGCGCTCCTGGCCCGCAGGGGCCGCCGCTGGGCGGCCCCCGTCCTCGGCCTGACCACCCTCCTCTACACGATCCCCTCGCTCGCCATGTTCTCGCTGCTGCTGCCCTTCTTCGGGCTCTCGGCGTCGCTCGTGGTGACCGGCCTGGTGCTGTACTCGCTGACCATCCTGGTCCGCAACGTGCTGGCCGGGCTGGAGGCCGTCCCCGAGGAGGTGCGGGAGGCCGCGCGCGGGATGGGCTACGGGCCGGCCCGGCTGCTGTGGCAGGTCGAACTGCCGCTGGCGCTGCCCGCGCTGCTCGCCGGGGTGCGGATCGCGACCGTCTCCACCGTCGCGCTGACCACCGTCGGTTCCATCGTCGGCAAGGGCGGGCTGGGCAACCTGATCGCCCCGGCCGTCAACAGCTCGTTCAAGGCCCAGGTGCTCACCGCCTCCGTGCTGTGCGTCCTGCTCGCGCTGGTCGCGGACCTGCTGCTGCTCGGCCTCCAGCGGCTGCTGACCCCGTGGACCCGCGCCGGGCGGCCCGCGCGGGTGAAGGGGGCCTGAGGCCGTGGGAGTCGTGGGGAAGGCCTTCGGCTGGCTGGCCGACGGGGCCAACTGGTCCGGCGAGAGCGGCGTCTGGCACCGGCTCGCCGAGCACCTCCTGGTGAGCGGGATCGCCCTCGGCGTCGCCTGCGCGGTGGCCCTTCCGGTGGGGCTGTGGCTCGGCCACGTCGGCCGGGGCGGGGCGCTCGCGGTCAACGTCTCCAACGTGGGGCGGGCCGTACCGGTGTTCGCCGTGCTGGCCCTGTTCATGGTCTCGCCGCTGCGCAGCGCCGGCTACCTGCCGACCGTGGTCGCGCTGGTGCTGTTCGCCGTACCGCCGCTGCTGACCAACGCCTACGTCGGCATGCGTGAGGTGGACCGCTCGGTGGTCGAGGCGGCCCGGGGCATGGGCATGTCCGGCCGGCAGCTGTTCTGGCGGGTGGAACTGCCGCTGGCCCGGGGGCTGGTGATGACCGGGCTGCGCTCGGGCGCCGTGCAGGTCATCGCCACCGCCACGATCGCCGCGATGGTCGGCCAGGGCGGCCTGGGCCGGATCATCACCGCCGGTTTCAACACGTACAACACTCCGCAGGTGGTGGCGGGCGCCCTGCTGGTCGCGCTGCTGGCCCTGCTGGTGGAGGGCCTGCTGGTGGCGGCGGACCGGCTGCTGTCGCGCCGCGGCCGTCCGGCGCCGCGCTGAGCCGACCCGTTCCTCCCTTTTTCCCCTGATCTCCGATCTCCAAGGAGCATGATGAGCAAGTCCACGCGCATCCTCGGCGCGACCCTGGGCGCGGTGGCCCTGACCGTTTCGCTCAGCGCGTGCGGGGGCGACAGCCTGGAGAAGGCCAAGGACGGCGGCTCCTCCTCGTCCTCCTCCTCGTCCTCCGGGGCCAAGGGCAAGCTGGTGGTCGGCGCGGCCGGGTTCACCGAGTCCAACGTGCTGGCCGAGCTGTACGCGCGGCTCCTCGCGGACGCGGGCTACGACACCTCGATCACCACGGTCAACAACCGCGAGCTGTACGAGCCTTCGCTGGAGAAGGGCGAGATCGACGTCGTCCCGGAGTACGCGGCCACCCTCGCGGAGTTCCTCAACGCCAAGGTGAACGGCCCGAACGCGCCGAAGGAGAAGCCGGTCGCCTCCAGCGACCCGGCCGCGACCGTCGCGGCGCTGGAGAAGCTCGCGGCGCCGCTCGGGCTCAAGGCGCTCCCGGCGGGCGCCGCCGTCGACCAGAACGCCTTCGCGGTGAGCAGGGAATTCGCGCAGAAGAACAACCTCAAGACCCTTTCCGATCTTGGAAAGTCGGGCCAGAAGGTGAAGATCGCCGCGGGCGACGAATGCTCCGTCCGGCCCTTCTGCGCCCCGGGGTTGGAGAAGACGTACGGAATCCAGGTTTCCGGTATCGACCCCAAGGGCGTGGGCACCCCGCAGGCCAAGCAGGCCGTCAAGGACGGGGTGGACCAGCTCGTGCTGACCACCACCACCGACGCCACCCTGGACGGCTTCGGTCTGGTCCTGCTGGAGGACGACAAGAAGCTCCAGAACGCCGACAACGTGCTCCCGGTGGTCAACGCCAAGGACGCCGGAGCCCCGGAGGTCGCGGCCGCGCTGGAGCGTCTGACGAAGGTGCTCACCACCGCCGACCTCGTCGAACTGAACCGCAAGGTGGACGCGGAGCGGGCCAAGCCGGCGGACGTCGCCAAGGCCTATCTGGAGTCGAAGGGCCTGCTGAAGAAGTAGCGGTTACACGCTTGATGGCCGAATGTGGGGTAACCGCGCGGGAAGAGATTGCCGGGCGGGTACCCCACGCGAGGCCCACGCCCTGTAAATTTCAGGCCATGCCCCGTGGACGTCACCGCAATCCCGAGCCCCTGCACCGACTTCTCACGCCGACGGCCGTCGGCGGGGTTTCCGTCGCCAGCGCCGGCGCGGCCTGGCTCCTCGCGGAACCCCTCGCGCTGCGCCTGCTGGTGGCCCTCACGGCGGCCGCGGGCGTCGGCGGCGCCGTCCTGATGCGCTCCTGGGACCGGGCGGCGGGCCGCCGGGTGGCGGAGTTGGCCCGCGAGCGGGTCAAGGACGAGTGGAAGACGGACGAGCGGATAGCCGAGCTCGAATCCGACCTGGAGGAGGCCCGCGTCCTGCGCGCCAAGCTGGACGCGAAGCTGCGCGCCAAGCGGGTCGAACTCGCGGGCCTGCGCGGGGAGCACGCGGCGCTGCTGCGCCGTTACGCCACCGCCGAGACCGAGCGGGCCAGCGCGCTGGAGAAGCGGCGGCTGCTGGCCCTGGAGAACGCGGGCACGCCCAAGGAGCTGCCGGCCGTCTCGGAGGAGCGGACCTCCAGCGGGGCGCCGACCGCCGTCGGCTACGCGCGGGCCAACGCGGCGATGGTCGCGCTGCTGAAGAAGTCCGAGGCCCGGGCGGCCGCTGCCGCCGCCCCGAAGGAGCTGGCCCCGGCGGCCGGCCCCGTCCACACCCGTACGGAGGCCCCCGCGGCCCCCGCCGTCCCCGCCGTCCCCGCTCCGACGGTCCCGGCGCGGCGGCAGGCGGCGCCGGTGGCCCCGTACGCGGCCCAGCGGCGCTCCGCCTCGCGCGTCGAGGGAGGCTTCGACTTCTTCGGCACGAAGAACACCGCGCAGGCGCGTGCCGCGATCGAGTCCGTGCAGAACGAGGACCTGGCGGACGTGGTGGGGGCGGAGGCGCTCGCCGCGCACAAGGCCGAGTCGGTGCAGGACGAGGCCGGAGCGGAGTTCAAGCCGGCCACGGAGGAGCAGCGGGCGGTGGGCCAGGTGATCGACCTGACGGCCCACGACGAGACCGAGCCGATCGACGTGGTCCGCCTCCGTACGGCCATCTCCTAGTCCGGCCGTCTCCTGGTCCGGCCGTCTCCCAGTCCGGCCGTCTCCTGGTCCGGCCGTCTCCTGGTCCGGCCGTCTCCTGGTCCGGCCGCCTCCCGGTCCGGCCGTCTCCTGGTCCGGCCGCCTCCCGGTCCGGCCGTCTCCTGGTCCGGCCGTCTCCCGTCAGGCGGTGTAGGAGGCCACCAGGCGGGACAGGTGGCGGCCCGCCAGCAGGAGCGGGGTGCGGGACCGGGTGACCTGGGCGGTCATCTCGGCGCCCTCCAGGGCGGCGATCACCGTCACCGCCAGGTCGCGGGAGTCCTCCTCGCCGATGCCGGAGGCCCGCAGCTTCGCCGCCACCAGCTCCTGCCAGTTCACGAAGGACCGCGCGCACGCCTCCTGGAGCTCGGGCAGCCGTCCGACCGCCTCCAGGGCCGTGGCGGTCACCGGGCAGCCGTCGCGCCAGTCCGAGGCCGCGAGGGCGTCGGCCAGCACTGCGGCGGCCGCCTCTATCGCCCGTGCCGCGTCGGGGTCGGAGTCCAGGGCCGCGCCGAGCATCCCGGCGAACTCCCCGTCCCCGTGGCCGATCGCGGCGACCGCGAGCTCCTGCTTGCCGCCCGGGAAGAAGTGGTAGAGCGAGCCCAGTGTGGCCTCCGCCTCGCGGGCCAGCTGCTTGACCGGGGTGCTCTCGTAGCCGCCGTGCTGCATGAGGCGGGAGGCGGTGCGCACCAGCCGGTCGCGGGTGCCCGGCTCCGCCTGCTTCTTCCGCTTCGCCGCCGGTGCCGTCGCCGTCGGCGTCGCCGCCGTCTCCGTACCTGTCGCTGCCATGCGGGGAGTCTACCCCGGGAATTGGATAGAGCGCTCGTTCTAGTCCCGTGCTACGTTCGTCCCGAGCGCTGGATAGAGCGTTCGTTCTAGACCGATCCTCGTGGGGAGAACTCCGTCATGAACCAGGTTTCGATCATCGGCCTCGGTCCCATGGGCCGGGCCATGGCCTTCGCCTACCTCGACGCCGGCTACGCCGTCACCGTCTGGAACCGCAGCCCCGGCAAGGACGACGACCTGCTGGCCCGGGGGGCCCGGCGGGCCGGCAGCGCCGCCGAGGCCGTCGCCGCGAGCCCGCTGAGCGTCGTCAGCCTCATCGACGTGGACGCCGTCTACACCGCCCTCGGCGAGGCCGACCTCGACGGCCGGGTCCTGGCCAACCTCTCCTCCGACGTCCCGGAGAAGGCGCGGGCCGCCTCCGCCTGGGCGCGGGAGCGCGGCGCGGCGTACCTCACCGGCGGGGTCAACGTGCCGCCGGCCGGCATCGGGCGGGAGGGCGCCTCGATCTTCGTCAGCGGCCCCCGGGAGGTGTACGAGGAGCAGCGCGCGGCGCTCGACGTCCTCGCCGCCACCGACTACCGGGGCGCCGACCCCGGCCACGCGCAGCTGTACTACCAGCTCAACATGATCATGTTCTGGACCGCGTACACCGGCTGGTACCAGGCGCTCGCCGTCGCCCGCGCCAACGGCCTGACGGCGGCCGACATCCTCCCGTACGCGGGCTACACCGCCGACAGCATGCGCGGCTTCTACGAGGGCTCCGCGCCGCTCGCCGACGCCGACGACCACGACGGCACCCACGCCCGCCTCGCGATGTGCGCGGCGAGCCTGGAGCACGTCCTGCACACGGCCGCCGGCTCCGGCGTGGACACGGGCATCCTCGCCGCCCACGCCGAGCTGTACCGCCGCGGGGTCGAAGCGGGCTTCGGCGCCGACGGCACCACCCGCCTGCTGGGCCTGCTGGGCGCGCCGACGGCGGCCGCGGCCGCGGCCTGAGCGGGCACCCCGCCGGGGCGCCGCGTCAGAACAGGGGGAGCTGTCCCGGGTGGGGGCCCAGGGTGAAGCCGTCCAGCGTCGGGGCGGAGGCGCCGAGCACCACGCGCGCCCGTGAGCCGGGGCAGGAGACCAGGCCGGCGCGCCGCCCCGCCGGAGGGTCGTGGCGGGCGATCCGGCCGGCCGTCACCGCGCAGTCGCGGCCGCAGGACGGGCAGGCCCGTCGGGGGGAAGCGGACATGCCCCAAGTCTGCCCTGCCGCACCGACATCGACCTCGCCGGCCTACTTGTCGATGTCGCCGACGACGAAGAACAGCGAGCCCAGGATCGACACCATGTCCGCGACCAGCTGTCCCGGCAGCAGCACCGCCAGGGCCTGGATGTTGTTGAAGGAGGCGCTGCGCAGCTTCAGCCGGTACGGGGTCTTCTCGCCCTTGGAGACCAGGTAGTAGCCGTTGATGCCGAGCGGGTTCTCCGTCCAGGCGTACGTGCTGCCCTCGGGCGCCTTCAGCACCTTCGGCAGCCGCTGGTTGACCGGCCCGGGCGGCAGCTCCGCCATCCGGTCCAGGCAGGCCACCGCCAGGTCCAGGGCGTTGTGCGTCTGGTCGAGGAGCACCTCGAAGCGGGCCAGGCAGTCGCCCTCGGTGCGGGTGACCACCTTCAGGACGTCCTGGAGCTCCCCGTACGCCAGGTACGGCTCGTCGCGGCGCAGGTCGAAGTCCACGCCCGAGGCGCGGGCGATCGGGCCGGAGACCCCGTACGCGTGCACCGCCTCGGCGGACAGGACGCCGACGCCGCGCGTGCGGCCGCGGAAGATCTCGTTGCCGTGGACGAGCTTGTCGTAGACGTCCATCCGGGTGCGGACGTCGGCGATGGCGGCCCGGGCCCGGCCGAGCCAGCCCGCCGGGAGGTCCTCCTTGAGGCCGCCGACCCGGTTGAACATGTAGTGCATCCGGCCGCCGGAGATCTCCTCCATCACGGCCTGGAGCTCCTCGCGCTCGCGGAACGCGTGGAAGATCGGGGTGATCCCGCCCAGTTCGAGGGGGTACGACCCGAGGAACATCAGGTGGTTGAGGACCCGGTTCAGCTCGGCGAGGAGCGTGCGCATCCACACCGCGCGTTCGGGGACCTCCATGCCGAGCATCCGCTCGACGGCCATGACCACGCCGAGCTCGTTGGAGAAGGCCGACAGCCAGTCGTGGCGGTTGGCCAGCATCACGATCTGCCGGTAGTCACGGGCCTCGAACAGCTTCTCCGCGCCACGGTGCATGTAGCCGACCACGGGCTCCGCGCTGGCGATGCGCTCGCCGTCCAGGACGAGCCGCAGCCGCAGCACGCCGTGGGTGGAAGGGTGCTGCGGTCCGATGTTGAGCACCATGTCGGTGCTCTCCGCCGCGCCGCCGATGCCGACCGTGGTCTCCGTCATGGGCGCATTGTCGCAGTCCTAGGGTGGGGGCATGGAAACGGGGACGACGGGTGAGACGGACCGACCCGAATGGGCCGGACTGCCGGGCGGGCTGCTGTCCCTCCGGCGGCTGCTGCTGGTGGTGTGGACGGTCCTCCTGACGGCGGCGACCGCCCTCCCGCTGGGGCTGCTCGCCGGAGCGGGCTGGGCCGCCCTCGGCGGCATATGGCTGCTGCCGCTGGTCTGGGGGTGGGTGGTGCTCGGGCGGAACTGGCGGTCCTGGCGGTACGCGGAACGCGCCGACGACCTGCTGATCGCCCGGGGGGTGCTGTGGAGCCGGGAGACGGTGGTCCCCTACGGGCGGATGCAGCTGGTGGAGGTGACCTCCGGCCCGCTGGAGCGGCGCTTCGGGCTGGCCTCCGTCCAGCTCCACACGGCCGCCGCGGCCACCGACGCCAAGATCCCGGGCCTGGCCCCGGAGGAGGCGGAACGGCTCCGCGACCGGCTGACCGAGCTCGGCGAGGCCCGATCGGCCGGCCTGTGACCGGCCCCGCCGTCCCCGCGCCCCCGTCCGCCGGGGGCACCGAGCGGCGGCTCCACGCCCTGACCCCGCTGCGCCGCGCCTGGGTGCCGATCGCCGCCACCGCCGGCGTGGTCGCCCAGCAGGGCGAACGGGCCCAGGAGTGGGCGCTGGCCCTGCCCGCGTGGCTGCGGCTGCTCGTCCTCGCCGGGGCGGTCCTCGTCTTCGGCGCGTACGGCTTCCTCAGCTGGTGGTTCACCCACTACGCCGTCACCGACACCGAGCTGCGCATCCGCACCGGCCTGCTCTTCCGCCGCACCGCCCACATCCGCCTCGACCGGGTCCAGGCCATCGACGTCACCCGCCCCCTGCTCGCCCGGGTGGCCGGGGCGGCCGCGCTGCGCATCGACGTCATCGGCACCGAGGACAAGGACGAACTGGCCTTCCTCGCCGAACGGGACGCCGTCGCGCTGCGCGCCGAACTGCTGGCCCGGGCCGCCGGGTTCGCCCCCGCCGAGGCCACCGCGCTCGGCGAGGCCCCCGACCGGGAGCTGCTGCGGGTCTCCGTACGGGACCTGGTGGTCTCCCTGCTGCTCAGCCTCGGCACCCTGGCCGCCCTCGCCGCGGGAATCGCCGGCCCGGTGCTCGTGTGGGCGCTCAGCTCCAGCCCCTGGGCGGCCCTGGTCACCCTGCTGCCGCTGCTGGGCGCGGTCTGGAAGGGCAGCGCGGCCCGGTTCCTCAGCGGCTACGACTGGCGGGTCGCCGAGTCCCCCGACGGACTGCGCCTGGACCACGGGCTGCTGGACCGGGCCCACGAGACCGTTCCGCCGGGCCGCGTGCAGACCGTGCGGATCGTGGAGCCGCTGCTGTGGCGGCGGCGCGGGTGGGTGCGGGTGGAGCTGGCCGTGGCGGGCTCGAAGAACGGGGTCCTGGTCCCGGTCGCCACCCGGGACGCCGCCCACGCCCTGATCGCCCGTGTCCTGCCCGGCGCGGACCCGGCGGCGCTGGAGTTCGTTCCGGCCGCGCGCCGGGGCTCGCGGTGGGTGGCCCCGGTGTGGTGGAGGGGGTACGGGCTGGCCGTGTCGGCGGAGCTGTTCGCGGCCCGGCGCGGGCTGCTGTGCCGGCGCACGGAGATCGTTCCGCATGCGAAGGTGCAGAGCGTGCGGCGTACGCAGGGGCCCTGGGAACGCGTCTGCGGGGTGGCTGACCTGCACGTGGACACCGGTGCCGGAAACGTGGTCACCGCCGGGCTCCGGGCGCGGGACGAGGCCACCGCACTCCTCTACGCCCAGGCGGCCCGTTCCCGTACCTCCCGGGCGTCGGCCCGCCCCGACCGGTGGATGACCTGAGCCCCGCCGGGGCCGGCGCGGGGCGGGCCGGGTGGGAGAACCCCGCCACCCTCCTCACCCGCCCGCGCACGGCCGTACCCCCGCTGCCGTAGGCCGGGCGGGGTAACTCCGCGATGAACATACGAATCTGACGGTCGCTCCGGGTAGAGCCGGACGGGACGGACCCTCGATCCGGTCCTCGCCCGCAACCGAAGGACAGCCCGATGCACCTCTTCCGACCGGCCCGCCTCGCCGCCCCCGCCCTGGCCGCGCTCGCCCTCACCACGGTCCTCGCGGGGCAGGCCTCCGCCGCCCCCGCGGTCGTCTCGCGCGACAACAACCAGGTGGTCTACACCGCGCAGCCCGGGGAGACGAACACCGTCACCTTCAGCACCCCCGGCGGCTGGCTCCAAGTGGAGGACAAGACCAGCAGGATGGTCCCGGGTTCCGGCTGCTCCCGGTTCAACAACGACCCGCACATCATCCGCTGCGGGCACTCGGCGGCCGTCACCCGCATCCAGGCCTCCCTGGGCGACCGGGACGACGTCGTCAGGAACGAGACGTCCATCCCCGGCGACCTCACCGGCGGGCCGGGCGACGACATGCTCATCGGCGGCAGCGGCCCCGACCGGCTCATCGACTCCGACGGCTGGAACGCGGCGCCCGGCTCCAACACCTTCGAGGGGCGCGGCGGCAACGACACGATCATCAGCCGCAACGGCGGCTTCGACCGGATCGACTGCGGCGAGAGCCTCGCCGACGCCGACATCCTCCTGGCCGACGCGGCCACCCTGGACCACCTCGTCCCGAACACCTGCGAGTACGTCCAGCGCGGCTGAGCCGCCGGGTTACAGCTGCGGGCCGCCCCCGGCCCGCACCAGCCCCGTCTCGTAGGCCAGCACCACCACCTGCACCCGGTCGCGCAGCCCCAGCTTCGTCAGGATGCGGCCCACGTGCGTCTTGACCGTGGCCTCCGACAGCACCAGCCGCCCCGCGATCTCCCCGTTCGACAGGCCCTGTGCCACCAGCAGCATGACCTCCCGCTCCCGCTCGGTGAGCCGCTCGATCTCCTTGTGCTCCGGCTCCTGGGTGGTCGTCGGCAGCATCGGCGCGAACCGGTCCAGCAGCCGGCGCGTCGTCGACGGGGCCACCACCGCGTCCCCGCTGTGCACCGACCGGATCGCCGCCAGCAGCTCCGCCGGCGGGACGTCCTTCAGCATGAAGCCGCTGGCCCCGGCCTTCAGCCCGGAGAAGGCGTACTCGTCCAGGTCGAAGGTGGTCAGGATGATCACCTTCGGGTGCTCCTCCGGCTCACAGATCCGCCGCGTCGCCTCCACCCCGTCGAGCCGGGGCATGCGCACGTCCATCAGCACCACGTCCACCTTGGTGGCCCGCAGCACCTCCAGCGCCTCCAGGCCGTCCCCGGCCTCCGCGACGACCTCCATGTCCGGCTGGGCGGCGAGCACCATCCGGAAGCCCGTGCGCAGCAGCACCTGATCGTCGACCAGCATCACTCGGATGGACATCAATCACCTTTTCTTGAGCGGGAGCAGGGCACTGATCCGGAAGCCGCCGCCGGGCCGGGGGCCCGCGTCCAGGGTGCCTCCGACCATACCGATGCGTTCCCGCATGCCGATCAGTCCGTGCCCGGCGCCGTCGGCGCCGCCGTCCTCGTACAGTTCGTGCGCGGCGCCCCGCCCGTCGTCCTCGACGAGCAGGCCCAGCCCGTCGTCGAAGTAGACCAGCCGTACGCTCGCCCTCGCGTCCGGGCCGCCGTGCTTGCGCGTGTTCGTCAGCGCCTCCTGCACGATCCGGTACGCGGTCAGTTCCACCCCGCTGGGCAGCTTGCGCGGGGCGCCCTCCACCTCGAAGTCCACCGTCAGCCCGGCCGCCCGCACCTGCTCGATCAGCACCTCGATCTGCTCCACGTCCGGCTGCGGCACGTAGTCCTCGGACTCCTGCGGCTCGCCCGTGCGCAGGACGCCCAGCAGCCGCCGCATCTCCGCGAGCGCCTGCCGGCCCGTACCGGAGATGGTCTGGAGGGCCTCCTTGGCCTGCTCCGGCGCCACGTCCATGACGTACGCCGCCCCGTCCGCCTGGACCACCATCACCGACACGTTGTGCGCGACGACGTCGTGCAGCTCGCGGGCGATCCGGGCGCGCTCGGCGGCCACCGCCACCTTGGCCTGCGCCTCCCGCTCCTTCTCCAGCCGCTGGTTGCGCTCCACGAGCTGGGCGTAATAGGCGCGGCGGGTGCGCAGGGAGTCGCCCATCACCCAGGCCAGCGCGAAGGGCACCATCATGAAGACGACGAACAGGGCCTCCTGCGGCGCGCTCGCGTTCTTGTCGACGCCGAACCGCAGGGAGTAGAGCGGGGCCGCCAGCAGTCCGGTCCCCAGCGCGGTGCGCGAGAGCCAGCGCGGGACGTCACCGGAGGCGGCGACCGTGAAGAGGATCACCAGCATCGCGAGGTCGCAGGTCTGCACGGGCGACCCGATGGCCAGCTGCCAGACGCCCGCGCCCACCGCCAGCCAGAACATCTGGCGCGTCCACCTGCGGCGCAGCGCGAGGACGGCGGTCAGCGCGGCCACGACCGGAACCGTCGCCAGCCGCAGGGCGACGCTCGACCCGCCCATGTCGGCGACGTTCAGCATCGAGAACCCGAAGAGGAGGACGGCCCAGAAGCTGTCGACGCCCGTCGGGTGTCTGCGGATGAAGTCGTAGAGGCGCTGCACGTAACCCAGAGTAGGGAAGGGGGATAGGTGCTGGAGTCAACCACAGGTGCGATCCCTGTGGCGGGGGAGTACTCCCCAAGGTGGAGGGTGACCTTAACCTGGGCGGGATGAACGCTCAGGGTGGTGTCGGGGACCGGACCGGGGGCCCGGCGGGGGATCCGGCGGGGGAGCCGGTCCGGTGGCGGGTGGCCATGGAGGCCGCGCTGTACGGGCCCGGCGGCTTCTACGTGCGCCCGGGCGGGCCCGGGCCGGCCGGGCACTTCCGCACCTCCGTCCACGCCTCCCCGCTGTACGCGGGGGCCGTGGCCCGGCTGCTGGCCTCGGTGGACGCCGCGCTCGGGCATCCGGAGCGGCTCGGCCTGGTGGACGTGGGCGCCGGACGGGGCGAACTGCTGGCCGGGGTGCTCGCCGCGCTGCCGGCGGCGACGGCGGAGCGCGTGGTCCCGTACGCCGTCGAGCGCGCGGCCGCCCCGGAGGGGCTGGACCCCCGGATCCGCTGGGTGGACGCGCCGCCCGCGGGGACGACGGGCCTGCTGTTCGCGAACGAGTGGCTGGACAACGTGCCGCTGGAGATCGCCGAGGACGGACGGTACGTCCTGGTCGCCCCCGACGGTACGGAGACTCCCGGCGGCCCCCTGGACGCGGCCGACCGGGCCTGGCTGGAGCGGTGGTGGCCCGGCGGGGAACGCGAGGGCCGGGCGGAGATCGGCCGGGCCCGCGACGAGGCCTGGGCGGCGGCCGTCGCCACCCTGGACCGGGGCCTGGCGGTGGCGGTGGACTACTCCCACACCCGGGAGGCCCGCCCCCCGTACGGCACCCTTACCGGCTTCCGCGAGGGCCGCGAGGTCGCCCCCGTCCCGGACGGCGGCCGCGATGTCACCGCGCACGTCGCCCTGGACTCCTGCGCGGGCCCGGGCGCGGCCCTGCTCACCCAGCGCGAGGCCCTGACCGCCCTCGGAGTCTCCGGCGGCCGCCCCCCGCTGGCCCTGGCCTCCACCGACCCGGCGGGCTACGTCCGCGCCCTCGCCTCGGCGGGCGAGGCGGCCGAGCTCACCGCGCGCGGGGGACTGGGCGACTTCGGCTGGCTGCTCCAGCCCGTCGGCATCCCGCTCCCGGTCCTCGGCTAGAGCCGCTTCACGCTGCGCAGGGTCGTCGCGTAGTAGCCGTTGCCGTCGAGGCGCGAGGTGCCGCCCTTGTCGCCGATGGTGGGGCCGTTGGCCTCCTCGCGACTGGAGATGAAGATCCGGTGGCCGTCGGTGTCGGTGCCCAGGTAGATGCCCGTGTGGTCCAGGCGGTCCTTCGTCCGGGCGTCGAGCTTGAAGAACAGCAGGTCACCGGGCTGGATCAGGTCGATCGACGCGGGCCGGAACTGCGCCCCCACCCCCTTGAGCGGGATGACGTCCGCGCCCAGCGCGGAGCGGGCGATGCCGTTCGCGGTGCGCGGCAGGCCGGCGCCGGGGGTGTCGTCGGGCATCAGCGGGTAGCGGGCCCGGTAGCCGAAGACGGTGCGGACGAAGCCCGAGCAGTCCATCGACCGGTAGCGGGCGCTCTGCGGCTGCTTCTTCACGCCGTTGCGGAAGGTGTACGGGGTGCCCAGGTAGTCGAAGAAGTCCGACTGCTCCAGCCGCAGGTCGTTGCCCTCGGAGCCGGTGGGGTTGAGCGGGCCGAAGGCGGCGTCGCCCGCGTACGAGACGCCCTGCGCGTCCTTCTTCACCGGGGCCTGGTCGCCGTACTGGAAGGCGATCGCGAAGATGTCGTCCTCCTGGCTCCCGAAGTACTTCTTGAACCACTCCTTGAACCACGGCGTGCCCTCCGCGCCCTGCTTCCACGGCTCGGGCATCAGCCGCACCCAGTTCTCGGTGACGACCTTGGTGGCGGTGTTGGCGGGCTCGGTGAAGGTGCGGCTGGGCCCGGTGAGGGTGGCCGTGCGGGCGCCGTCGGTGAAGGTGGCCAGGACCTGCCCGGTGGCGTCGCGCAGCACCGACCGGTTCGGGCTCTGGAGCCGCTCCCACTTCTGGCCGCCGGCGTCGCCGCCCTTGAGGGCCGCGGTGATGTTCTTGTCCTGCACCATCTGCACGGAGGGTGCCGTGGCCTGCTCCCGCGCGCGCAGCGCGTAGGTGAAGTACGCGCTGCCGGCCAGCAGCGCGAGCACGGTGAGCGCGTGCAGCACCGGGCGGGTGCGGCGGCGGCTCTTCGGCTTGGCGGTCATGGGGGCTCCGGGGGTGGGGGTGGTGCGGGGTCAGGCGGTGGGCATGACGCCGAGCAGGATCCCGGCGGTCAGGACGACGTACGTCATGAGCGTGGCGCTGCCGGTGGCGAGCAGGGTGGCGCCCTTCGGCTGGCGGACCAGCTGGTACGCGATCAGGCCGGGGACGATGAACCCGAGGGTCTGGTTCGCGTAGAGGAGCGGGAACTCCAGCTGGAGCACGATCACCACGGTGGCCTGGAGCAGCACGCCGATCAGGACGACGGCGGCGAACAGGCGCTTGCCGTAGAGGATCACGAACCGCTGCGTGAGCAGGGTCAGCAGGTACGTCATGACGGTGATGCCGACGACCAGGGCCGCGCGCTGGAGGTCCTCGACGAGGGTGAGGGCCAGCCAGCCGGGGGTGATCATGCCGCCGGGGGAGAGGTTGGTGGTGAGGTAGCAGAGCAGGGAGAACAGCAGCCCCAGCGCGATGCCGATCGCGGCGATCTCCGGGGTGAGGACGGCGGGGATCAACGGGGCTCTCCTGGGATGTACGGGTACTGCGGCTGCGGCTGCGGCTGCGGCCAGGCCGGGACGGGGGTGGCGGCGGCGATCCCGTATGGGTCGGCGGCCGGCTGCGGCGGCGGGGGCGCGGGCTGCCGCGGGTGGGGGTCGGGGTGGGGCTGCGGGTTCCCGTACGCGTAGGGGTCCGGCGCGGGCGCGGCCTGGGCGTGGGGGGCCTCGGCGTACGGGGTCTGTGCGTACGGGGCCTCGGCGTGCGGGCCTTGGGCGTACGGGGCCTGGGCGTACGGGGTCTGTGCGTACGGGGCCTCGGCGTGCGGGCCTTGGGCGTACGGGGCCTCGGCGTACGGGCCCTGTGCGTAGGGGGTCTGCCCGTACGGGCCCTGGGCGTACGGGGTTTGCGCCTGCTCCGGGTGTGCGTGGGGGCCGGTGCCCGTCGGGTAGGCCGCGTACGGGTCCGGGGCGTCCGCGTAGGGGTCGAAGGGGCGGGCGAACGACGGGGCCGGCTGGTCCGCGCCGGCCGGCGGGGCGTCCTCCGCCTCGTCCGGCGGCAGCTCCGCGAGGTGCTCCAGCAGCACTTCGCCCTGCCCGTGGATGTTGCCGATGGCCACCAGCGAGGAGCTCTCGCCGAGGTACCCGAGCAGCTCGTGCATGAACGCCTCGCCGTCGCGCTGCTCACCGCCCAGGTCCACCGCGCGGTCGCGCCATTCGGCCGGGATCGCGTCGATGGCGCTCTTCGCCGGGTGCCCGATCACGAACACCCGGTCCGGCCGCAGGTCGGGAACGATCGCGCCCATCTGCCCGTTGCGCTCGACCCGGTCGGGCCGGCAGTTGATCACCACGTTCAGCGGGCGGTCCACCGCGCCCAGGTCCAGCAGCTGGTTGATGTTCATCAGCGTCGACTCGGGGTCGTTCGCCGCGAACACGTTCGCGAACCGCAGCCGCTTGCCGTCCGGGGCCAGGTACCGCTCCACCGACAGCACGCCCGGGTCCGGCGGGGCCTCGTACATGCCCTTCAGGGCCGTGGCCCGGTCCACGCCCAGGAGTTCGGCCACGGTCAGCGCGATGGCCACGTTCTCCTTGAACGTGAACCAGCTGAACCCGCGCAGCTCCTCGTCCGAGACCGTCTCCGGGTCGGCGTAGACGAGCCTGCAGTCCCGTGCGTCCGCCTCCTCCTGGAGCACGTCGAAGCGCTCCTTCTCGGCGGTGACGCAGATCCCCCCGTACGGCATCGACCGCGACAGCGAGCGTGCGATGTCGTCCAGGGTCGGGCCCATTTCGGCGACGTGGTCCTCGCGGACGTTGCACAGCACGCCGATGGTCGACTGGATCAGCTTGGACTGGTTGATCTCCTGGAGCGCCGGCATGACCGCCATGCACTCCATGACCAGCGCGTCCGGCCGGTAGGCGGCCGCGCGCCGCACGATGCCGATCTGCTCGACGACGTTGGCGATGCCGAACTTGCGGTAGACCGGCTCCTCGGTGGCGTCCGGGTGGATGAACCGGGCGGCGGTGCCGGTGGTCTTGGCGACCGTCGTCAGACCGCCGCCGCGCAGCGCCCCCGCGCACAGCCGGGTGATGGAGCTCTTGCCGCGGATGCCGTTGACCAGCACCCGGTTGGGTATCCGCTCCAGGTTGGCGAAGTGGCGCCGCTGCTCGACGATGCCGGCGACCAGCATGATCAGACAGCTGACGAGCAGCACGCAGTAGAGGAAGAGCACGGGGGATCAGTTCCTTCCGGCCGTGGTGGCGGAGGGGGCTCCCGCTCCCCCGGTGTCGGTCGTCGTCCGCTGCCGCCCGCCGCGCCGGCCGCCCTGCTGGAGCTGCTGGCGGATGATCTCCAGGCTGCGGGTCACGGCGCCGACCTCGTCGTGGTGGCGCGGGTAGAGCACGGTGCGGCGGTCGCCGTCGGCGAGGGCCTCGGCGCGGCGGGCGAGTTCGCGCAGCGGGGCGACCACGATGATCTGGAGCCAGCCCAGGCACGCCGCGCCGACGGCGAAGCCGAGGAGCCCGGCGAGGACGGTGCGGTTCTGGAGGCTGTACTCGCTGATGGCCAGGCCCTTGGCGGACTGCCAGCTGACCACGCTCCACTTCAGGTCGCCGGCCGCGCCGCCGCCCGAGAAGGGCGCGGCCGCCGCGATGACGTGGTCGCCGCCGCTGCGGTAGAGGACGCCGCCGGGCTTGGGGGCCGCGCCGACCTTGAGGGAGGAGCCCTGGACGAGGGCGTCGAGGCGGTCGTCGCCCAGGCGCTGGAAGGCCCGGTAGCCGCTGTTGGAGCCGATGGTCCGGTGCTTGGCGTCCACGACCCGGATCTCGCCGAGGCCGGGCCGCTTGAGGAGGGCGTTGAGGAAGTCGATGCGGAACTCCCCGACGACGGCCGTGCCGGTTCGGCCGGGGATCTCGGCCGTCGCGATGATGACGGGTTCCTTGGCGCCGTCGTAGAGGGCGACGGGCTCCTTGCGGGGGCCCTTGCCGAAGGGCGCCCGGGGGTGTCCGCCCGCCTGGGCGAGGGCCTTGCCGGAGCCGTCGAGGACGTACAGGGAGGCGTAGCGCGTGTGCTCGCGCAGGGTGTGTTCCAGGACGTCGGACATGCGCTCGGGGCCGGCGTCGGGACCCATCAGCGTGCCCACGGACGCCAGGTCGGCCTGGCCCTCGTTGAGGGCGCGGCGCACCCGGTCGTTGAGGGTGTCGGTGCGCTCGCGCTGGTCGTTGACGAGCTGCTGCGGCACGACCACGGAGTCGCCGGCCCGGTTGACGAGCAGGCCCAGCGGCAGGCACCAGGCCAGGAGCAGCACCGCGCAGACCGCGACGAGCGTACGGGCGCCCGTACGCCTCTTGTCCCGGCCGCGGGCTCCGGGCGCGGCCGGGGCGCCGCCGCCGTCGAGGTCGAGGTCGCGGAGCTGGCCGCGCAGCCGGTCGAGCGCGAGGGCGATCCGCGCGGCCTCGCCGCCGCGGGGGATGGTCACGGGGCGGGTGAGGTCGCCGCGGGTCAGCCGGCGGCTCTCCAGGAACAGGCTGATCAGCGGCCGTTGCACGGTGGCGACGAGCAGGGCGACGACGAGCGCGCCGACCAGGAGCAGCGTTCCGGCCAGGACCAGTCCGGCGAAGGCGTCGGTGGCGCGGGACGGGTTCTGGGCGATGTCGGTCATCGCGACGACGGTCAGGTCCAGGCTGGTGGCGCTGGTGCCGACGCCCGGTTCGGGTCCGGAGAGCCGGGCGTACCCGGCGGCGGCCCGTTCACCGCTGGTCACCCCGCCGGTCAGACTGCCGCTGACGCCGGGGAAGCCGCCGGAGCCGGGTTCCTTGACGGTCAGGGGGTTGGCCCGGGTCTTCCTGGCGGCCGTCTTGGCGAAGGAGGCGAGCTGCTTGGTGTCCCGTTTGACGTCGGCGCGCCGGTCGTCGCTGAGGAGCATCTCGGGCTCGGGGATGCCGTCGGTGCTCAGGACGGTCCCGTCGGCGCCGACGACGGCGATGCTGCGGAGGTGGCCGAGGCTGATGCCGGGGAAGCGCAGGCTGCTGGAGGCGACCAGCAACTGCTGGGGCTGGTCCTTCCAGGTGAGCAGGGCCAGGGTGAGCAGACGGGTCTCGCCGTTGGCGAGGGTGACCATGCGGGGGGCGAGGCCGCCCTCGCCGGACAGCTTGGTCCGGTCGACGGCCGTCAGCGGGAGGTTCTCGCCGCGTGCGGCGAGCAGGCGGCCCGAGCCGATCTCGACGACGGCGGTGCCGCGCCACTTCTGGTAGACGCTGCCGATCCGGTCGAGCACGGCGTCGGGGGCGACGGGCTTGCCGGCGGAGAACAGGGCCGCGGCCCGGTCGAGGTCGGTGACGCTCTCGTCCAGGGAGGCGCGCAGGGCGATGGCGCCGTCCTCGGCGAAGTGCTGCTGGGAGGTGAGCACGGCCTGGGGCAGCCGGTCCTCGCGGACGCTGCCCAGGCTCATCGCCGTGAACCCCGCCAGGGCGAGCAGCAGGACCGACAGGACGGTGATCGGGGGCCTGATGCCGCCGAGCAGGGACATGTCGGCCCTGCGGCGGGCCTTGCGCCGTCGCTTGGGAGGCGAAGCGGCCACAGCGGGGGTCCTTCCTGGCGGGGAGGCCGTGCGCCCGGGTGGGGTGGGGGTCCGGGCGGGCTCGGGGGGTCGTACGGGCTGACGGGCTTACGGGCTGGGCGGCTCAAGGGCGGGCGGGTGCCGGGCCGGGTGCCGGGCGGGGTCAGTCGGGCAGCTCCCGCAGCGGGCGGAGCCCGTCCTTGCCGGCGCCGCGGTTGAGCAGGGTGCCCCGGGTGCGTTCGAAGGCCAGGCGGTAGCGGGCGCGCTGCTCGGGCAGCAGCTCCTTGCCGTCCGGGGCCGTACCGGAGGCGAGGGAGGCGGCGACGTCGACCAGCCGGTGGTCGCGTACGGGGGCGGGGGCGGCGCCCGGCAGGTCGGTGCCCGGGGTGCTCTCGGGGTCGGGCGGGATGTCGGTGTAGGTCGGCACGAAGCGGGCCTGGACCTCCCACTTCCCGTTCTTCTCGGTGAAGTCGAACCAGCCGATGACGCCCTCTTCGGTGAGGCCGCTGGGCACGTCGTGGCGGGCGAGCTGGTTGCCGAGCCCGTAGGCGACCCAGGTGCCGCCGATCTTCTCCATCGGCTGGACGACGTGGGCGTGGTGGCCGATGACCAGGTCGACCCCGGTCCCCTCGGCGATCTTGCGGGCCAGTTCCAGCTGTGGGCCGCTGGGGTCCGGCTGGTGCTCGCGGCCCCAGTGGACGGAGAGGATCACCACCTCGGCACCGGCCGCGCGGGCCCGCTTCTCGGCGGCGGCGACGGCCTTGACGCTGACGAGGTTGGCCAGCCAGGGCTTGTCCCCGGGCACCTCACGGCCGTTGAAGCCGGAGGCGAACGAGATCTGGGCGACCTTGACACCCTTGACGTCCAGGATGTTCGGCTTGTCGGCCTCCTGCTGGCTGCGGGCGGAGCCGGTGTGCTTCAGGCCCTCGCGGTCCAGGGTGTCGAGGGTGCGGTAGACGCCCTCGGGCCCGTGGTCGAGGGTGTGGTTGGAGGCCGTGGAGCAGGTGTCGTAGCCGATGCTCTTGACCGTCCTGGCGATCTGCGGCGGGACGAGGAAGTCCGGGTAGGTCTGGAAGGGGCCGTTCGGCTCGCCCAGGACCGGCTCCAGGTGGCAGATGCCGAGGTCGGCCTTGCTGATGACCGGCTTGACCCCCGCCATGATCCGGTCGAAGTCGTACCCGGTGTGCCCGGCCGCCCGCGCGTCCCGGGCGGCCTGGTCGGTGAGCTGGGGGTGGATGAGGATGTCGCCGGCCGCGGCGACCGAGAAGGAGCGGCCGCCGCCCTTGCCGCCGCCACCGCCGCCCGCACCGCTTCCACCGTTCCCGCCGTTCCCGCCGCTCGCGCCGAGCAGGCCGCATCCCGCGAGGGCGAGGCTCAGCGGCGCGGAGAGGAGCGCGGTGAGGGCCCGGGGGGAGACCAGACGGGTGGGGCGGAGGTTCATTCGGTTATTTTCAGCCAGTGACGAAGGTGAAACTGACGAAAAACATAACGATCCCTGTGATCATTTGTTCAATGATCGCGATGATCGTCGGTTATGTCGCTTTTCGCCCTATCCATTCGACCGAAAAGGCGGAGACGTCCGTTCCGTCGCCCGTGGCGCAGGCCACCGATCTGCTCACCCGGGTGACCCGATTCACCTCCGAATTCGGAGTGCGGGGCGGTTACCGCGCCCCCACGGAGGCGGAGAGGTCCGTCTTGCTGGAGGGTGTTTCCTCCCTTTTCGACGGTGATGTCGAAAAGGCCCGGACCCGCCTCGCCGACGTGGACTACCGCCTCGACGTCTTCACGGACGGCCCTGACGGCCGCCGCTACGCGGAGGTCGCGGACGCAGCGGCCCGCTCCGGTTCCGCGAACCGGGGCTGGGGCCGGGTCTACCTCGACCTCGGCGCCCCGGTGCGCTGGTCGGTACAGGTCCCGCACCCGATCGCCGACCAGGACACCGAACGGCTCGGGGTCGCCGTACTGCGCGGGACACCCGGCGGGGTGATGGTCCTCGCGGGGGCCCACCGCAAGGCGGCCGACGGCCCGGGCGGGGGCGGCGGCGAGGGCGAGGGGGAGGGTGACGACGGGACCGGCGACGGAAACGCGACCGGGAGCGGGAGCGGGAGCGGGAGCGCGGGCGCGGGCGGAACCGGGGAGGCCGACATGGCCCACCGCACCGACTCGGCGTTCCACACCGTCATCGCCGAGCTGACCCGGCGGGGCCTGCCCGGCATCCAGCTGCACGGCTTCGCCGACTCCACCGTCCCCGGCGCGGGCGCGGTCGTATCCACCGGCGCGGGCGACGCGGCGGCCGCCGACGCCGCCCTCCTCGCCACCGAACTGGCCGCCCGGGGCGTCCGCCCCTGCCGGGCGTGGAGCGCCGGCTGCCGGATGTCCGGCCGCGGCAACGCGCAGGGCCGGCTGGCCGCCGAGCGCGGCACGCGCTTCCTCCACCTGGAACTCGCCCGCTCCGTCCGGGCGGACCCCGCCCGGCTGGACGGGGTCGCGCGCTCGATCGCGTACGTCACGCGGGGGTGGGCGGGGGCGTAACCCGGCGGGGGCGGGGGCAAGGACGGGCGCACGGCGAAGGGGTCGGCATCCCCCCTGTGGATGCCGACCCCGACGTGGCGCGGGCTGTCCCGCTACTCGGCCGCCTCGTGGTCGTGGCCCGGGCGCAGACCGCCGCCGTTGCCGGAGCCGGTGGTCGGCTTCGAGACGACCGGCTGCGACAGCGGGGCCAGGTCGTAGGCGTAGTGGCCGACCGCGTTCGCGATCACGTCGACGTTGATGTCGAGCGCCTTCTGGTCGATGTTGGTGATGTCGTCGCCCTTGCCGTGGTAGTTCACGTCGTAGGCGACCCCGGCCTGACCGCCGAACTTCGCGGCCTGCGCCGGCGTCTTGATGCCCTCGGCGCCGGTGTCCGTACCGCCGGAGGGGATGCCCGCCTCGATGAACGGGCCGTAGTCCGAGCGGCCGGTGAAGTCGCTGCCCTCGTGCGGGATCTGCTGCGCGTCGAGGAAGTCGGTGATCTGCTTCTCCAGCTGCGCCGAGCCCTCCGGGCCGGGGCCCGAGCCGACCTTGTCGGAGTCGTCGCCGTCGTAGACGAAGTAGGCGGCGTTCGGCGAGGCGATCATGTCGAAGTTCAGGTAGAGCTTGATCTGCTTCTTCTGCTCCGGAGTCAGCGAGGCCACGTACGCCTCCGAGCCGAGCAGGCCGAACTCCTCCGCCGACCACCAGGCGAACTTGACCTTGTTCTTGATCTTCTTCTGCTCGCTCGCGAGCCGCTGCGCGACCTGGAGGATGCCGGCCGAGCCGGAGCCGTTGTCGTTGATGCCCGGGCCCGCGGCGACCGAGTCCAGGTGGGCGCCGAGGAAGACGGTGTTCGCCGGGTCGCCGCCCTTGGTCTCGGCGACGACGTTGTAGGTCTTGCGGTTCTCGCGGAACTGGCGGACGTCGAGGGTGACGTTCACCGGCCCGGCGGCGGCCTCGGCGGCCAGCTTCTCGCCGTCGGCCTGGCTGATGCCGCCGGTGGGGACCTTGCCCGCGTTCGGGTCGCCGAGGGTGCCGTTCAGGGCGCCCGCCGTGTTGTTGTAGATGACGGCGCCGACCGCGCCGGCCGCCGCCGCGTTCGCCTGCTTCGCGGCGAAGGTGCAGCCTCCGCGCTTGATCAGGGCGATCTTCCCGGTGAAGGCGCCGGGCGCGAAGTCGGCGGCGTCGCAGCCGTTGGAGCCGTCCGCGTCGACCGGTACGACGGCGACCGGGGCGGTCACCCCGCCCTCCGGGCCGCTCGCCGTGTAGGACATCAGCTTGAGCGGGACGTCGCGGCCGTTCGCGCCGTTCACCTTCAGCGTCTCGGCGATCGTCTCGACGTACACGAAGTCGAACTCGTGGCGCGAGACCTCGTACCCGGCCGCCTTCAGCACGCCCTCGACGTACTTGGCCGACTGCTCGTGCCCCTTCGAACCCGCCACCCGGGTGCCGTTGTTGTAGTCGGCGATCGACTGGAAGACCTTCAGGTGGTTGTTGGCGCCCTTCCCGGTCGCCTCCTTGACCAGCTTCCTGGCCAGGGCGTCGCCCCGGGCGGCGTCGCTCTGCGGGCTCGACGCACCGGCGGGCGCGGCGAGGAGCAGCGGGGAGACGAGGGCCGCGGCCGCCATGGCGGCGGTGGCTGCGGCTATACGGCGAGAAGGCATGGGGATCCTTTCACTTCACTGCATCACGGCAAGGAGCGACTGCGGGGCGAGCGGTGGGGGCACGTTAGGCAGCAACGCGGCGCCGTCGCCAGGGTTTTCACTGCTTCCGGTTTGTGAAATCCGGATATCGGTACGTCCGCGCCGACGGGGAACGGCGAAAACCGGCCACCGTCCGGAGGGCGGATCGGGGGCGCATCGGGGGCGGATCGGGGGCGCATCGGGGGCGGATCGGGGGGGATCGGGGGTGGATCAGCGCCGTCCGGCGCTCACTTCAGCGGAGGATGCCCTCGATGAGGTCCGGGCCTATCCGGGCCACCACGGCGAGGTCCAGCTGGTGCTGCACGTAGCGCCCCTGACGGCGCGTGTGTATCAGCCCGGCCCGCTTCAGCACCGCCAGGTGCCGGGACACCTCCGGCGCCGTTATCCCGTACACCCGGGCCAGCTCGCTCGTCGTGTACGGGGCCCGCGCCAGGCTGCGGCAGAGCCGCATCCGCATGGGGTGCGCCAGCGCCTCCATCCGGCGCTGGACCTGCTCCACCGAGGGCGGCTCGGCCGGCAGCTCGGGGGACTCCAGGGGGTAGTGGACCACCGGCATCCAGCCGGGCGCGTGCAGCACGAGCAGGTGCGGCCAGCCGAAGTTCGTCGGGATGAACAGGAGCCCCGGCCCGACCTCCGGATCGGTCGCGGTGGCCTGGCCGTTGACCATCTTGTCGGCGGTGATCACGGTGTGCGCCTCGTCCACGCTCAGCGCCGAGGACACCTCCTTCAGCACGGCCGGCAGGCCCCGGTGGCGCAGCACCTCCGTCTTGTGCCGGACGTCCGCGGTCTGCCGGGGCTCGATCCGCCGCCAGGTCTCGGCGAAGAAGGCCTCGTCGCAGTCCTCCAGCAGCCGCCGCAGCCAGACCCGCACGGCGCGGGGGTCGTCCAGCAGCCGCCGGGTGAACTCCAGCCGCGCCGGACCGCGCGCCGCCGCCGTCTCCAGCGCCTTGACCCGGGCGGCGGGGTCGGTCAGCGGGGACGGGGCGCCGCCCTCGTTGTAGAGGGCCAGCCAGCAGTGCTCCAGCGCGGCCAGCACGAACCGCTCGTCGTCCATCCGGTCGAGGACGTCCAGCTCCTCGGCCAGCGTCGCCCCGGGGCGGCCGCTGCCGCCGGGGATGCCGGCGAAAGCCATGAAGATGTCGGAGAAAGAACTCCGCCACATGAAATCGGCCTCGAGGAGGCGCTCGGCCAAGCAGGGGTCGAGCGAGGCCGTAGTGGTCCTCGTCCAGGAATGCAGCCCGGGGTGGTGGGCGGGCTGCGAGAGCGCGTGCAGCGTCATGCAGAGCTCGGCGAGCGGGGAGGGCGCGAAGGCGATCCGCTCCACGGGGAGCCCGGCGATGTCGATGGTCACGCTCATCGCCCCATTCTGTCCGCCGCCGCCTCCGTCCGGACCCCCGGGGCCGGGGTGGGAACGCCGCCCGGCCCGCGTCCGTCCGAGGGGTCCGGCGGGGGCTCCGCCGCAGGTGGGAGCCGTCGATTGACGCCTCTCGTCAATCGACGAGCGGACTGCGGCCGACGGGGTGAGGGTGGATGCATGACCGCGATAGAGCAGTACATGATCGACACCTACCGGGCCTCCCAGCACGGCACGCCCGTGCCCCCGCCCCCGGGCCGCGACGACGTGGCCACGCTGCGCGCACTGCGCACGGCGGCCCAGTTCGATGCCGCCGTGGCGGGCGCCCCCACCACCCACCCCTGGCGCCACGCCCTGAACCGCTTCCTCCACCGGCCCCGGGCCTGCTGAGGGGGTGGCGCGGGGGCGGGGTCCCGGCGGGATCGGCTAGCGGTGGCAGAAGAAGTCGATCGCCTTGTCGAAGGCGGCGGAGTAGGCGTTCTTGTAGGCCGCTTCCGCCTTCTTCTGGCCCTCCGAGTCGGGCGCGAGACCGTGGAGGTTCGGGGTCGGGGGCTGCGCCTCGGCGTCACACGCGCCGGACTTGGCCAGCTTCTTGCCCTGGGCCCAGCCCTCGTTCGTGCCACGAGTCTGCTCGGAGAGGATCAGTTTCTGGTTGACGACGTCCTGGGCCTCCTGCCCACCCACGCACTTCACGCGGGGACCCGCGTGCTGGAAGGCCACGTACGTGCCCGCCGGCACCTCGCCGGACGTGAACGTGCCGTCGTCGCGCACGGTGGCGGGGGTGCCGCCGCCGTCGCCGTCGGTCTGGTCGAGGAAGACCTTGCCCTTGGCCTTGTCGAATCCTCCGCCGGTGATCGTCGCCTTCGTCGCATCGCCCGCTTTGGCCTCGACGAAGCATTCCGATCCGGAAGGGCCCGCCGCCGGTGCGTGGACGGCCCACGCCGCGGCGGCCGGCCCGGCGGCGAGGGAACAGACCATGACGGAGGTGCACAGAGTTCTGCGGGTTCGCTGGTTCATCAGTAGTCCTCACCTGTGGGGGAGGGCCGGCCCTGAAGGAATCCTCACCTTCATGCTCTCCCGCCCGTCCGGGCGTGTCGACCGGGGCCCCCCGCCCGCTACACCCGCGCCAGGAACCCCGCCAGAGCCGTCCGGACGTCCTGGGGGGCCCACCCCAGGCCCGGCCGCGTCACCGTGACCTCCGTCATCGACAGGCCCGGCGCGACGCCCTCCGCGCCCCAGCGGCCGAACAGGACCGTGCCCTCCTCCTCCGCCAGCCGGGTGCCCGCCTCGATCAGCCGTTCCGGGTCGTACGGGAGCCACACCTGGAACTGGTGCGTGTGCGGCACCCCGGGGTTGACGCGGAACCACGGCACCCCGGCCGCCTCGAAGCCCTCGCGCAGCTCCGCCGCGACCATCCGGGCCTGCTCGACGTACGCCGGGAGCAGGGGCAGCTCCCGTTCCAGCCCGGCCAGGGCCGACAGGGCCTGGGGGAACTGGCGGAAGATCCGGCCCCCGTACCGGTGGCGCCACACCCGGGCCTCCTCCACGAAGCCGCCGGACCCCGCCAGGCAGGCCCCGCTCAGGCCGCCGAGGGACTTGTAGAAGGACACGTAGACGGAGTCGGCCAGCCCGGCGATCTCCTCCAGGGGGCGGCCGAAGTGGACGGTGGACTCCCACAGGCGGGCCCCGTCGAAGTGGACCACCGCGTCCCGTTCCCGGGCGGCGTCCACGAGCCCCGTCAGCTCCTCCCACGAGGGCAGCAGGAAGCCGGCGTCGCGCAGCGGCAGCTCCAGCATCAGGGTGCCGAAGGGCTCGGGGTGGTCGCGGACCTCCTCCGGCGTCGGCTGGCGCGGGTCCTCCACCGGGTGGACGGTGCGCAGCCCCGACACCGTCGACAGCGCGCCGCCCTCCCACCGCTCGGGGTGGCCCAGGGGGTGCATGGCCACCACCGGGTTGCCGGTGCGGCCCGCCCAGCAGCGCAGGGCGATCTGCTGGGCCATCGTGCCCGAGGGGAAGAAGGCCGCGTCCTCGGTGCCGAGCAGGGCGGCGACCCGCCGCTCCAGTTCTCCGACGACCCCGTCGCCGTAGAGGTCGCCGGGGGCGTCCATGTCGTACGGGGCGTCGGCCAGCTGCGCCAGCAGCTCCCCGACGGTCGCCTCCCGGGGGCTGTGGGTCAGCTTGCGGGCGGCTCCCCGCCACGCCGCCACGACCCGCTTCGTCCGCTCCTCGTCATCAGTCATGGTCCCGATGATCGCCGACGTGTACGGCCCGGCCGCGGGATTTTCCGGCCGGGGCCGGGGCGCGGCCGGAGGGGGGCGGGCTGACCGGCGGCACCCGGGTCCGAGGGCCTAGCATGGCGACGTATCGTCCGGTACCCCCCGCGGACTGGAACGGAAGGCATTCCCCGCGTGAACGCACCCCATCAGACGGAGCCCCGGGATCCGTCCGGCCGCCCCGCCCGGCTCTCCGTCGGCGTCGTCGGCGCCGGCCGCGTCGGGCCCGCGCTGGCCCGCGCCCTGCGGCAGGCCGGGCACCGCCCCGTCGCCGTCTCCGGCGTCTCCGACACCTCCCGCCGCCGGGCCGAGCGGATGCTGCCCGACGTCCCGCTGGTCAGCCCCGCGCAGGTGCTGGAGCGGGCCGAGCTGGTGCTGCTGACCGTCCCGGACGACGCCCTGCCCGGGCTCGTCGAGGGGCTGGCCGAGACCGGGGCCGTACGCCCCGGCCAGCTCCTCGTGCACACCTCGGGCCGGTACGGGACCGCCGTGCTGGACCCCGCGCGCCGTGCGGGCGCGCTGCCGCTGGCCCTGCACCCGGCGATGACCTTCACCGGTACCGAGGTGGACGTGCAGCGCCTGGCCGGCTGCTCCTTCGGCGTGACCGCCCCCGAGGAGCTGCGCCTCGCCGCGGAGGCCCTGGTCATCGAGATGGGCGGCGAGCCCGAGTGGATCGCGGAGGAGAGCCGGCCGCTCTACCACGCGGCCCTCGCCCTGGGCGCGAACCACCTGGTCACCCTGGTCGCCCAGGCCATGGAGCTGCTGCGCACCGCCGGTGTCGGGCACCCCGACCGGATGCTCGGCCCCCTCCTCGGCGCCGCCCTGGACAACGCCCTGCGCTCCGGCGACGCCGCCCTCACCGGCCCCGTCGCCCGCGGGGACGCCGGCACGGTCGCCGCGCACGTCTCCGAGCTGCGCAAGCACGCCCCCGCCACCGTCGCCGGGTACCTCGCGATGGCCCGCACCACCGCCGACCGGGCCCTCGCGCACGGCCTGCTCAAGCCCGAGCTCGCCGAGGACCTGCTCGGCGTGCTCGCCGACGACCAGGGCGACGACGGCACCCACGGCAACCCCGACGCCGCCGATCCGAAGGGTGGGGAGCGATGACCGGCCCGCTCCAGCTGCTGAACACCGCCGAAGAGCTCCACAAACTGCCGCGCACCGGCCGCCGTGCCGTCGTGATGACGATGGGCGCCCTGCACGAGGGCCACGCGACCCTCGTGCGCACGGCCCGCGAGCAGGCCGGCCCGGACGGGCAGGTGGTGGTCACCGTCTTCGTCAACCCCCTCCAGTTCGGGGCGAACGAGGACCTCGACCGCTACCCCCGCACCCTCGACGCCGACCTGGCGATCGCCGAGGAGGCGGGCGCCGACGCCGTGTTCGCGCCCTCCGTCGACGAGGTGTACCCGGGCGGCGACCCGCAGGTGCGGATCACCGCCGGGCCGATGGGCGAGCGGCTGGAGGGCGCCACCCGCCCCGGCCACTTCGACGGGATGCTCACCGTCGTCGCCAAGCTGCTCCACCTCACCCGCCCCGACCTGGCCCTCTTCGGCCAGAAGGACGCCCAGCAACTGGCCCTGATCCGGCGCATGGTGACCGACCTCAACTTCCCGGTCGAGGTGGCCGGCGTCCCCACCGTCCGCGAGGACGACGGGCTCGCCCTGTCCTCCCGCAACCGCTACCTCTCCCCGCTCGAACGGCACACCGCCCTCGCCCTCTCCCGCGCCCTGTTCGCCGGCCGCGACCGGCTCGCGGCGCAGGCCGCGCTGCGCGCCCGCGCCGAGGCCGCGCCCGCCAGCGACGAGCGGGCCACGGCCCTGGCCCGGCTCGGCGAGATCCGCGCCTCCGCCGACGCCCACGCGGTGTCGGCGGCCGCCACCGGCGCCGCCGGCCTGCCGGACGCCGTACGGGCCGCGGCGCGGCACGTCCTGGAGGAGGCGGGGCGCCACGAGCCGCCGCTGGTCCTGGACTACCTGGCACTGGTGGACCCGAAGGACTTCACCGACGTCGGACCCGACTTCACCGGGCAGGCCGTACTGGCCGTCGCGGCGAAGGTCGGCACGACCCGGCTGATCGACAACATCCCATTGGAGTTCGGAGCACACGCGTGAGCACCACAGGCAACCCAGGCACCCCGGGCGCCGACGCCGGCACCCGCATACGGCTGCACGCCCCCGCCCCCGGCTGGGCCGTCGAAGCGGACGTCGTGGTGGTCGGATCCGGCGTCGCGGGCCTGACCGCCGCGCTGCGCTGCGCCGCCGCGGGCCGCCGTACGGTCGTGGTCACCAAGGCACGCCTCGACGACGGCTCGACCCGCTGGGCCCAGGGCGGCATCGCGGCCGCGCTCGGCGAGGGCGACACCCCCGAGCAGCACCTGGACGACACCCTGGTCGCCGGTGCGGGCCTGTGCGACGAGAACGCGGTACGGCTGCTGGTCACCGAGGGTCCGGACGCGGTCCGCCGGCTCATCGAGACCGGCGCCGTCTTCGACACCTCCGCCGAGACCGGCGAGATAGAGCTGACCCGCGAGGGCGGCCACCACCGCCGCCGGATCGCGCACGCGGGCGGCGACGCCACCGGCGCCGAGATCTCCCGCGCCCTCGTCGAGGCCGTCCACGCCGCCGGCATAGAGACGGTCGAGAACGCGCTGGTCCTGGACCTGCTCCAGGACGCCGAGGGCCGCACGGCCGGGGTCACCCTGCACGTCATGGGCGAGGGCCAGCACGATGGCGTCGGCGCCGTCCACGCCCCCGCCGTGATCCTCGCGACCGGCGGCATGGGCCAGGTCTTCTCCGCGACGACCAACCCGTCCGTCTCCACCGGCGACGGCGTCGCCCTCGCGCTGCGCGCCGGCGCGGAGGTCTCCGACCTGGAGTTCGTCCAGTTCCACCCGACCGTCCTGTTCCTGGGCCCGGACGCCGAGGGGCAGCAGCCCCTGGTGTCGGAGGCCGTACGGGGCGAGGGCGCCCACCTCGTCGACGCCGACGGGGTCCGCTTCATGCTCGGCCAGCACGAGCTCGCCGAGCTCGCCCCGCGCGACATCGTCGCCAAGGCCATCACGCGCCGCATGCAGGAGCAGGGCACGCTCCACATGTACCTGGACGGCCGGCACTTCGGCGCCGAGATGTGGGAGAACCGCTTCCCCACGATCCTCGCCGCCTGCCGCAGCCACGGCATCGACCCGGTGACCGAGCCCGTCCCGGTCGCGCCGGCCGCGCACTACGCCTCCGGCGGCGTCCGCACCGACCTGCACGGCCGCACCACCGTCCCGGGCCTGTACGCCTGCGGGGAGGTCGCCTGCACCGGCGTGCACGGCGCGAACCGCCTGGCCTCCAACTCCCTCCTGGAGGGCCTGGTCTTCGCCGAGCGGATCGCCGAGGACATCGTCTCCCGCGCCCCCGAGGGCAGCGGCCCGGGCATCCCCGTGCCCGCGACCGGCCCGCTCCAGCCCGCGACGGCCCGTTACGAGATCCAGCGGATCATGACGCGGGGGGCGGGCGTGCTGCGCTCCGCCGAGTCCCTGAGCGCCGCCGCCGAGGCGCTGGAGACCCTGTACACGACGGCCCTGGGCGAGCTGGAGACCCACGGCAAGACCGCCGAACCGGGTGTGGACACCTGGGAGGCGACCAACCTGCTCTGCGTGGCCCGCGTCCTGGTGGCCGCCGCCCAGCGGCGCGCCGAGACCCGCGGCTGCCACTGGCGCGAGGACCACCCCGGCCGGGACGACGAGGCCTGGCGCCGCCACCTGGTGGTGCGGCTCTCGGCGACGGAGCGGCGGGCCCTGGTCGTCACCCCCACCGACTCGGCGGACTTCCCGCCCGTGGACGCGGACGCCTCCTCCGGCGCCCCCCGCCCGTAGACGTTCCCCACACCCCTCAAGCCAGGAGCACTGACCGTGAGCACCCCCGAACTCCCCCTGATCGAGCAGAACGAAGGCGGCTGCGGCGACGACTGCGGCTGCGGCGACGGCGAGGAGAGCGGCCTCGACCCGGCGCTGGCCCAGCTCCTCGTGGACGCGGGCCTCGACCCGATCGAGGTCGAGGACATCGCGCACATGGCGCTGTCCGAGGACCTGGACGGCGGGGTCGACGTCACCACCGTCGCCACCGTCCCCGAAGAGGCCGAGGCCGTCGCCGACTTCGTGGCCCGCGAGGCCGGCGTCGTGGCCGGCCTGCGCATCGCCGAGGCGGTGTTCTCCGTGGTGTGCACGGAGGCCTTCGAGGTCGAGCGGCACGCCGAGGACGGCGACCGCGTGGAGGCCGGGCAGCTGCTGCTGTCGGTCCGCTCCCGCACCCGCGACCTGCTGACGGCCGAGCGCAGCGCCCTGAACATCCTGTGCCGCCTCTCCGGCATCGCCACGGCCACCCGCCGCTGGGCGGACGTCCTGGAGGGCACGAAGGCCAAGGTCCGCGACACCCGCAAGACCACTCCCGGCCTGCGCTCGCTGGAGAAGTACGCGGTCCGCTGCGGCGGCGGCGTCAACCACCGCATGTCCCTGTCGGACGCCGCGCTGGTCAAGGACAACCACGTGGTCGCGGCCGGTGGCGTCGCGCAGGCCTTCAAGGCCGTCCGCGAGGCCTTCCCGGACGTGCCGGTGGAGGTCGAGGTCGACACGATGCACCAGGTCCGCGAGGTCGTGGACGCGGGCGCCGACCTGATCCTGCTGGACAACTTCACCGTCCCGGAGACCGAGGAGGCCGTCACGATCGTGGCCGGCCGCGCCGTCCTGGAGTCCTCGGGCCGCCTCACCCTGGAGACCGCCCGCGCCTACGCCGAGACCGGCGTGGACTACCTGGCGGTGGGGGCGCTCACGCACTCCTCGCCGATCCTGGACATCGGCCTCGACCTGCGCGAGGCGGTGTAGTCCGTGCTGCTCACCATCGACGTGGGCAACACCCACACCGTCATGGGCCTGTTCGACGGCGAGGAGATCGTCGAGCACTGGCGGGTCTCGACCGACCCGCGCCGTACGGCCGACGAGATGGCCGTCCTGCTCCAGGGCCTGATGGGGATGCACCCGATGCTCGGCAGCGAGCTGGGCGACGGGATCCACGGCATCGCGATCTGCTCGACGGTGCCGTCCGTCCTGCACGAGCTGCGCGATGTCACCCGGCGCTACTACGGCGACGTGCCGGCGATCGTGGTGGAGCCCGGCGTGAAGACGGGCGTGCCGATCCTGATGGACAACCCGAAGGAGGTCGGCGCGGACCGCATCGTCAACGCGGCCGCCGCCGTCGAGCTGTACGGGGGTCCGGCGATCGTCGTCGACCTCGGTACGGCGACGACCTTCGACGCGGTCTCCGCGCGCGGCGAGTACGTGGGCGGGGTGATCTCGCCGGGCATCGAGATCTCGATGGAGGCGCTCGGGATGCGCGGCGCCCTGCTGCGCAAGATCGAGCTGGCCCGGCCGCGCAACGTGATCGGCAAGTCGACGGTCGAGGCGATGCAGTCGGGCGTGGTCTACGGGTTCGCGGGCCAGGTCGACGGGATCGTGCACCGCATCGCCCGGGACCTGGTGGGCCCGGACGGCGATCCGGACGACGTCCGCGTCATCGCGACGGGCGGGCTGGCCCCGGTCATCCTCGGGGAGACCACGGTGATCGACGAGCACGAGCCGTGGCTGACCCTGATCGGCCTGCGGCTGGTGTACGAGCGCAACGCGCCCAACTTCGACTGAGCGCACGGCACTTCCTCCGCCCGCCCGCCCCGCCCGGGGCGCGGCGGGCGGCGTGCGCTGCGGATCCGGCCGCCCGACTGGGCTGCCCCGTAAGGCCGTTCCGTACCCACCGTCATCCCGAGTCCTCAGGTTCAAGCTGATCGGTTAGCTTGTCGGCGTCGGACGCACGCGCTCCAGGGCGGCAGGGTCGAGACGGTAGAGGACGGATCGGATGCCCCGTAAATCACCGTACTTGCAGGTGGTCGAATCGCTCCGGGCCCGCATCGAGGCGGGAGAGTGGAAGATCGGGGACCGGCTCCCCTCCCGCGCCCGCTTCGCGGAGGAGTACGAGGTCGGCCAGGGCGTCACCCAGCGGGCGATGGAACAGCTGATCATCGAGGGCTTCCTCGAAGGCCGCGCCGGCTCCGGCACCTACGTGCGCACCCCGCGCCGCCGCATGCGGATGCTGCGCACCCGCCGCCGGGTCCCCGGCTCCGGCAACACCTTCCGCTCCGAGGCCGCCGCGCACGGCATCGCCGCCTCCTGGGACTCCCGGACCCACCCCCAGCTGCCCGCCCCCGAGCGGATCGCCGCCCGCCTGGCCATCGAGCCGGGCGCCCCGTGCGTGATGACCCGCTACGAGTTCATGGCCGACGGCAGCCCCGCCGAGCTCTCCGAGTCCTGGGAGCCCCTCGCCATCACCTCCGGGACCCCGATCGTCCTCCCCGAGGCCGGCGAGATGCGCGGCGCCGGGGTCGTGGCGCGGATGCGCTCCATCGGCATCACCGTCACCTCCGTGGTGGAGGTCCCGCGCCCCTCCCGCGCCACCCAGGACCAGGCCAACCTGCTGGGGATCAGCCTCGGCGCGATGATCACCCGGATCGAGCGGACCTACCTCGATTCCGGCGGCCGTCCCGTCGAGACGGCGGACCTGGTGATCCCCGACTCCCGCTACGAGATCGCGTACGCCTTCCCGGTCGAATGAGCCGTGTGACGGGCGCATGACGGCGAAGTGATATTTTTCGGCGGCGTTTTTTTACGGGAAGTGGCCGGAGTGTGACTCTCGCGGAGGTAGCGTCCCGCTGGAGAGGCAACGTGGCCTCGTCCACGACGGAGGAGACACCATGACGAACGCCCCGACCGACTGGCGCAAATCGTCGTACTGCGGTGAAGGAGAGGCCTGTGTCTACGTGGCCGCCGCCCCCGGCACCCTCGTACGGGTGGCGGACCGGGCCGACCCCGCGCACTTCGTGATGGCCACGACCCACGCCGCCTGGGCCGACTTCGTCGAGGCAGTGAAGCAGACCGGCTGATTCCGGCGGTGCGCGGCACGCGGGTGCGCCGCGCCGCAGGTCCCCGTCATCAGGGGATTTTGTCCGATTAGCGCGTATCTTCGGCCCATGCCCACGCCCTACGGATCCCGCGGCGGCATGGCCTTCAGCGCCGCCGAGCTGCACGTGCTCAGGCGTAGCCTCGCCCACGCCCTCCAGTCCTCCACGGCCCCCCTGACGACCGCCGAGGTCCAGGACTGCCTGCGCCTCGCGGCGTCGGTGGACGAAGCGGTCCGGGAGGCGGGCCGGCTCAGAACCTTCCTGCTCGACGACCTCGCCCGCTACCGCGGCGCCCTGCCCGGGAGCCTCTCCGGCTACCTGGAGCTGCTCCAGGACGCCCTCGCCGCCGGCTACGAGCCCGCCCCCGACGACCTCTGCGCCCTGCGCGCGCTGCGGGCCAACCCGGTCGCCGCGGCCCTCCTGGAGCGGGCCCAGGCGGTCGCGGAGCGCTCCGTGCGCCGCCGGCTCGCGGCCGCCGCCCCCGCACCGCGCACCCGCCTGCTGGCCCTGCCCGGCGGACGCGGGGAACCGCGCGCGGCGGCCCCCGGCCCCGAGGCCCCGCGCCCGCAGACCCCGGGCCCCGAGCGGCCCCGCCCCGAGCCCGCCCCGAAGGAGCCCCCGCGCCCCGGACGGCCCGTCCCCACCCCGGGTGAGGTCTTCCCGCCGCGCCGCAAGCCCGCCCCGCCCCCGGCGGCGGGCCTGGAGGCGGTGTAGCTACGCTGGGGGGCATGGACTACGTTTCCGCGCTCGTGCCCCCCATCGTGATGGCCACGTTCTTCATCTTCCTCGTGAGGACGATCGTGAAGAGCCAGGGCGGCGCCAACAAGGCCAAGGAAGACGCGGCCGTCGACGCCGTGCTCGCCCGCGCGGAAGCCGCGACGCAGCAGAAGTAGCGCCGCCGCCCGGGTATTGGCCGCGCGTTGTCCGACGAATAGTCGGGCAATTCAGCCCATTCCGCACTATCGTGCTGCTGTGCCTCGCCCCTTGGGAGAACTCGAAGACGCAGTCATGACGCGGGTGTGGCAGTGGAACCGCCCGGTCACCGTTCGGGAAGTCCTGGAAGACCTCCAGCAGGAACGGTCCATCGCGTACACCACGGTCATGACCGTTATGGACAATCTCCATCAGAAGGGCTGGGTCCGCCGGGAAGCGGAAGGCCGCGCCTATCGATATACGGCGGTCTCCACCCGCGCCGCCTACTCGGCCGCACTGATGAACGAAGCCTGGTCGACCAGTGACAACCCCGCGGCCGCGCTCGTCGCCTTCTTCGGCATGATGTCCCCGGAACAGCGAGAGGCCCTCCGCGACGCCGTGCGCATCGTCCAGCACGACGAGCCCGAGCCCCAGAGCGGAACGGACGCCACCGCCGTCGGCCCGGGCGCCTCCCGGGCCCCCCAAGCGGAAGAGGGGGACTCCGGCGCGCGCCGGAGCGAGCCGGGGCGATAGCGTCCGGCCTATGGGAGACCTTTCCGCCTCAGACGCGAAAACAGTGACCATCCGCCGCGCGCGCACCGGAGATGTTCCGGCGCTGCGCCGCCTGCTGGACCAGTACGTGCAGCAGCGGATCCTCCTCGACAAAGCCCCGGTCGCCCTTTACGAGGGCATCCAGGAGTTCTGGGTCGCGGAACGCGACTCCGACGGCCAGGTGGTGGGCTGCGGAGCTCTCCACGTCATGTGGGAAGACCTCGCCGAAGTACGCACCCTCGCGGTGGACCGCGACCTGAAGGGCGCCGGAGTCGGCCACCTCGTGCTCGCCAAGTTGTTGGAGACCGCCCGCCGGGTCGGGGTGAGCCGGGTATTCTGCCTGACCTTCGAAGTCGACTTCTTCGCGAAGCACGGCTTCGTCGAGATCGGTGAGACCCCGGTGGAGACCGATGTCTACATGGAGCTCCTGCGTTCCTATGACGAGGGAGTCGCCGAGTTCCTCGGTCTCGAACGAGTGAAGCCGAACACCTTGGGCAACAGCCGGATGCTGCTGCACCTCTGATCGACGCGAGGGCTATTCCAGGCCGCAGCTGCCGGTGGCCTATGTCCGAATCGCGTACGTTTCCCGCCTTGTTGAGCTCCTGAACCTCTCCCCGGGGGTTTGTGTTTTCCAGGCAAAAGCGGTTTCCTTTCCGCGTACTGCATTTTCGATGAAAGGAAATCCGGTGGCACAGAAGGTTCAGGTCCTTCTTGTCGACGACCTCGACGGTGGCGAGGCGGACGAGACCGTGACGTTCGCTCTGGATGGCAAGACCTACGAGATCGACCTCACCACCGCCAACGCTGAAAAGCTCCGCGGGCTGCTCGACCCGTACACCAAGGGCGGCCGCCGCACCGGCGGGCGCGCCTCCGCCGGGCGCGCCAAGGGCCGGGCCGCGACCTCGGCCGGCAGCCCCGACACCGCCGAGATCCGCGCCTGGGCCAAGGCCCAGGGGCTCAGCGTCAACGACCGAGGCCGCGTCCCGGCCGAGATCCGCGAGGCCTACGAGAACGCCAAGGGCTGATCCGTACGCCGCCACAGGCGGGCGCGGTGGCATTCCGTCGCCGCCGCGGCCACCAGGCGTACGAGATCGGGCCCGCGGCCCCGCTCCGGACCGGGCAGGGCCGGCAGAGAGGCCTCGCACCCCGGCTCGGGGGGCCGCAGCCAGACGGCGGCCCCCTGAGGGTTTCCACCCGGCCCGCGCCCGGGCGGCACGGGGGCGGTGATCCCGCCCCCCGCACCCAGGGCGGCGAGCTCCAGCTCCACACCGCCCCACTCCAGCCAGTCGAGCAGCCCGTCCAGCTCCTCGGCGGCCCCCGGGGCGACCAGGAAGCGCATCCTGCGCCCCGCGAGCGCCACCGGACCGGTGGCGAGGCCGGGACGGCGCAGCAGCCCGGCCCCGGCGTCCGCCGGCAGCTCCAGCACGTCGAACCGGATCCCGGTGACCAGCCGCACGGGCGGCCCGGCCGCCACGGTCCATCCGAGCACCCGCTCGTACCAGGTACGGACGTCCGGCCCGGACGGAACACGGAGCGGGGGAACGGCGTTCACGACGTTGACGACGGCCATGAACGGATGAACTCCGAGGGCCGCCGCCGGGTTACGCAGTGCACTCGGTTCAATGCGGAACGTAAACATCCGCGGAGCGGAGTCCCACATTCGGGACACAAGCGTGTTCGCCCGTAGCGGAGGGAACCGTGCTGACCGGCATGGAGTGTCAGTCCTTACGGGTAAGACATTCCTAGTGGATCGGGGCGACACGCTGATTTGAGCGGCTTCCGTTCGCCATCGGCGTACTCGTGTGACGGGTATCTGCCTGGCCTGCGGGAACATCGTCTCGCACCATCGGGTTGGAGCAGTAGTCGGCTCTTACAGCCGGTTTTCCTCACCGACGTGGGGGTGAGCCGTGGACGGATGTCGGCAGTTGGAATGAGCTGTCCCGTCCCGCGGGACTAGCATGCGGAAGGACAGGGCGGGGACCGACCCCGAACTGCCCGACCGCTCTGAGGAGCGATAAACGATGTTCGAGAGGTTCACCGACCGCGCGCGGCGGGTTGTCGTCCTGGCTCAGGAAGAAGCCCGGATGCTCAACCACAACTACATCGGCACCGAGCACATCCTCCTGGGCTTGATCCACGAGGGTGAGGGTGTCGCCGCTAAGGCCCTGGAGAGCCTCGGGATTTCGCTCGAGGCTGTTCGCCAGCAGGTTGAGGAGATCATCGGTCAGGGCCAGCAGGCCCCGTCCGGCCACATCCCCTTCACGCCGCGGGCGAAGAAGGTCCTGGAGCTTTCGCTCCGAGAGGCCCTCCAGCTCGGCCACAACTACATCGGCACCGAGCACATCCTGCTCGGCCTGATCCGCGAGGGCGAGGGCGTCGCCGCCCAGGTCCTCGTGAAGCTGGGCGCCGATCTGAACAGGGTCCGGCAGCAGGTCATCCAGCTGCTCTCCGGCTACACCGGGGGCGGCAAGGAGTCGGCCACCGCAGGCGGCCCGGCCGAGGGCACCCCCTCGACCTCGCTGGTCCTCGACCAGTTCGGCCGCAACCTCACCCAGGCTGCCCGCGAATCCAAGCTCGACCCGGTCATCGGGCGCGAGAAGGAGATCGAGCGGGTCATGCAGGTGCTGTCCCGCCGGACCAAGAACAACCCGGTCCTCATCGGCGAGCCCGGCGTCGGCAAGACCGCCGTCGTCGAGGGGCTGGCCCAGGCCATCGTCAAGGGCGAGGTGCCCGAGACCCTCAAGGACAAGCACCTGTACACCCTGGACCTGGGTGCACTGGTCGCCGGTTCCCGCTACCGCGGTGACTTCGAGGAGCGCCTGAAGAAGGTCCTCAAGGAGATCCGCACCCGCGGCGACATCATCCTGTTCATCGACGAGCTCCACACGCTGGTCGGTGCGGGTGCCGCCGAGGGCGCGATCGACGCGGCTTCGATCCTGAAGCCCATGCTGGCCCGTGGTGAGCTCCAGACCATCGGCGCCACGACGCTCGACGAGTACCGCAAGCACCTGGAGAAGGACGCCGCGCTGGAGCGCCGCTTCCAGCCCATCCAGGTCGCCGAGCCGTCGCTCCCGCACACGATCGAGATCCTCAAGGGTCTCCGTGACCGGTACGAGGCCCACCACCGCGTCTCGATCACGGACGAGGCCCTCGTGCAGGCGGCCACCCTGGCCGACCGGTACATCTCGGACCGCTTCCTGCCGGACAAGGCGATCGACCTGATCGACGAGGCCGGCTCCCGGATGCGCATCCGCCGGATGACCGCGCCGCCGGACCTCCGCGAGTTCGACGAGAAGATCGCGGCCGTGCGCCGGGACAAGGAGTCGGCCATCGACTCCCAGGACTTCGAGAAGGCGGCTTCGCTCCGTGATTCGGAGAAGCAGCTGCTCGCCGCGAAGTCCAAGCGCGAGAAGGAATGGAAGGCCGGCGACATGGACGTCGTCGCCGAGGTCGACGGCGAGCTCATCGCCGAGGTCCTGGCGACCGCGACCGGCATTCCCGTCTTCAAGCTGACCGAGGAGGAGTCGAGCCGACTGCTCCGCATGGAGGACGAGCTCCACAAGCGCGTCATCGGTCAGAAGGACGCCATCAAGGCCCTTTCGCAGGCGATCCGCCGTACGCGGGCCGGCCTGAAGGACCCGAAGCGCCCCGGTGGCTCGTTCATCTTCGCCGGTCCGTCCGGTGTCGGTAAGACCGAGCTGTCCAAGACGCTCGCCGAATTCCTCTTCGGCGACGAGGACGCGCTGATCTCCCTCGACATGTCGGAGTTCAGCGAGAAGCACACGGTTTCGCGTCTCTTCGGTTCGCCCCCCGGCTACGTGGGCTACGAAGAGGGCGGCCAGCTGACCGAGAAGGTCCGCCGGAAGCCGTTCTCCGTCGTCCTCTTCGACGAGGTCGAGAAGGCGCACCCGGATATCTTCAATTCGCTGCTCCAGATCCTGGAGGACGGTCGCCTGACCGACTCCCAGGGCCGGGTCGTCGACTTCAAGAACACGGTCATCATCATGACGACCAACCTGGGTACGCGGGACATCTCCAAGGGCTTCAACCTGGGCTTCGCGGCGCAGGGTGACGTCAAGACCGGTTACGACCGGATGAAGGCGAAGGTCAACGAAGAGCTCAAGCAGCACTTCCGGCCCGAGTTCCTCAACCGTGTCGACGACACGGTCGTCTTCCACCAGCTCAGCCAGGAAGACATCATCCAGATCGTCGACCTGATGATCGCCAAGGTGGACGAGCGCCTCAAGGACCGCGACATGGGCATCGAGCTCAGCGGTGACGCGAAGCTGCTCCTGGCCAAGCGCGGCTACGACCCGATCATGGGCGCCCGCCCGCTGCGCCGGACCATCCAGCGCGAGATCGAGGACCTGCTGTCGGAGAAGATCCTCTTCGGCGAGCTGCGTCCCGGTCACATCGTGGTGGTCGGTGTCGAGGGTGAGGGTGACGAAGCCAAGTTCACCTTCCGCGGCGAGGAGAAGTCGGCCCTGCCCGACCTCCCCCCGATCGAGGCCACGGGCTCGGGCCCGGACCTGTCGAAGGGCGCGTAAGCGGTAGCACGCGCGTAAGCGGTAGAGGGGCGGCCCCGGGACTCCAGAAGTCCCGGGGCCGCCCCTTTTCACGCCTCCCCGGGCGTGGGGCGGTGACAAGCCGCACAGAACAAAACGGACCTACTAGGTCGTGCCGTAGGGGTGGGCGTCCCTTTTGTCCACCCGTTGGGGCTGGGTGGGGGCGTCAACGGGGGGACGGGAAGGCGGGGCGGCTACGAGGGGGCGTAGTAAATCGGGCGTTTGGGGAAGGGTGGGGGCGCGGGTTACCAAGGTGGGGCAAGCCCGGCAGTCGCGGCACAGGCCGCAGTGCCGGGATCTTTCTTGCCCGATTCCTGTCCCCGGCCCCGGAGGTCCCCGCATGTCCGCGAAGCGCGTCAGCACCCGTCGTACCCGTACCGCCCTCGCCGCCACCGCCCTCGGTGCGGCGCTGGCCCTCGGGGCCGGGACGACCGCCGCCTTCGCCGACGAGGCCCCCTCCGCCGTGTCCGCCACCGCCGAGCTGACCGCCGTCCAGGCGCAGGCCCAGGCCCAGGCTCAGGCCGCCCAGGCCGCCGCCGCGAAGGGCGGGCTGTGGGACAAGCCCGTCGAGGGCTACACGCTCTCCGCGACCTTCGGCAAGGGCGGCAGCATGTGGGCCCACAAGCACTCCGGCCAGGACTTCGCCGTCCCCGTCGGCACCCCCGTCCACGCCGCCTCCGCCGGCACCGTCGTCAAGGCCGGCCCCAACGGCGGCGGCGACGGCCCGGCCTACGGCAACGCCATCGTGATCAAGCACGCGGACAACACGTACTCCCAGTACGCGCACCTGTCGCAGATCCTGGTCAAGGTCGGCCAGAAGGTCGCCCTCGACCAGAAGATCGCCCTGTCCGGCAACACCGGCAACTCCAGCGGTCCGCACCTGCACTTCGAGATCCGCACGACCCCGAACTACGGCTCCGCGATCAACCCCGTGGCCTTCCTGCGGAACGTCGGCGTCACCGTCTGATCCCCGTCTGATCCCCGCCGGCTCAGACGAGCCAGGCGTGGACCGGCTTGAGCTTGCCGGGCTTGTTGTTCTTCAGGGCCGTGATCTGCTCCTGGTTGATGGCCTGGTCGAAGATCCGGATGTGGTCGAGTGCCCCCTCCCACGAGGCGCTCCAGATCCCGTGGTGGCGGGCCCGGCCGAGCTGGACCGGGCCGGGGCCCGGCCAGATGCCGGCGATCTGCGCCTGGCCGGCCAGCTTGTCGTCCACCCAGAGGGCGATGGTCTTCTTCTCCGCGTCGTAGGTGCCGGTGAGCAGCGCCCACTTCTTCACGGTGTCCACGTTGTCCACGACGATCTGCTGGGCCGTCGCCGCCTGGCCCTTGTCACCGGTCTGCACCCGGAACACCCAGGCCTTCTTGCCGTTCACGACCTCGAAGCCCAGCTCGAAGGAGTACGAGTCCCCGTCGCCCTGGCTGACCGCCATGTGCGAGCCGCCCTCGGTCGTGTTGTAGGCGCGGGTGGAGACGCTGAAGCTCCGCGTGACGTCCACGGCCGCCTCGGCGCCCTGGGCGTAGGAGTCCGGCGCGCCCTTGAAGCGGACCTCGGTGCGCATGGACAGCTCGCCCAGCGAGGCGCCCGGGCCCAGGGCGATGCCCGTCTTGCCGTTGTAGTCGCGCAGGACGTTCGGCTCGCCGGGGAGGGTCGGGTAGTCGTCGTCGGGGTTCCTGGACGGGGACTTCGCCCCGCCCGAGGGGGTGGGGGAGCCCGAGGAGGAGGCCGTCGGCTTGCCGTCCGGCTGGTCGCCGCCGCTCATGAGGAAATACGTCGTGCCACCCGCCACCAGGAGCACGGCGAGCACCCCGCCGGCGATGGTGAGCATCCGGCGCTTCTTGCGCTGCGACTCGGAGGCGTCGGCCATCGCCTGCCAGTCCGGGGTGGGGCCGGGGGTGAAGGTCTCCGGTATCGGGGGCGGGAACGATTCAGCCGCCGTGGGCGGCGGCCCGAAGCCCTGTCCGGGCTGCCCCGTCGCGGGCTCCGGCTGGTAGGGGTTGGACGGCCCGGGCTGGGGGTAGCCGTACCCGCCGGAGGCGGGGCCGGGCTGGGGGCTGTCAGGGCGATCCGTACCGTCAGTCATGGCACGGATGCTAGAACATCACCGTGAAGCAGGAAGCCCCCGGACCGATACCTCCCGGGGGTCAGCCCGGGAGCTGGACGATCGGGAAGCTGCCCGTCGTCGTCGGGGCGTGCTCCGGGAGCCACAGGACGGCCACCGCGCCCGCCGCCGCGCCCTCGTTCTCCGCGCCGCCCGGGGCTGCCACGTTGCGGAAGGTGAGGCGGGCGCCCAGGACGCGGGCCTGGCCCTCCGCGATGGTCAGCCCGAGCCCGTGCCCGACGCCCGCCCGGTCCGTGGAGCCCGTACGGAAGCGGCTCGGGCCCTCCCGCAGCAGGGCCTCGGGGAAGCCCGGCCCGTGGTCCCGTACGCGTACGACCCGGCCCTCGACGTCGACCTGGATCGGGGCCTGCCCGTACCGGGCGGCGTTGGCGAGCAGGTTGCCGAGGATCCGCTCCAGCCGGCGCGGGTCGGTGCTGACGATCTCGTCCGCGACGACCCGTACCGAGGCCTCCGGCATCAGCGCCGTGACCCGGCGGCTCACGAACTCGCCCAGCGCCACGTCCTGGAGCTCGGCCCGCTCGGACGCGCCGTCCAGGCGGGCCACCTCCAGGACGTCCTCGACCAGCGCCCGCATCGCCTGCGCGCGGTCGCGCACGAGCTCGGTGGGCCGGCCCGGGGGCAGCAGCTCGGCGGCCGTGAGCAGGCCCGTCACGGGGGTGCGCAGCTCGTGCGCGATGTCGGCGGTGACCCGCCGCTCGGCCTCCAGCCGCTGCTGGAGGGCGTCGGCCATGGCGTCCACCGCCCGGGCGAGGTCGTCCGTCTCGTCGCGTACGACGCCGCCGACCGCGTCCCGTACGCGGACCTCGGGGTCCCCGTGCGCGACCCGCTGGGCGGCGGCCGCGGCCTTGCGCAGGCGGCTGGAGATCTGCCCGCCGATGAGCACGCCGAGGGCCGAGCCGCCGATCACGACGGCGAGGGAGCCGATGACCAGGGCCCGGTCCAGGTCGCGCACCATGTTGGCGCTCTCGCGGAACTGGTGGTGCATGGACAGCACCTGTCCGTTGCCGAGCGGTACGGCCGCCCACACCTCCGGGGCCCGCTTGGGGCTCTCCTGGATGTAGGTGCCGCGCCGCCCCGAGCGGGCCTTCTCGCGCAGTTCGGCGGGGAGCTCGGGGTCGTTGACCTTGGCGCCCCAGATGGGCTTGCGGCCGGCGTCGGGGGTGCGGGCGATGTACTGGACCCGCTCCAGTTCCGAGTCGCGGGCGCTCTCCAGCATCGACACGCGGGCGGCGCTGTGCACCACCAGGCTCAGGGCGAGCGCGGTGAGGGCGCCGACGGCGGCGATGGCGAGCGTGATCTTCCAGCGGATCCCCGTGCGCAGGGTGAAACGCCTCATGCTGTGGTTCTCATGCCTTGAGCTTGTATCCGAAGCCGCGGACCGTCTCGATCCGGTCCTGGCCGATCTTGGTGCGCAGCCGCTGGACGTGGACGTCCACGACGCGGGTGTCGCCGCCCCAGTCGTAGTCCCACACCCGCTCCAGGAGCCGGTCGCGGGACAGGACGGTGCCGGGCGCGGAGGAGAACTCCAGCAGCAGCCGCATCTCGGTGGGGGTCAGGGCGACAGGGTTGCCGGCGCGGCGGACCTCCATGCCCTCGGTGTCGACCTCCAGGTCGCCGAAGGACAGCACCCCGCGCTCGTCGGAGTCGTCCGCGTCGGCGGAGCCGTGGGCGCCGTTCTGCGTGCCGCCCGCGTGTCCGAAGCGGCGGAGCACCGCGCGGATCCGGGCGACGAGGACGGAGCCGTCGAAGGGCTTGGTGACGTAGTCGTCCGCGCCCGCCTCCAGGCCGAGGACCACGTCGATGGAGTCGGCCCGCGCCGAGAGCATGATGACGGGGACGGTGGACTCGTCGCGGATGCGCCGGCACAGGCTCACCCCGTCCATGCCGGGGACCATCACGTCCAGCAGCGCGATGTCCGGCCGGTTCGCACGGAAGGACTCCAGTCCGGACAGGCCGTCGGGCATGGCGGTGACCACGAACCCGTCGCGCTCCAGCGCCAGGGTCGTGGCCTCGCGGATGACGTCGTCGTCCTCCACGAACAGCACGTGGGTCTCGGCCATGCCCAGCCTCACTCCGGTCGCTCGCGTCTGCTTGTTCGGTCAGTTCTTCTGGCTGACGGCCGGGGCCGGCTGGGCCCCGCCGTCGCCGACGTTGCTGTACTCCGAGTGGACCCGGTCCTGCTCGGCGAACTTCTCGCCGTTCCAGCGGTACGTGATCACGTCCTCGCCGGAGGGGTAGGAGACGGCGTCGCTCTTGCCGTAGACCGGCTTGCTGACCACCAGGTCGCCCCGGTCGATCTCGGCGTAGACGGGGGGCTGCTCGTCGGCGAAGACATTCTCGTACTTCCCGCCGTCCGACCGGTACACGTACGAGCCGCGGCCCAGGGCGTCGGCGCAGGACAGGACGTTGACGACGATGTCGACGACGGAGCTCCCGGTGATCTTCCCGTAGCTGACGTCGACGGGGTACTCCTTGCCCGTGCAGGGCTTGAGGTCCCTCTTGATCTCGGCGCTGACCTTGGGGTCCGCCTTGAGGAGGGCCACCGGGTCGACCTTCTTGAGGGGGTTCGCCGTGCCGGCGGCGGGGGAGTGGCCCGGGGCCACCGGGCCGCTGGGGGCGGTGGTCGGCTGGGTGTTGCGGGCCACCGAGTCGGTGCGGGCGGGGCCGCCGTCGCGCAGGCCGGTGCCGCCGGTGGAACAGCCGGCCGCGAACAGCACTGTGCCGACGAGGACGACCGTCCCCGCCGACGTCAGTACCAGCGAGCTTCTGCCGCTCAGGCTTTGGCCGTTCAGGCCGCGCACCGCTCCCGCCCCTCGTCACGCGTGGTGTGGTCACCGCGTTCGAGCGCACGCATGTCCAGGTCCCGGCTCTCCAGCTCCTGGCGGAGCCGGGCCAGTGCGCGGTGCAGTGTGCTCTTCACGGTTCCCGCCGACATTCCGAGCGCCGCGGCCGTCTCCTCGGTGCTCATCTGCTCCCAGTGTCGCAGCACCACGACACTGCGCTGCTTGGGCGCGAGCACCTTGAGGATGTCCATGAGCAGGGCGCGGTCGGCGCGCTGGTCGGAGCCGTCCTCGACGGAGGCGTCCGGGAGCTGCTCGGTGGGGACCTCGTCGAGCTTGCGGGCCCGCCACCACTCGGTCCGCGTGTTGATCATGACGCGGCGCAGGTAGGCGTCCGCCAGGGACTTGTCGGCGATGCCGTCCCAGCGGCCGTAGGTGCGGACGAGGGCGGTCTGGAGGAGGTCCTGCGCGTCCGTCGGGTCCGGGACCAGGCGCCGGGCGCTGCGCAGCAGGGCGTCCTGCCGGGTGCGTACGTACTCCTCGAACTCGAGTACATCTCCGTGCGCCATCTAGACCGCCTCCGCTGCCGTCCCCGTCACCCGCTGCGTCACCCGCTGCCTTACGGATCCGAAGGTACGGACGGGTTGTCACGGCACTGTGCGGGTCAGCCTGCGGTGGGCGCACGGACACCCGTAGGTTGTGTAACAGTGCCCGTGAGCTGGGGTTTCCCGGACCGAAACGGAATGTGTCCGTCAGCTTCGGGCCGCCGGGGCGGCCCCCCGGCGGACCTGCGGATTCCGGGGGCCGGCCGCTACGGATTCCGCCGCCGGCCCTCTCCGGGAGGCAGGTTTAGGCCTGCGGCAGGCGGTACATCCCCCGCGCGAGCGGTTCCACCAGCCCGTCGGACACCAGCCCGTCCAGGGCCCTGGCCCGCTGCACCGGCTCGTCCCACACCGCGTCCAGCTGCGCCTGGGCCACCGGACCCGACGCCTCGCGGAGCACGGCCAGCAGCCGGCCGCGCACCTGCCGGTCGGTCCCGGCGTACGTCTGCCCGCGCCGCGGCGGCCCGTCGTGCGCGGGCTTCCCGGCCAGCCGCCAGGCGCACAGCCCCGCCACCGGGCAGCGCGCGCAGTCCGGGCTCTTGGCCGTGCAGACCAGCGCGCCCAGCTCCATCGAGGCCGCCGCCCAGCGGGCCGCCGTGGCCTCGTCCCCGGGCAGCAGGGCCCGGGCCAGGCGCCGCTCGGCGGCGGTGGTCGCGTTCGGCGGGTACTCCACACCGGTGGAGGTGCGCGCGAAGACCCGGCGCACGTTGGTGTCGAGCACCGCGTGCCGCTGCCCGTACGCGAAGGAGGCCACCGCGGCGGCCGTGTACTCGCCGATGCCGGGCAGTGCGAGCAGCTGCGCGTGGTCGCGCGGCACGTCGCCGCCGTGGCGTTCCGTTATCGCCGAGGCCGCGCCGTGCAGGCGCAGGGCCCGGCGGGGATAGCCGAGCCGCCCCCAGGCCCGTACGGCCTCGCCCGGCGCCTCGGCGGCCAGGTCGGCGGGCCGGGGCCAGCGGGCGAGCCACTGCTCGTACACGGGCAGGACCCGGCTGACGGGGGTCTGCTGGAGCATGAACTCGCTGACCATCACCCCCCAGGGGCCGGCCTCGGGGCGGCGCCAGGGCAGGTCGCGGGCGTGCTCGTCGAACCACGCGATGACGGGTTCGTGCAGCGGGGACGGCTGGGACGGCGGGGACGATGCGGCGGATTCGGCGGATGCAGTCATGTCAGGGGCATCCTGGCACGTTCTAGGGGTGGCGTGCGGGGCCCGGACCGGTGAACCAGACGGCCGCGCGGATCCCGCTCCCCTGTACGGCCGCGACCACCCGGCTCAGCGGGCCGGTCAGCAGGGCCACGGCCAGCGCGCCCAGCGAGGCGCCGAGCAGCAGGCCCATCCCCACGTCGTGCGGGTAGTGCGCCCCGACGAACACCCGGGAGAAGGCCATCAGCACCGCCATCGGCAGGGTCAGCACCGCCAGGCGCGGCACCGCCAGAGCCAGGCCGACGGCGGCGGCTCCCGCGATGGCGGAGTGGTTGCTGGGGAAGGACCAGTCCCCGTAGGGCGGGCACGGCACCAGCGAGGCGGCCGCCCCGGCCACCGCCCGGCAGGGCCGCTCCTCGTTGACGGTCGACTTCACCAGCTCCGAGGCGACGTACGCGAGCGCGGTGACCAGCGGCGCGAGCACCGCCCGCGACACCGCCCGGGGATCGCCCTGTCCGCGCGCACGCCACCAGACGGCTATGTAGAGGAGCCCGAAGAGCAGCAGTCCGTATTCGGTCCAGACCTCGAAGGCGGACTGCACCCAGAGGGGAGTGCCGTGGGCGAAGTCGGTGATGTCGCGGTAGAGGGCGGAGGTGTCCATGGTGACTGACCGTACTCAACCCCTGGTCGGCGTCACATCAGACCCTGGCCTGAACCCATCGCCGCGAGGTCGTTCCGCAAGATGATCATCGGCAAAACCCGCCGGATGCGCGGCATGTGGGGCGCTGATCGCGGCGCGAGTTCTCGTAAGGTTCGGTACGTGGGATCTCTGCGCAATCCGGTCGGGCCGCTTCCCTCCTCCATTTACTGGCGGCGGAGGGCTGTTCTGGCGTCCGCGGCGGCGCTCGCCGCGCTGCTCGCCGTATGGTTCGTCAGTTCCGGTGGGGGCGGCACGAGTACGAACGGCAAGGGCGGCGGCGACGGCTCCGGCCCGGTCCGCACGATCACCCCCGGCCCCTCCGGCTCCGGCCCGGCGATCAGTCAGGCCCCGGGCGGACGGGCCGAGTCGGGCGCCGGCGGGGGCTCCGCCGCCGGCCCGGGCGGCGCGGCGCCCAAGAACCCCGACCAGGGCGGCGGCGCCAACTCCGGTTCCTCCGGCGGCGGTACGGGCGCCTCCCAGGCCGTCCCGGCGGACTCCCCCCTGCCCACCTGCGCGGCGAGCGCGGTGCAGTGGGAGGTCAAGAGCGTGAAGAACGAGTACGAGACGAACGAGAAGCCGCGCCTCGAACTCCTCGTCCGCAACGTCTCGGGCAGCACCTGCAAGTTCGGGCTCGGCCCGAAGCAGGCGGTCGTGACGATCTTCCAGACGACCGGCGCCAAGCAGGTCTGGTCCTCGGCGGACTGCCCGTCGGGCCCGGGCACCGCGTTCTTCCGGCTGCCGGCGCAGGGAGAGGCGAAGCAGTCGCTGGAGTGGGACCGCAAGCTGAGCGCGGCGGACCAGTGCCAGTCGCCTCCGGCGGGCACCCCGGCCCCGGACACCTACGTCGTGGAAGCCCGCACCCCGGGCCTCCCGGTGGCCCGTACGTCCTTCGTCCTGAAGCAGGACTGACCCACCGCTCCCGGTGGCTCCGCCCCGGGAGCGGTCAGACGTACCGCTCCAGGATCGAGGACTCCGCGAGCCGCGAGAGGCCCTCACGCACGCTGCGGGCACGGGCCTCGCCGACCCCGTCCACGGTCTGCAGGTCGTCCACGCTGGCGGCGAGCAGCTTCTGGAGCCCCCCGAAATGCTCCACCAGCCGCTCGATGATGGCCCCCGGCAGCCGCGGCACCTTCGCCAGCAGCCGGTACCCGCGGGGCGAGACCGCCGAGTCCAGGGTCTCCGGCGACCCCGTGTACCCCAGCGCCTTCGCCACGATCGCCAGCTCCAGCAGTTCCGGATGCGACAGCGCGTCCAGCGCCGGCAGCGCCTCCTCCACCGTGCGGGAACGCTTCGCCGTGGGTTCCGGAACGTAGTCGCGGATCACCAGCTCCCGCTCCTGCTCGATGCCCACCGTCAGCTCGTCCAGCTGGAGCGACAGGAGTCGCCCGTCCGTGCCCAGTTCGACCACGTACTCGGCGATCTCGGTCGCGATCCGGCGGACCATTTCCAGCCGCTGCGCGACCGCCGTCACGTCGCGCACCGTGACCAGGTCCTCGATCTCCAGGGCCGAGAGCGTCCCCGCGACCTCGTCCAGCCGCAGCTTGTACCGCTCCAGCGTGGCGAGGGCCTGGTTCGCGCGGGACAGGATCGCCCCGGACTCCTCCAGGACGCGCCGCTCCCCGTCCACGTACAGGGCGATCAGCCGCATCGACTGCGACACCGACACCACCGGGAACCCGCACTGCTTCGACACCCGGTCCGCCGTGCGGTGGCGGGTGCCCGTCTCCTCCGTCGGGATCGACGCGTCCGGCACCAGCTGCACGCCGGCCCGCAGGATCTTCGTCAGGTCCTTGTCGAGGATGAGGGCGCCGTCGAGCTTGCACAGCTCCCGCAGCCGGGTCGCGGTGAACTCCACGTCCAGGACGAAGCCGCCGGTACACATGGCCTCGACCGTCTTGTCCATACCGAGGACGATGAGCCCGCCCGTGTTGCCGCGGACGATCCGCTCCAGACCGTCACGCAGCGGCTGACCAGGGGCGACCGCGCTCAGCGAGGCGCGCATCAGCGCCTCGTGCTTGGAGCTCGCGCCCGACTTGCCGGATGCTGCTGCCCCGTCCTTGGCTGCCACTGCACTCCTCCGGTCGCGGGTTGCGCCGCCTGTAGGGCCGGGCGGACCAGCACAAAGTCTACCGGCGCCGCCTGTGCGCCCGCCGGGCGTTAACCCGCGGCGCCGTGGCGGCAGCCCGTACGGCCCCGCTGACCTGCGCCCACGCCCACCGGGCGGAGCATCTCATTCCGCCGGCGCGGAGCGGTGCGCTCCGGGGTCACTCCGCCGGGGCGGCCCCCGCGCGTTCCCTGGCCGGCGTACGGGACCGCCCGCGCGGCAGGACCCGTAGCGCGTCGCCCACGTCCGCGACCTCGGTCACCTTCATCCCGGCCGGGACCTTCCCCGGATCCGCCGGGACCAGCGCGTGCGTGAACCCGAGCCGGTGCGCCTCCGCGAGGCGCCGCTGCACGCCCGTCACCCGCCGCACCTCGCCGGCGAGGCCGACCTCCCCGATGGCGACCAGGTTCTTCGGCAGCGGCACGTCACTCGCGGCGGAGGCCAGCGCCAGCGCGATCGCCAGGTCGGCGGCCGGCTCCGTCAGCTTCACCCCGCCGACGGTCGCGCTGTAGATGTCCCGCTTGCCCAGGGCGGTGATCCGGCCGCGCTGCTCCAGCACCGCCAGCATCATCGAGACGCGCGAGGTCTCCAGGCCGGAGGTGGTGCGGCGGGGGGAGGGGATCTGGGAGTCGACGGTGAGCGCCTGCACCTCGGCGACCAGGGGGCGCTTGCCCTCCAGGGTCACGGTCAGGCAGGTGCCCGGCACCGCCTCGGCGCGCCGGGTCAGGAACAGCCCGCTGGGGTCGGCGAGCCCGGTGATGCCCTCGTCGTGCAGCTCGAAGCAGCCGACCTCGTCGGTCGCCCCGTACCGGTTCTTCACCCCGCGCACCAGCCGCAGCCGGGCGTGCCGGTCGCCCTCGAAGCTCAGCACCACGTCCACCAGGTGCTCCAGCAGCCGGGGGCCGGCGATGGCGCCGTCCTTGGTGACGTGGCCGACGAGGAGGGTGGCCATGCCCCGCTCCTTGGAGGCGCGGATCAGCGCCCCCGCCACCTCCCGCACCTGGGCCATGCCGCCCGGCGCGCCGTCGATCTCGGGGGAGGCGATGGTCTGTACGGAGTCCAGGACGAGGAGGGAGGGCCGTACGGCGTCGAGATGGCCGAGGACGGCGGACAGATCGGTCTCGGCGGCGAGGTAGAGGTGGTCGTTCAGGGCGTTGATCCGGTCGGCCCGCAGCCGCACCTGGCTCGCCGACTCCTCACCGGTGACGTACAGGGTGCGGTGGTCGCCGGTGGCCGCCTTCGCCGCGACGTCGAGCAGCAGCGTGGACTTGCCGACGCCCGGCTCGCCCGCGAGGAGGACCACCGCGCCGGGGACGAGGCCGCCGCCCAGGACGCGGTCCAGCTCGTCGACGCCGGTGCTGCGGGCGGTCGCCGTCTTGCCGTCGACCTGCGCGATCGGCAGCGCGGCCGAGGTGACCCGGCCGGCCGCGGTGGTGCGCACGGCGGGCGCGCCCATCTCCTCCACGGTGCCCCACGCCTGGCACTCCGGGCAGCGGCCGAGCCACTTCACGGTCGTCCAGCCGCATTCGGTGCAGCGGAAGGACGGACGGTCCTTGGCGGATGAGCGGGAGGTTCGGGCAGCCATGCCGCCCACGGTAACCGGCGCCGCCGACAACGCGGCGCGGGCGGCGGCGCGGGCCGGGGCGCCGCCGGGTTTTGCCGAGCGTCAGGGGAGCGGTCAGCGCGATGGCGATCTGTTCACCCGTAAGGGCTAAAACCGGTGAAGGCTTCCGGGGCGTCACCGGCGTGCCGCCTACCTTCGCCAGGTGAACAGCAGCGACCAGGGAGACCCCGCATCACGCACCGGCGCACACCGGGCGCACAGGCGCACACCCCGAGCGGGGGCGCACGACCCGGCCGAGCCGGCACCGACGTCGGCGTTTCCCGCAGCGCCCGGGACGGCCGGGGTGGATGGGGTGGATGGGACTGCCGGGATGGCCGGGACTGCCGGGACTGCCGGGACTGCCGGGATGGCCGGGGTGGATGGGGCGGATGGGACTGCCGGGACGGTAGGGGCCGCGCGGCCGGGGTCCCCCGGGGGGCCGGCGGGCGCGCGGAGCGGAGACCCCGCGCCGCCGCCCTTCCGGCACGAGCCCTACCTCGACGGGCTGTTCACCTACTGCCTGTCCGTCCTGTGCGACCACGACGCCGCCACCGAGGCGCTCGGAGACGTCCTCGCCGTCGCCGACCGGCACCCCGGCCGATGTCCCGACGAGGGCGACCGGCGGGCCTGGCTCTACGCCCTCGCCCGCTGGGCCTGCCTGCGCCGCCTCGCCGAGCAGCGGCGCGCCCGCCAGGGGGCGCATTCCGCCCGGCGCACGCCGGAGCACACCGGCCCCGATCGTGCGCCCCAGGTGCCCCCCGCGCTCGACGTCAGCGCCTACCGCCGCACCGAGCTCGCCCGCCTCGCCTGGCCCGAGGCCGCCGGCACCACCCCCGAGCAGCGCGAGGCCCTCGAACTCGCCGTCCGCCACCGCCTCGGCGTCACCGAACTCGCCTCCGTCCTCGGCACCGCCCCGGCCACCGCCCGTGAACTGCTGTCCGCCGCCGCCTGCGAAGTGGAACGCACCCGCGCCGCCCTCGCCGTCGTCGAGACCGGCAACTGCCCGGCCGTCTCCCGCCTCACCGGCGACGACGACGACCGCGACGTCCTGCTCTCCAGCACCCTGCGCGCCGAGCTCGTCCGCCACGTCGACGACTGCCCGCGCTGCCGCCGCGTCGCCGAACGCGTCGGCGCCGCCGCGCCCTGGCCCGGCTCCGGCGGCCTGCACGCCGCGCTCCCGCTCGTCGCCGCCCCGCGCGGCGCCGTCCGCGCCGCCATGCTGCGCTCCGGGCGGCGCCGGGGCGGCCGGCCCGGCCCGCGCTTCGACCGCACCGGCTTCCCCATGGACCCCAAGGACCGGGCCGCCCGACGCGACCGGCTCCGGGCCCGGGCCGTGACCACCACCGTCGTCGCCACCGTCGTCGCCGCCCCCGTCATCGCCCTGTGGGCCGCCTACCGGGGCGCCCCCGCCACCGGCGAACCCGTCGGCGACGGCACCCGTATCTCCGCCAGCGAATCGAAGATCCCGCCCCCGCTCGCCGAGGGGCGCCCGCTCACCGCCTACGAGAACACCGGCAACACCGCCCGCACCACCGGCGAGCCCGGCTTCGCCTCCGGCAGCGCGGCCCCCGACGTCTCCGTCGAGGTCATCAGCTCCGGCGCCCCCGCCACCCCCGACGCCGCCGGCCCCGGCGCCCCCGGCCGCCTCACCGTCTCCGCCACCACCCGCGGCGGCACCACCCTGCTCACCCTGACCGCGTCCGGCGGCAGCCCCGTCGACTGGCGGCTGTGGTCCGACGCGCCGTGGCTGCGCGCGAGCCGGACGGCGGGCACCCTCGCACCCGGAGAATCGGTCACCCTGCGGATCACCGTCGACGCCGAGACCCAGCCCGTCGGCGCCTGGAGCGCCCGCGTGGGCGTCGACCCGGGCGGAGCCGTCGTCTCCCTCACGGGCCGCGGCCGGCCGGTACCGCCCACCGACCCGACCCCGCCGGCCCCGGACCCCACCCCGACGCCCACCCCCACGCCGACGCCGACCCCGACGCCCACACCGACCCCCACCCCGACGCCGACGCCGACGCCCACTCCGACCCCGACCCCGACCCCGACGCAGCCCACGGAGCCGGCCCCGTCGGGCGGGGGAGGAGGAACGGTTTCCCCGGGGCCCGCGAGCCCTGCGGGCTGAGGGAGCGGGAGCGGGGGCGGGGGGCCGAAAGGCGGGGTACTACGTCGGGTCCGCCGGGTGGGGAGCCATCGGGAGCAGGGAGGCCAGGCGGGCCTCGCACAGCTTCACCAGCTCCGCGTACGCCTCCGGGCCCATCAGCTCCGTCAGCTCCGGACGGTACGACACGTACACCGGCTCACCGGCCCCGTGCGCCGAGGTCGCCGACGTGCACCACCAGTGCAGGTCGTGCCCGCCCGGCCCCCAGCCGCGCCGGTCGTACTCCCCGATCGACACCTGGAGCACCCGCGTGTCGTCCGGCCGGTCGATCCATTCGTACGTCCGCCGGATCGGCAGCTGCCAGCACACGTCCGGCTTCGTCTCCAGCGGCTCCTGCCCGCTCTTCAGCGCCAGGATGTGCAGCGAGCAGCCCGCACCGGCGGGGAAGCCGGGCCGGTTCAGGAAGATGCACGCCCCGTCCCAGCGGCGGGTCTGCTTCTCCCCGTCGTCGTCGAGCTGCGTCCAGCCGCTCTCGCCGCCGACGTCGTGGAACTGCCACAGCTCCGGCGTCAGCCGCGCCACGTGCTCGGCGACCCGCTTCTCGTCGTCCTCGTCGGAGAAGTGCGCGCCCAGCGTGCAGCAGCCGTCGGAGGCCCGGCCCGCCTGGATGCCCTGGCAGCCGCTGCCGAAAATGCACGTCCAGCGGGAGGTGAGCCAGGTCAGGTCACAGCGGAAGACCTGCTCCTCGTCGGCGGGATCGGGGAACTCCACCCAGGCCCGGGGGAAGTCGAGACCCTTCTCGTCCGCCACTTCGTCCTTGCTCTTCTTCGACTGGTTCTTGCTGGCCTTCTTCGTATTTGGCACAAAGCCAAGCGTAAGCGCCCCTTACTCCACCGCCCCGCGTCCGGCCCAGTAGCGTTTCCCGTATGAGACTCGGTGTCCTGGATGTGGGTTCGAACACGGTTCATCTGCTGGTGGTGGACGCGCACCCCGGCGCGCGCCCGCTGCCCGCGCACTCCCACAAGGAGCAGCTGCGGCTCGCGGAGCTGCTCGACGAGCACGGCGCGATCACCCCGGAGGGCGTCGAGCGCCTGGTCTCCGTCATCGGCGAGGCCGTCCAGGCCGCCGAGGACAAGGGCTGCGAGGACGTCCTCCCCTTCGCGACGAGTGCGGTGCGCGAGGCCCCCAACGCCGACGAGGTCCTGGCCCGGGTCAAGGCCGAGACGGGCGTCGAGCTCCCGGTGCTGAGTGGTGAGGACGAGGCCCGGCTGACCTTCCTCGCCGTCCGGCGCTGGTTCGGCTGGTCGGCGGGCAAGCTGCTGGTCCTCGACATCGGGGGCGGCTCGCTGGAGGTCGCGTACGGCATCGACGAGGACCCCGACGCCGCCGTCTCCCTCCCCCTCGGCGCCGGACGCCTCACCTCGGCCTGGCTCCCGGGCGACCCGCCGGACCCGGCCGACGTGAAGGCGCTGCGGCGGCACGTACGGGCGCAGATCGCCCGCACGGTCGGCGAATTCAGCCGCTTCGGGGCGCCGGACCACGTGGTGGCCACCTCGAAGACCTTCAAGCAGCTGGCCCGCATCGCCGGCGCGGCCCGCGAGGCGGACGGCCTGTACGTACAGCGCGAGCTGACGCGGAAGTCCCTGGAGGAGTGGGTCCCGCGCCTGGCGGCGATGACGACGGCGGAACGTTCCACCCTCCCGGGCGTCTCGGAGGGCCGGTCCTCCCAGCTCCTGGCGGGCGCGCTGGTGGCGGAGGCGGCGATGGACCTCTTCGGGGTGGACACGCTGGAGATCTGCCCGTGGGCGCTGCGCGAGGGCGTCATCCTGCGCCGCCTGGACCACTTGCCGTAGGGGGCGTTACGGGGGCTCGCGGTGCGGGCCCGCTATCTCCCCCGCGAGGGGTCGGGGGCCGGGCGGTGGTTGCCCACCCGCCTCCCCGTCTGCGGGGCGGTGGTGTGGGGGGCGGGGTGCCGGCCAGGCGGTCTCAGGGAGGGGCGGGGGTTTCCCGCCAGTCCCACTGTCCTTCCGGTTCGGGCCGGCCTGTCAAGGGCGCTCCCTTCGGTCGCGTCGCTTCGCGATGGCCTCCGGCCACCCTTGACAGCCCGTCCCGCCCCGGAAAGACAAGGACTGCCGGGAAGCCCCCGAAGGAACGGGACGGTCCAGGGTCGGGCATCCGGCCCCCTCAGCGACCAGGCGGGGTGCCGGGGGCCGGACCAACGCACGCGTCAGATCGCTACGCGCTTCTCCCGGCTCGGCGTCCGCCGCCCGTCTGGGGCTGGGATGCCCTGCCGGTTGTCTGAGTCATCGGTTGCCTACCGGCTTGCCCGGGTCGTCCAACCATGCGTACTGGTGGGAGTCGACGCTGATGCCGAAGCGGGTGATGTGCGGGCGGTTCTGGCTCTCGTACCAGCCGAACGCGTCTGTCACCTCGGCCCACAGGTCGCGTGGGCCCCATGAGGTGACGGCGTCCTTCTCCCACCAGTCTTCGTAGCGGACGATCGTGGCCGAGGTGCCCGCCTCGTCGACGAACTGGACCCTTCGGTCGCGGGCCGTGCCGCGATGGGAGTAGGAGACGTCCGGGACCTGGAGTCCGATGGCGAAGTCCTGGAGATACCCGCCGGAGAGGACCTGCGCCGGATCGATCGGTGAGCGTCGTCTCGTCGGCTTCTCCGGGACGCGGAGTTCCACGGTCGGGCGGTCGGAACGTACCCACATGTATGCGGAGGAGCCGATGAAGCGGCCTTGGGCCTGGTGGCCGTCGACCGTGAGGCCCAGCAGACCCGTGTTGCTGTATGCCGTGCCGAAGGGCGTCAGGATTTTGCCGGTGTCATGCGTCTGCTCCACCCAGGCATGCGGGATCCGGCGCACTGCGGCTGTGCTGATCACCCGGTCGAAGGGGGCGTGCTCGGGGGCGCCGAAGAGGCCGTCCCCTGTGATCATCGTCGGTTCGTAGCCCTGTGATGTGAGGGTGACGGCGGCTGTCGTGGCGAGTGTTTCGTCGACTTCGACCGTGGTCACCCGCTGCGCTCCGACGCGTTCGCTGAGCAGGGCGGTGTGGTAGCCCGAGCCGGTGCCGATCTCCAGGACGGTGTGTTGGGGGTCCAGTTGGAGGGCGGTGAGTTTGCGCATGACGATGTCGAGGGCCGATACGGAGGACGTGAAGTCCCCGGTGTTCGGGCCCGGAGGCGTGTGGCCGTCGTTGAGCTGGGTTACCACCGACTGGTGAGGGTTCCAGACAGCCCGGAGCCAGGCGTCCGGATCCGCCTCGCGGTCCACGAAGCTCCAGCGGCCTTCCTCGTCGGCCACAGGGAGCCATACGGTCTGCGGGACGAAGGCTTCACGGTCGACGGTGTCGAAGGCCTGCGCCAGCCATGGCGGACGGAGTAACCCTGCGGTGCGCAGGGCCTCGCGGCAGATTTCCCGGTTCACTTCTTGCCCGGCGGCGGAGGAGGAGGTGAGGACGGCTGGGGGGACGGCCGGCTGCCGTCCGGGCTGCCTCCGGTCGGGGGCGGCGTCCACGGCTTGTCGTCGGGGGGACCGGCGTGCTTGCCCATGGGGTTCTCCTGTCGGGGCGTGGGGAGTCGTCGGCTGCAGGAAGGGGAGTGCACTACCGCCCCGCCTTCGGGGCCGCCGAGGGGCAGGGGTTCGGCGCCGCAGTGCGGGCAGGTGGGGAGGGGGCCGGTCCATCTGCCGGTGTGGTATGTCGGCGGAGTCGTCACCGGCCCTCCTCCTCGACGGCCCAGCCGTATCCGCAGAGGCGGCAGTCGGCCATGGGGCCGCCGTACCTGAAGGTGATCGGGGAGGGCAGCGTGCAGCCGGGACACTCGGCGTGGGCGGTGGCCGGGTCCTCGCGGTGGCCGACAACGGGTGTGGTCGGCAGGCCGTTGACGGAGAGCTTGAGTGCCGTTTGCCGCAGCGTCTCCAGTTGGCTGTGGCTGAAGGGTTTGACGCTCGGTTGTGTCGCCATGCGGAGCACGCTAGGTGACGGGGAGAGCTTGGAAGGGGCGTGATTCTCGATGATTCTCGTCAGTGCATCCGCGATTCTCCGGTCTTCTCACCTGCGGTCGAGCTGTGCGTGTGCGCGGGCGATCAGTCTGTGTGCGGCGGGTCCGTATGCTGCCGACCTCCGCAGCGTGTCCCACACCCTGCCGTACACGGCGATGCTGTCTGCGTCATCGAGCCACAGCTCGGCGTGCCAGTCCTCGGCGATCACGAGGCGCTCGTCGTAGATCCAGAATCCGTTGGCGGGTGGGATGCCGACGGTTGCGCTGAGTGGCACGATGCCGAGTCGCACCGTGTCGAGGCCGACGATCATGGCCAGTCGGTCCAACTGGGCCGCGAGGATCGGGGGCGGGCATACGGCTGCATGGAGGGCCGCCTCCCACATCAGGATGTCGAACCGTCTGCCCGGCTGGTGGAGCAACTCCTGGCGCCGCATGCGGGCGCGGACGGCGTCGTCTATGTCTCGGACGGACTGGTGCAGTTCGGCGTACCGGGCGAAGACGTGGCGAGCGTAGTCGGCCGTCTGGAGCATGCCGACGACCATGGCCCCTTCCCAGGCACGCAGATGCGCAGACCGTTCGTACTCGACCGTGAGCGCGTCCTGGACAGGACGGTGCCCGGCCCGTAGCTGCCGACGCCAGGAGCGGGTGTGGGATTCGAGCCCTTCGAGGCGGGCGCGCAGCTCGTCGGCTGCTTCCGGGCTTCCGGTGGCGGCAGCCCAGGCGTCCAGGTCGGCGGGTGTGGCTGTTTGACGTCCGGTCTCCAACTTGGACACCTTGGACTGAGGCCACCCGAGCCGTGCGGCCAGGTCCCGGCCGGTGGTCTCGGCCCGCAACTCTCGCAGTCGCGCGCCGAGGGCTACCCGTGCCTGCTGGAAGTCGGTGCTCACCTTTCGGACGGTACCGGCTCCCGGCGCGCGCTACTGGGGCGTCGCGTGGTGCCAGGCGGCTTCCCGGGCCTGGCAGTACCGCAGTACGTCGACCGGATTGGTGATGAGCTCCACGTCGGTCATTCGGTCGTCGTCATCGAAATGGAGGAGGGCCACCACCCGCGAGTCGAAGATCCAGAAATCCTCGTCGGGGAGTCGCAGCGTGTACGCCCGGTCGCGCGTGAGGGTGCGGATGTCCTCGCCGACGGCCCGGTTGCGGCGGGCGTTGTCCAGCAGGTACCGCTGCCCCTCGGTGGGTGGCTCGTCGAGGATCCGGACGCGTTCGAACCTTTTGCCCAATGCAACCTGTTCGCGTCGCTCGGTACACCACGGGTCGGTGAGGTCCCATTCGACCGGGTGGCCGGCGGCGAACTGGCGGTACGTGTCAGTGGCCTCGTCGGACGCGTATCGGCGTCGGCTCTCCAGGCGCCAGGCGGAGTGGGCCAGGGTGGAGAACATCCCGTCGAACTCGTCGAAGGTGATGAACTGCGGCACGTGTACGGGGTCCTTCGGGCCGAAGTTGGCAAGCAGTTCCCGAGGGACGGTCACTGCGGCCTCATTGGGTGTCAGATTGTCGAGCTGGTCGAGCTCGGCGGGGTCTTCCACTCGCTCGCCCTGGACCACGTAGTTGCCGGTTTTCGGGTGCACGTACAGGGTCGGGCATCCATTGTTGCCGCTGTTGGTGCCGACCTTCAGGAGTCGTCGGGTCATGCGGCCCCCTCGCTTTCCGGTGATTCCGTGCGACGCACCGTAGCGGCGTGGCGACAGACGCAACAGAGCGCGTGGAAGTGCTGCAGATCGCCCCCGGGTCCGCCCTCGCTAGGCGCTGTCCGTCCGCGACGGCTCGCGGCGGTGTTGCAGCCAGGTGCGGCTCAGGTCGTCCCAGATCGTCTGGTAGCGCGCGAACACCTCCCCCAGCTGATCGAACGTGAGCTCGTCGGCGGGGGTCGACGCCACGAGGTACTCGAGGTCGTCGGCGAGCCGGCGGAAGCGGTACTGGGCTTCCTCCATCAGCACCGAACGGGACCGCCAGTTGAAGAACGGCTCGACGGCTGCCAGCAGTGTCACCAGCGCCACGCACGCCAGGGCCAGGCCGGTCCACGCGTTGAGGTTCTGCAGGCCCAGGACGACGGTGGAGGCGGCCGACAGGACGAGGGCCGTCACTTTGACGGCGGCGGCGCTCCGGCCGAAACGTCTCTTCCTCGCCCGGGCGTAGACGTTGCCCTCACGGATCTTGGCCAGCAGCAGGGCCGCCGTGGCGCCCGGGCTCAGCCCCGCACCGAGTCCGTTCTCCGCATGCATCCCGACCAGCCCCCAAGTTCCCGCCGCCGCGTTGATGTGAAAAGTATGACGAGAGTCGGTTTGTGTACCGGGCCGCGGGCGGGTGGCCCGTAATCTGGCTCCGTGGTCCGTAATCCGAGCAGCAGCGCCCCGAAAGTCGCCCTGTCCACCGCCTCCGTCTACCCGGAGTCCACGGCGACGGCCTTCGAGATCGCCGCCCGCCTCGGCTACGACGGCGTCGAGGTCATGGTCTGGACGGACCCGGTCAGTCAGGACATCGAGGCCCTGCGCCGGCTGTCGGACCACCATCAGGTGCCGATCCTCGCCGTGCACGCGCCCTGCCTGCTGATCACCCAGCGGGTGTGGTCCACCGACCCCTGGACCAAGCTCCAGCGGGCCCAGGCCGCCGCCGAGAAGCTGGGGGCGTCCACCGTCGTCGTGCACCCGCCGTTCCGCTGGCAGCGCCAGTACGCGCGGGACTTCGTCAGCGGGATCTGGCGGATGGCGGACGAGACCGACGTCCGGTTCGCCGTCGAGAACATGTACCCCTGGCGCTACCGCGACCGCGAGATGCTCGCCTACGCGCCCGAGTGGGACGTGACCAAGGACGACTACCGGCACTTCACCGTCGACCTGTCGCACACCGCCACCGCCCGCACCGACGCCTCCGCCATGATCGACCGGATGGGGGAGCGGCTGGCGCACATCCACCTCGCCGACGGCAACGGAAGCGCGAAGGACGAGCACCTCGTTCCCGGGCGCGGTACGCAGCCCTGCGCCGAGCTGCTGGCCGGGCTGGCCCGCACCTCCTTCGACGGGCACATCGTCATCGAGGTCAACACGCGGCGCGCCATGTCCTCCGCCGAGCGTGAGGCCGATCTCGCCGAGGCCCTGGCCTTCACCCGCCACCACCTCGCCGCCCCGGCCGGGGACCGGCGGTGACCGAGCCCGTCCGGCGGCGGCGCGGCCCCGGGCGGCCCCGCCAGGACGAGGCCGAGGAGGGCCCCGGCACCCAGGAGCGGATCCGCCTCGCCGCCCGCGAGGTGTTCGCGGAACGCGGGTACGACAAGACGTCCGTGCGCGGCGTCGCGAAGGTGGCCGGGGTGGACCCGGCGCTGGTGCACCACTACTTCGGCAGCAAGGACGACCTGTTCGCCGCCGCCATCGAGGTCACCATGGAACCCGCCCTGGTCGTCCCCGCCGTCGTCGGCGAGGGCCCGGACGGCATCGGGGAGCGGCTGGCCCGCTACTTCCTGGGGGTGTGGGAGAACCCGGCGACGCGCGCCCCGCTGCTCGCCGTGATCCGCTCCGCGCTCACCCACGAGGCGGCCGCGAAGGTGCTGCGCACCCTGATCCTGCGCCGGGTCCTGGAGCGGGTCGCCGCCGACCTCGACGTCCCGGAGCCCACCTTCCGCGCCGAGCTGGCGGCCTCGCACCTGATCGGGATCGCCTTCGTGCGGTACGTGGTCCAGGTGGAGCCCCTCGCGTCCGCGGACCCGGAGGAGATCGTGGCGCTGGTGGCCCCGACCCTCCAGCGCTACCTCACCGAGGCGTGAGGGGCACGGTGACCGAGGAGCGACCCCGCCGTCCCGGCATCCGGACCGCGCGTCCGGATCGCGGGCGGTGGGCGTAGCCTCGTAACCGAGCCATATCCACATTCGCGGCTGACCGTACAGCCGCACCCATGGGGAGTGAAACCGCATGCCCGAGCTGAGGTCCCGCACCGTCACCCACGGCCGCAACATGGCAGGCGCTCGTGCGCTGATGCGCGCGTCGGGCGTAGCGAGCGAGGACATCGGCAAGCCGATCATCGCGGTCGCCAACTCCTTCACCGAGTTCGTCCCCGGCCACACCCACCTGGCCCCGGTCGGCCGCATCGTCTCCGACGCCATCCGTGCCGCCGGCGCCATCCCGCGCGAGTTCAACACGATCGCCGTCGACGACGGCATCGCCATGGGCCACGCGGGCATGCTGTACTCCCTGCCCTCCCGCGACCTGATCGCGGACAGCGTCGAGTACATGGTCGAGGCGCACTGCGCCGACGCGCTGATCTGCATCTCCAACTGCGACAAGATCACCCCGGGCATGCTGATGGCCGCGATGCGCCTCAACATCCCCGTCGTGTTCGTCTCCGGCGGCCCGATGGAGGCCGGCCAGGCCACCCTGGTCGACGGCACCGTCCGTAAGCTCGACCTGATCGACGCCATGGTCGACGCCTCCAACGAGAACGTCTCGGACGCGGACATCCTGCGCATCGAGGAGAACGCCTGTCCGACCTGCGGCTCGTGTTCCGGCATGTTCACCGCCAACTCGATGAACTGCCTCGCCGAGGCCATCGGCCTGGCCCTCCCCGGCAACGGCTCGGTCCTCGCCACGCACACCGCCCGCCGCGCCCTGTACGAGGACGCCGGCCGCACGGTCGTGGAGATCACCAAGCGCTACTACGAGGACGGCGACGAGTCCGTCCTGCCGCGCAACATCGCCACCCGCGAGGCCTTCGAGAACGCCATGGCCCTGGACATCGCCATGGGCGGCTCGACCAACACGATCCTGCACCTGCTGGCCGCCGCGCAGGAGGCCGGCCTGGACTACGACCTCAAGGACATCGACGCCGTCTCGCGCCGCGTCCCCTGCCTGGCCAAGGTCGCCCCGAACGTCGCCCCCGGCGGCACGTACTACATGGAGGACGTGCACCGCGCCGGCGGCATCCCCGCCATCCTCGGCGAGCTGCACCGCGGCGGGCTCCTCAACAAGGACGTCACCACCGTCCACTCCCAGGGCCTGGAGGACTGGCTCGCGAAGTGGGACGCCCGTTCCGGCACGGCGTCCGAGGAGGCCATGGAGCTGTGGCACGCGGCCCCCGGCTGCAAGCGCTCCGCCACCGCCTTCTCCCAGTCCGAGCGCTGGGAGACCCTCGACCTCGACGCCGAGGGCGGCTGCATCCGCTCCGTGGAGCACGCCTACTCCAAGGACGGCGGCCTCGCGGTCCTGCGCGGCAACATCGCCGCCGACGGCTGCGTCGTCAAGACGGCCGGCGTCGACGAGTCGATCTGGACCTTCGAGGGCCCGGCCGTGGTCTGCGAGTCCCAGGACGAGGCCGTCGACAAGATCCTCCGCAAGGAGATCCAGCCCGGTGACGTCGTCGTCATCCGCTACGAGGGCCCGCGCGGCGGCCCCGGCATGCAGGAGATGCTCTACCCGACCTCCTTCCTCAAGGGCCGCGGCCTCGGCAAGGTCTGCGCGCTGGTGACGGACGGCCGCTTCTCCGGCGGCACCTCCGGCCTGTCCATCGGCCACGCCTCCCCGGAGGCGGCCTCGGGCGGCGACATCGCCGTCGTCGAGGACGGCGACCGGATCCGCATCGACATCCCGAACCGCTCGATCGAGCTCCTGGTCGACGAGGCCACGCTGGCCGCCCGCCACGCGGCCCTCGGCGGCGTCTACGCCCCGAAGACCCGCGAGCGCACGGTCTCCGCGGCGCTGCGCGCGTACGCGGCGATGGCCACCAGCGCCGACAAGGGCGCGGTCCGCGACGTGTCGAAGCTGGGCTGAATCCCGACGGAACCGGACCCCGCCGGGCGCTTCACCACCCGGCGGGGTTCCGCGCGTCCTGGGCGAACACCGTGCCGTCGGGGGCGGAGGCGTACACCCGGCCGTCGGCCACGACGGGGGCCGGGAGGGTGGCGCTGAAGGTGCCCGGGGTGGCGGCCATGCGCGGCTTGGTCTGGCCGACGAGCCTGCCCGCGCCGGCGTCGACGGCGAGGAGGCGGCCGTCCGAGGCGGCCAGGTAGAGCCGTCCGTCCGCGAACACCGGCCGGGAGGCGAACGACGCGCCCGTCTCCAGCCGCCACAGCTCCTTCTCCCCGCCGATCGCCACGAGGCCGCCGCGCGTGCCGAAGGCGTACACCGTCCCGTCGGGGGCCACGGTCGCCTCCACCTCGTACAGGGGGGCCGACAGCTGGACCCGGCGCATGGCGTGGGTGACCGTGTCCACCCGTACGATCCCGGCCGTCCTGACGACGGCGGCGTTGTCGAGCAGGTACAGCGCGCCGCGGGCCACGCCGATCGGCCGCAGGTCTCCGGAGGCCCGGGTCTGCCAGCGCACGGCACCGGTGGCCGGATCGATCTCGGTGAGCTGTGTCGCACCGCCGTCGGCGTCCGTCGTCGCGGTGTAGAGCACGGGCGCGCCCGCCGCTCCGGCCCCGCCCCACCACTCCGACCCGGCGCCGGCGATGTGGCGGCTCCACTTCTGGGCCCCGCCGGCTCCGTCGAGGGCGGTGACCGTGCCGTCCGCCGCCACCATGATCACGTACGGGTCCGCCGTCACCACGCGCGTGCCGCCGGGCAGCTTCCGCTGCCAGCGCTCGGCGCCGGTGCCCGGCTCCAGCGCCTGGAGCAGCTGGCTGCCGGGTGCCACCACCACGACCGCTCCCGCCGCGTACGACGGGGCGGTGCTGCTGGACACGCCGAAGGAGGGAACGTTCGCGCGTACGGCCCAGGCCGTCGCTCCGTCGGCCCGGCCGAGCCGGGCGGCCGCCAGCCCGGGCCCCGAGCAGAACAGGCCGTCGCCCGCCGCCGAGCAGGACACCGGGGGCGTGCCCGGTGAGACCGACCACGGGGTGAACGCCGTGTCCGGTTTCGCCGGGGCGTGGGCGGCGGGCCGGCCGGGCCCGTCCGGGCCGCCGGCCCACCACAGGTACCCGCCGACGGCCCCCGCCGTGAGCAGGGCGGCGAGCCCGGCCGCCGGCAGCGCCGGCCGGATCCGGCGCCGGCGCGCGGCGGGCGGCTCCTCCGTCGCGATCTGCCGCCGCTGGTGGGTCGGTTCCTCGTCCGCCTCCGGCCGCCGGGGCTGCGGTATGAACGCCTGGGTGTCCTCGCCCGTCGGGTACGCCACGGCGCGCATCTCCGCGATCAGCGCCTCGGCGGTCGGCCGCTCGGCCGGGTCCTTGGCCAGGCACCGTGCCACGATCGGCACCAGCCGGGCCGGCAGTCCCGTCAGGTCCGGCTCGCTGTGCACGACCTGGTACGCCACGAGGTAGTGGCTGTCGGAGTCGAAGGGCCCGCGCCCGGTCGCCGCGTGCACCAGCACCGCACCCAGCGCGAACACGTCCGCCGCCGTCCCCACCTCGCGCGGCCGCTGGAACTGCTCCGGCGCCATGAAGGGCGGGGTCCCGATCAGCTTGCCGGTCTCGGTCCGCAGGTCGCTGTCCGCCGGGCGCGAGATGCCGAAGTCGATGACCCGCACCCCGTCGGGCGCCATCAGCACGTTGCTCGGCTTCAGGTCCCGGTGCACCACCCCGGCCCGGTGGATGTCCCGCAGCGCCTCCGCCAGCCCGGCCGCGAGCCGGGTCAGCTCACCGGCGTCGAGCACGCGCTCCCGTACCCGCTCGGAGAGGGTCGGCGCGTCGATGAACAGGGTGGCCATCCACGGCCGCTCGGCATCCGGGTCGGCGTCGACGACGGGAGCGGTGAAGGCCCCGCTCACCCGCCGCGCGGCCGCGACCTCCTGCCGGAACCGCGCCCGGAACTCCGGGTCCACGGCGTGCTGCGCGTGCACGACCTTGACGGCGAGTTTCAGCCCCGAACTGGAGGCGGCCAGGTGGACGACGCCCATGCCACCGGAGCCGAGCACGGATTCGAGCCGGTACTGCCCGGCGTACTCCGGAAACCCGGCGTAGTCCGCGCGCCGCGACTGCACCGCTCACCACCCCCGACGGAGCCTAGCCGATGGCCCATGGCAACATCCAAGGGCTTGCTACCCTGCGCGCGTTGCGCAGTGCAACACCCATGGGGGGAGACTTCACATGTCCGTAGAGAACGAATCAAGCCAAGTCCAGAGCCTCTCCGGCGACGCCGGCCCGACCTTCCCGACCGCGCCCGGCTACCGGGTCAACGTGCGCAGCGGACCGGGCACCAACTACTCGATCATCGACTCCATCCCGGCCGGCGGTTACGTGACGATCCGCTGCCAGTGCTCCGGCACGACCGTCTCGGGCCCGTACGGGACCACGGACCTCTGGGACTGCGTCGGCAACGGCCGCTTCGTCTCGGACGCCTACGTCCACACCGGCTCCGACGGCTACGTCGCCCCCCACTGCGGCTGAGCCGTCCACCGTTCTGCCAGGTGAGACACCCCCGGCCGACCGGCTTGGCCGGGAGATAATCGGGGGTGTGAGCGAAGAGCAGCGAGACCAGAGCCAGAGCCCCGCCGCGCCGGCCGAACCGCCCGCCGGGCCGCGGCCCGAGCCGATCCGGTTCTTCGGCACCAGCTGGGTGGACCACGACAACGGCTACGCCCTGCGCCGCGCAGCCCTCGCCGCGGGCTCGCTCCTCGCCGCCGCCGGCGGCGCCTACCTCCTGCGCCTCGCCTACGAGGGCCTGGAGATCGGCAACGTCGGCCCCTTCCTCAGCATCTCCGTGATCGTGCTGTTCGCGATCGCCACCGCCATCGCCTTCGCCAAGACCTGGGAGTCCTTCGGCCGCCGTCCCGCCCCGTCCTCGGACGAGGCCGCCCTCAAGGGCCTGAAGACGATCGGCTTCATCGGCTCCCTCCTCGCGTACTTCCTGCGCAGCCTCACCGAGGCCCCCGGCGAGAAGCTCCACCGCGCCGAGTACGAGCGCGCCGCCGCCGAGTACGACCGCCGCCGCAGCACCCGTACGGGCAACCCGGCCGCCCGCCGCCGCCCCAAGCGCAAGAAGTAACCCCCACCCCGGAAACGTCCGGCCGATTGACGCCCAGGCACCGCCGGGAGCATTATTCATCGCATGGTGAATAATCCGCCGGAGGGGCCGCCTCCCGCCATCCACGCCCACGACCTCACCGTCCGCCGCGGCACCGGCCGCGCCCCCCGCACCGTCCTCGACCGCATCGCCTTCGACGTCCCACGCGGCCGCATCACCGGCCTCCTCGGCCCCTCCGGCTGCGGCAAATCCACCCTCATGCGCACCGTCGTCGGCACCCAGGCCCACGTCACCGGCACCCTCGACGTCCTCGGCCGCCCCGCCGGCCACCCGGAACTCCGCTCCCGCGTCGGCTACGTCACCCAGGCCCCCTCCGTCTACGACGACCTCACCGTCCGGCAGAACCTCGACTACTTCGCCGCCGTCCTCGACCCCGGCCGCGCCGCCGCCGACCGCCGCCGTGCCGCCGTCGAACGGGCCATCGCCGACGTCGACCTCACCAGCCGCACCACCGCCCTCGCCGGAAACCTCTCCGGGGGCCAGCGCAGCCGCGTCTCCCTCGCCGTCGCCCTCCTCGGCACCCCCGAACTGCTCGTCCTCGACGAACCCACCGTCGGCCTCGACCCCGTCCTGCGCCGCGACCTCTGGAACCTCTTCCACGAGATCACCGCCGGCCGCGGCGTCACGATCCTCGTTTCCTCCCACGTCATGGACGAGGCCGAGCGCTGCCACGACCTGCTCCTCATGCGCGAAGGCCGCATCCTCGCCCAGGACACCCCCGAAGCCCTCCGCACCCGCACCCGCAGCGCCACCGTCGAAGAAGGCTTCCTCCGCCTCGTCGACGAAGCCGACGGACGAGTTGACGCACGAGCCGACGCCCAGACCGGCACCCTCGAAACGGAGACCCAGCGATGAACGGCGCCCGCACCCTCGCCACCGCCGCCCGCGTCCTGCGCCAGCTGCGCCACGACCCGCGCTCCATCGCCCTGATGCTGCTGGTCCCCGTCCTGATGCTGACCCTGCTCCGCTACGTCTTCGACGGCAGCCCGCGCACCTTCGACAGCATCGGCGCGTCCCTCCTCGGGATCTTCCCCCTCATCACGATGTTCCTCGTGACCTCCATCGCCACCCTCCGCGAACGCACCTCCGGCACCCTCGAACGCCTCCTCGCCATGCCGCTCGGCAAGGGCGACCTCATCGCCGGCTACGCCCTCGCCTTCGGCGCCGTCGCCGTCGTCCAGTCCCTCCTCGCCACCGGCCTCGCCCTCTGGCTCCTCGGCCTCGACGTCACCGGCTCCCCCTGGCTGCTCCTCCTCGTCGCACTGCTCGACGCCCTCCTCGGCACCGCCCTCGGCCTGTTCGTCTCCGCCTTCGCCGCCTCCGAGTTCCAGGCCGTCCAGTTCATGCCGGCCGTGATCTTCCCGCAGCTGCTCCTGTGCGGACTCTTCGCGGCCCGCGACACCATGCAGCCCGTCCTTTCCGCCCTCTCCGACGTCCTGCCCATGTCCTACGCCGTCGACGGCATGACCCAGGTCCTCACCCACACCGACATGACCGCAGACTTCGTCCGCGACACCGTCGTCGTCGCCGCCTGCGCCCTGCTCGTCCTCGCCCTCGGCGCCGCCACCCTCCGCCGCCGCACGCCCTGACCACGGAGCGGACACCCCCTCACCCCCACGCGGACGGGTGCAAGGATGAGGGCGTACGTCTCCACGCGTTCCGCGTTCGTTCGGCGAGGTGAATCGGGCATGACCCAGACAGTCGCAGTCCTCGGTACCGGCAAGATCGGCGAGGCCCTGCTCAGCGGGATGATCCGCGGCGGCTGGCCGGCGGCCAAACTGCTCGTCACCGCCCGCCGGCCCGAACGCGCCGCCGAGCTCCACACCCGCTACGGCGTCGAGGCCGTCAGCAACGCCGAAGCCGCAAAGCGCGCCGACACCCTCATCCTCACCGTCAAGCCGCAGGACATGGGCAAGCTCCTCGAAGAACTCGCCCCCCACGTCCCCGCCGACCGCCTCGTCATCAGCGGCGCCGCCGGCATCCCCACCGCCTTCTTCGAGGAACGGCTCGCCCCCGGCACCCCCGTCGTCCGCGTCATGACGAACACCCCCGCCCTCGTCGACGAGGCCATGTCCGTCATCTCGGCCGGCAGCCACGCCACCGCCGCGCACCTCGCCCACGCCGAGGAGATCTTCGGCGGCGTCGGCAAGACCCTGCGCGTCCCCGAGTCCCAGCAGGACGCGGCCACCGCCCTCTCCGGCTCCGGCCCCGCCTACTTCTACTTCCTCGTCGAGGCCATGACCGACGCGGGCATCCTCCTCGGACTGCCCCGCGCCCAGGCCCACGACCTCATCGTCCAGGCCGCCATCGGCGCCGCCGTGATGCTCCGCGACAGCGGCGAGCACCCGGTCAAGCTCCGCGAGGCCGTCACCTCCCCGGCCGGTACGACGATCAACGCCATCGTGGAGCTGGAGAAGCACGGCGTACGGGCGGCCCTCATCGCCGCCCTCGAAGCGGCCCGCGACCGCAGCCGCGAACTCGCCACCGGCAACAGCTGAGACGGGGGAGGGGCCCCGGCCGCGGGGCCCCTCCCTCCCCCTTCATGCCGGCAGCAGCCCGATGGCCTCGTACGCCCGGTCCACCACGGGTCGCGCGATGCCCCGCGCCCGCTCGGCCCCCTCCCGCAGCACCCGCTCCACCTCGCCCGGGTCGGCCGCCAGCACGGCGTGCCGCTCCCGCAGCGGCCGCAGCAGCTCCACCACCGCTTCGGCGACGTCCCGCTTCAGCGGCCCGTACTGCGCGTACCCCCCGGCCAGCTTCTCCGGATCCCCGCCCGTACAGGCGGCCAGCACGTCCAGCAGGTTCGCCACCCCGGGCCGCGCCGCCCGGTTGTAGACGACCCCGCCCTCGCCGCTGTCCGTCACGGCCCGCATCACCTTCTTGGTGATCACGGCCGGCTCGTCGAGGAGATAGACGATGCCCGCCGTGTTCTCACTGGACTTCCCCATCTTCGACGTCGGGTCCTGGAGGTCCATCACCCGCGCGCCCACGGTGGGGAGCGTCGCCTTCGGCACGGTGAAGGTGTGCCCGTACCGCTGGTTGAACCGCACCGCCAGGTCCCGGGTCAGCTCCACGTGCTGCCGCTGGTCCTCGCCCACCGGCACCTCGTCCGCCGCGTAGGCCAGGATGTCGGCGGCCATCAGCACGGGATACGTCAGCAGCGACAGCCGTACGCCCTGCCCGGCGGCCTCCGCCTTCGCCGCCTTCTCCCGGTACTGGATCATCCGCCGGAGCTCCCCGTCGGTGGCGGTGCACTCCAGCAGGTAGGACAGCCGGGTGTGCTCGGCGACATGGCTCTGGACGAAGAGGGTGCACCGCCGTGGATCCAGCCCGGCGGCGAGGAACAGCGTGGCGTTCTGCCGGGTGAGCCGCCGCAACCGCGCCGGATCGTGCTCCACGGTCAGGGCGTGCAGGTCGACGACGCAGAACAGCGCGTCGGAGGGAGTGTGCTCGGCCTCGACCCACTGGCGCAGGGCCCCCAGGTAGTTGCCCAGCGTCAGGTGCCCGGACGGGGTGATCCCGCTGAAGATCCTCGTCATGTCCTGTCTCTCCCTCATGTCCTGCGGTGTGGTGTGAGTCGCCGGGCCGCCGCGTCGGGCGGCCGGGTCACTCCCAGGAGGGGGAGGAAAACGAAACGGCCGCCGTAGCGGCGGCCGTGAGCGCATGCGTGCTCGTGTCGGAGGTCGGCCGCCGTCAGGCGGGCCACCAACGAAGGCTGAGCTTGGGTGCATGCGTGGTCATGGGAAGCAGCGTAGCCCTCAGGGCGTGAGGACGAGGTGAGTTTCGGGGGACTGGCGGGACTGCCGGCCGGGGTTGACACGTACGTTCCAGATCCGTAAGGTTCTTCGAGTTGTCCGAAGTGAGCGCCGACTCCGGTCGGTCCCCGGACAGCCATCCCGCACTACTCATTCGAACGAACGACGCACTCCGTCGTCTCGTTTTCATGCGTATTTGCGAATGAGGAATCCGCGTTCCAGGACGCAGCCGCCGATTGGCTTCGGGGGCAAGGAATCCGCTACTGTCTCACTCGCCGGAAGGGCCCAACCGCCCGGAAAGCACACCCCGCTGACTGGGAGTCAGGCCCGAAAGGATCTGATAGAGTCGGAACCGCCGGAAAGGGAAAGCGCGAAAGCGAAGGACCTGGAAAGCAAGCGAGAAAGACTCTGATAGAGTCTGAATCGCAAGAACGAAAGCCCGGAGGAAAGCCCGAGAGGGTGAGTACAAAGGAAGCGTCCGTTCCTTGAGAACTCAACAGCGTGCCAAAAATCAACGCCAGAAGTTGATACCCCGTCCACTCCGGTGGAT